>JAZQHL010000049.1:0-45126 GCA_045540595.1 Ruminococcus sp.
TAGCACTGACAGGTAGGACAAACAAAGGTACAGGTACCGCAACCGAGACAGGATTCAGAAAGATCTGCCCATTTCTCATTGTCGAAAAGTTCCAGGGTTTTACCGCCACCGAAGCCATCGGTTGTAAGTGAAGCAAGAGGAAGTTTATCCATAATCTTACGGATTTTCTCCTGCTGGGCTACAACCTGGATATCATCGCAATCTTCTGTAAGAACATCAAGTTTTTCAAGAAGAGCCTTGCCTTTTTCGGTGTTAGCCTGCATATAGAGGCTGTCCTCTGTTTTCCATGCACTGATATCACCTGCAGGGATTGCAGGGTCAATACCGAAGGTTGTGCAGAAACAGGTTTCAGCAGGACGTGTGCAGGCAAGAGAGATGATAACACCGTGTTCACGGCGGGATGCATAGTAACTGTCAACAGGGTCAGTAAGGAAAACCCTGTCTAAAATATCAAAGCTTTTCACATCACAGGCACGGACACCGAAAACAACGAAGTCTTCGGATTCTTCTCTGATATCAAGAAGTTCAATGTTCTTGCCTGAAACCTTGAACTCCATCAGATCCTCTGTGTGAGGAAAGAAGAAATCCTTGGGGCTTTTAACTGTGTTGAGAGTATCAAGATACTGAGTACCTTCCTCCCACTTTGTATACTTTGCACCACCTGCGTTATCTGAAGCAGGAATATAGAGAGTATTGTACTTTGCGATTTCAGCAAAGAGGGTGTCAAGAACACTTAAAGAACATTTACGCATTACTCACTATCCCTCCTGTCAAATACATCACAAGCCTCTAAATCCTCAAGGTTGTAGTCAACCAGAGGAGCACGGGAGCCTACCTCGGCACCTGCCTGATACTCACCGTAGAAATTATCAATATCTCTGATAAACTTACGGTTGAGAAGGTGAAGAGGAATGTTCTGAGGACATACTCTGGAGCATTCGCCGCAGTCAGTACATCTGCCTGCTACGTGGAATGCACGGATAATGTGGAACATCTGCTCTTCAAAGGAGTTTGCAGGGGCTTTGTTCTCTGCACCTGAGTTGGGGTTATCAAACACACATTTCTCACAGGTGCAGGCAGGACATACGTCACGGCAAGCGTTGCAACGGATACAGCGTGAAAGTTCACCCTGCCAGAAAGCAAAACGCTCATCAGGTGTCATAGCCTCGATTCTCTCTACCTCGTCAAAACGGGCAGACTCAAGCACCTCACCGCTCTCACCCAGGAGTTCATCGTATGCTACGTGCTTTTTGCTCTTGCAGTTTATGCAACGCTCAGAGAGTACATCTGCATAAGGAATAACCTTGGGCTCGTCATCGTAGAGAGTTGTAACAGAAAGACCTGCATCGGTGAAGTCAATAGCGGAGATACCCTCCCCTGCTGTTGCCTTAACCTTTGCAATATCAGCCATACCTTCACAAGGAACACCTACTGCATAAACCTTTTCACGGTCAAAACGATGCTCTGTAAGAAGCTGATTGAAACTGTATGTGTCACAGGGTTTGAGGAAAACGAGAATTTTACCTTCAATTTTTCTTGTTTTAGAAACTAAATATTTGGAGAAATTAGCACCGCAGAAATCATTCCATACGAAGTTTTCGCGGATTTCTTCGGCACTCTCAAAAACAGTGGGAGTCACATCGTACGCAAACTCACCCTTGCCCCAGCCGAGGACAGCGCAAACAGTGCCATTTTCAAGCAGAGAAACTGCTTTGTCAACCAGCACATCACGTGTTATCTTTTGCATCGCAGATCCTCCAATCTCTTATTCTCGCCAAGAGCTGTTACCTTCTCGACAAAATCATTCATAGTAGCGGCAAACTTTGCACCCTCTGCAGCAGATACCCACTCAAGACGGGTACGCTCACGCTCGATACCAAGGTAATCAAGCATAGAGAACAGCAGAGCCATACGGCGTCTGGTGTAATAGTTGCCTGATGTATAGTGGCAGTCACCGGGGTGGCAACCGCAGATGATTACACCATCTGCTCCGCGCTGGAATGCACGGAGGATAAACATAGGATTGACACGGCAGGAGCAAGGCACGCGGATAATCTTGACTTCTGCAGGGTAATTGAGTCTGTTGTTACCTGCAAGGTCTGCACCTGCGTAGGAACACCAGTTGCAACAGAATGCAACAATCAAGGGCTTATATTCGTTTACTTGCATATTGCATCCACCTCCGCAATAATCTGTGAACCCATAAATCCACGTAAATCCATAGCACCTGACATACAAGCTACTGTACAGGCACCGCAACCCTGACACACTGCAGGATTAACCTGTGCCACACGGCGTACAGCCTTAGATCTGTCGGGCATAATAAATTCTTTATTTTCGTAAGTAATAGCACCGTAGGGACAAACATTGGCACAAGTTGAACAACCGTTACACATAAGTTCGTTTGCGCTTGCAATACAGGGGTTACCTGTGAGTTTATCCTTAACAAGCAGACCGATAACTTTGGAAGCTGCGGCTGATGCCTGAGAAACGGTTTCGGGAATATCCTTGGGGCCCTGACAAGCACCTGAGAGGAACACACCTGCTGTAGGGCTTTCTACGGGTCGGAGTTTGGGGTGAGCCTCGGTGAAGAAGTCGTTTGTATCCATACTTGCTGTAAGCATTGTAGCAAGAGGACGGGCTGACTTATCGGGCTCGATAGCGGCTGCAAGAACAACCAGATCAGCATCAATGTGAAGCTGTTTATTTGCAATAAGGTCAGATGCCTGAACCTTGAGTTTGTCACCTTCGGGAGTAACCTTGCCTACCATACCCTTGATGTATTTAACACCGTACTCCTCTACTGCACGGCGGTAGAACTCATCAAAGTTCTTGCCCGGAGTACGGACGTCGATATAGAACACATAAACTTCTGTATCAGGGTATTTATCACGGACAAGCATTGCGTGCTTCGCTGTATACATACAGCAGATTTTTGAGCAATACTCCTTGCCCTTCTCTGCACAAGCAGAACAACGGGAGCCTACACACTGAACAAACACGATGGTGTGAGGGTGCTTAAGGTCAGAGGGTCTGAGCAATTTACCTGCAGTGGGACCTGCGGCGTTTGTCAGACGCTCAAACTCAAGAGATGTGATAACATCTTTTGACTGGCTGTAAGCATACTCGTCGAACTTATCCATACTGATGGGATTAAAACCTGTTGCAACAACGATTGCACCGTATTTTTCGGAAATAAATACGTCCTTCTGTGTATAGTCGATAGCACCTGCAGTACAAACTTTTGAGCAGATACCGCATTTACCCTTCTTGAGCATAGTACAAGCTGTGGGGTCGATGGTTGCAACCTTGGGAACAGCCTGTGCAAAAGGAATGTAGATTGCGTGGCGGTTATCCATACCCAGATTGAATTCATTGGGAATCTTCTTCATGGGACATTTTTCAACGCAGGCACCGCAACCTGTGCAGATTTCTTCTTTAACAAAACGTGCTCTCTTCTTTATGGTAACATCAAAGTTACCAACGAAGCCTTTTATCTCCTGCACTTCGCTGTAAGAGAAAATGCGGATATTTTCATTCTGAGCAACGTCAACCATTTTAGGTGTGAGGATACAGGCAGCACAGTCAAGTGTGGGGAATGTTTTATCAAGCTGTGCCATTTTTCCGCCGATTGTGGGCTTTGACTCTACAATATCAACAGGGAAACCTGCATCGGCAATATCAAGTGCTGTCTGGATACCTGCGATACCGCCGCCGATAACCAGTGCACGCTTGGTAACAGGTGACTCACCGGGAGTGAGAGGTGTGTTCAGGTTTACCTTTGCAACTGCTGCCTTGCCGAGAATCACTGCTTTTTCGGTACCTGTGAGCATATCCTTATGTACCCAGGAGCACTGCTCACGGATATTTGCAATCTCAACCATATAGGGATTGATTCCTGCAGCTGCTGCAGTCTTACGGAATGTAGCCTCGTGCATACGGGGTGAGCAGGAACAAACAACAATACCTGTCAGGTTATGTTCCCTGATGGCATCTTTGATGATGTCCTGTCCTGCCTGAGAGCACATATACTGATAGTCGGTGGAAAAAACAACACCGGGCTCATTCTTCAGAGCCTCTGCCACTGCATGCACATCAACTGTACCAGCAATGTTGCTTCCACACCAGCATACAAATACGCCAATTCTCTGCATTTTGTTTTTTCCTCCTTACTTTCTGTATTTTCTGAATGCACTTACAATTGCCTGCTGAGGAAGATCCTCATTAAGCTTTGCAGGCACATCATCAGGTGTCATATGGTCTGCACCCTGCTGGCGTATAACAGCAAAACGCACTGCTTCAACAAGCTTTGCAGGCTCAACACCACGGGGACAACGGTCAATACAAGCAAAACAGCTGAGACACTTATAAAGGGACTTAGAATTCATCAGAGGCTCGATATCCCCTGTTTCAACCATATATACAAACTGATGAGGGTGGTACTCCATCTCATCGTAAGCAGGGCAAGTTGCTGAGCACTTGCCGCACTTCATACATTTTGAGGGATTGACTCCGCTTGCACGGATAATCTCCTGTGTGAGTTTTGTGTTATCCTTATGCATTCTGAGTCTCCTCCTTTACGCCCAGAGCCTCTGCAAGAAGTTCTGTAAAGTATACAACAGGAACTGAGTTCCCGTTTTTCTCAAGATTATACTTGCAAAGAGGACAAGCGGTAACAATCATATCTGCACCAAAAGAAGTTGCATTATCTGTGATTGCCTTGCTCTTCTTTTTTGCAAACTCGGGATTCTCCATTGTTACATAACCGCCGCAGCACTCGTTACGCATTGCATAGATTACAGGCTCTGCACCAAGTGCACGGATAAGGTCCTCGAAAATCTGAGGATTCTCTGGGTCGTCCATCTGCATTACTGAGTTGGGACGAAGCAAAAGACAGCCGTAATATGCGGCAATCTTCTTACCCTTAAGGGGACTGACTACCTTTTCTCTGATAGTATCAAAGCCCACAAGGTCACGGAGCATCTCAAGGTAATGATAAACCTGTGTGCTGCCGTCATAGGGGTTTTCTGCTCCCATATAAAGATTGACCTTATCAGCAAATGCCTTGCCGGTCTGAACTGCGTGATTTGTCTGTTTGAGTACATTGTGACAGGCAGAGCAGACAGATACAAGGGGCTGCTCTTTGCTGCGGGCAAAATCAAGTGCTCGCACCGAGGACAGTTTTGTTACCGCATCGTTGTTCACAGTTGTGAAAACTCCTCCGCAACACTGCCAGTTATCTATTTCTTCCAGAGTCACACCAAGAAGTTCTGCACATTTACGTGCATACATATCAAGGTCTTTTGCCTTGGTCTTAAGTGTACATCCGGGAAAATAACTTACCTTCATTCTATACACTCCTTATACCATCTCTTCGGGATGAAATACCTCGTCGAATCTCTCTGCTGTAAGGAAGCCAAGCTCTACGCAGGCTTCTTTGAGAGAAATGTTATCTTTGTATGCTTTCTTTGCTGTTTTTGCTGCATTCTCATAGCCGATATAGGGATTGAGAGCAGTAACAAGCATAAGAGAATTGTGCAGGTTGTGGTGCATTTTTTCGCGGTTAGCGGTGATGCCTACTGCACAGTTGTTGTTGAAGGAAACAATAGCCTCAGAAAGGAGTCTGCCTGACTGGAGGAAATTGTAGATACAAACAGGCATAAATACATTGAGTTCAAAGTTACCCTGAGAAGCAGCCATACCGACTGCAACATCGTTACCCATAACCTGAACTGCAACCATTGTTACAGCCTCACACTGAGTGGGGTTAACCTTACCGGGCATAATTGAAGAACCGGGCTCGTTCTCGGGAATGAAGATTTCGCCGAGACCGTCACGGGGACCGCTTGCAAGCCAGCGCACGTCGTTAGCAATCTTCATCATATCGCAGGCAAGAGCCTTGATTGCACCGTGTGCAAACACAAGCTCGTCCTTGGAAGTAAGAGCATGGAATTTATTTACTGCTGTTACAAAAGGCTTACCTGTAAGCTCTGCAACCTTCTGAGCAACAAGTTCTGCAAAACCTTCGGGAGTGTTGAGGCCTGTGCCTACTGCTGTACCGCCCAGAGCCAGTTCGTACAGAGGCTTCACTGCAAGGCGGAGCATCTCAACATCACGCTCGAGGCTTGAACGCCAGCCGCTGATTTCCTGGCTGAACTTGATGGGAGTTGCGTCCTGAAGATGGGTACGGCCGCTCTTTACGATGCCTTCATTCTCTTCCTCAAGGCGGACAAATGTCCTGATGAGGGTTTCTGCAGCAGGAATGAGTCTGTCTTCAATCATAAACACAGCGGCAATGTGCATTGCTGTGGGGAATGTATCGTTGGAGGACTGGCTCATATTGATATCATCATTGGGATGAAGAAGTTTTGCACCTGCAATCTGATTGCCGCGGTTAGCAACAACTTCGTTTACGTTCATATTGGACTGTGTACCTGAGCCTGTCTGCCATACAACCAGAGGGAAGTTATCGTTGAGTTTGCCTGAGATAACTTCATCACAAGCCTCTGTGATGGCTGAAAGCTTTGTCTCTGTCATCTTTTCGGGCTTGAGCTGTGCGTTTGCCATAGCTGCAGCCTTTTTAAGTATACCGAAAGCGTGAGTAATCTCCCGGGGCATAGTCTCTATACCTACACCAATGGGGAAATTCTGGCTTGAGCGCTGTGTCTGTGCTGCCCAGAGTTTATCTGCAGGAACTTTAACTTCTCCCATTGAATCATGCTCTATACGATATTCCATTTGAATCTTCCTTTCAGTAATTTCAGTTTATGTTAAGTAATTTTTATCAGATGTTTACACTCTTGATAACTTCCTTGAGTGTATCGGCACTTGCACGAAGCTTCACAACTTCTTCATCTGTAAGAGGCAGAAGCACCTTGCTGTGTGCACCGTTGTTGCCTACAACGTTGAGAAGGCTTAAGCAAACATCGCTGATACCGTACTCACCATTGAGCATTGTGGAAACTGTCAGAGTTGTATCAACACCGCTTAAGATACACTTGCACAGGTGACATACAGAAACTGAAACAGCATAGAAAGTAGCACCCTTACGGCTGATAACCTCTCCGCCTGATTTCTTTACGTACTCCTCTACCTCATCATAGTTGAGCTCTGGATATACAACATCTGTACGCTGAACGCTCCTGCGGTATTCTTCGATGGGAACGTTTGAAATATTACACAGTGACCAGGGAACAAAACTGGAGTTGCCGTGTTCACCCAGAACATAGGCGTGAACATTGCGCTGATTGAGGAAATAATACTCGGAAAGTCTTGCTCTGAGTCTGGAGGTGTCAAGGATTGTACCTGAACCGATTACTCTCTCCTGAGGCAGACCTGAAACCTTGCAGAATGCATAGGTAAGAACATCAACAGGGTTACTTACGATAACATAGATTGCATCAGGTGCGTAGCGTGTAATCTCGGGAATGATACTCTTTGTAATCTCGATGTTAGTCTGTGCAAGGTCGAGTCTTGTCTGGCCGGGTTTTCTGCCAACACCTGAGGTTAAAACTACAATATCAGAGCCTGCGGCGTCCTGATAACTACCTGCGTATACTGTGCAGGAATGGCAGAAAGGTGTACCCTGACGGATATCAAGTGCTTCACCCAGTGCTCTCTCGTGGTTAATGTCAATAAGCACTATTTCTGAGCAAACACCTGCTACTGTGAAAGTGTATGCCAGTGTTGCGCCGACATTACCTGATCCGATAACTGTAATTTTGTTCATAGTGGTTCTCCTTTTTTATAAAAGATCTCTGTAAATCTGCAAATTATGCAATGAGTGAGTTTTGGCTTATAATCAATGCCGGAGTCCGATAAAAAACGCACTTTTACTACTCACACAATTGCAATTATTATAACATAAATATACCCTGCACGCAATAGAATCAGAGGTATTTTGTCAAATTTTTAACAACTTGAGAACAAACACTAAATATATGGCTGTTCGTTGATTTATTTTAGATAATAATATATAATAACAACGATTGGCAGACAGCATTTCATTGCTGAAATTTACACCAATTCCCATTAATTTACCTGAAAACAATCCTATCTCCCACAAACAAAGAAGGGTGCTACAATGATATATAAAAATATAGTTAAAGGCTTTTTCATCTTTAGACCAAACAGATTCATAGCCCATGTGGAAATCGATGGTAAAGAGGAAATTGTCCACGTGAAAAACACAGGCAGATGCAAAGAACTTCTTACTCCCGGTTGTGTGGTTTACCTGTCGGTTTCAGACAACCCTGCACGCAAAACAAAATACGACCTTATTGCCGCTGAAAAACAGAGGGATAACCTTCCCTCTTTGCTTATAAATCTTGACTCTCAGATACCTAACGATGCAGCAGAAGAATACTTCAGAAAAGGTACTTTATTTTCTGAAAACGCAGTAATCAGAAGAGAAGTGAAACACGGGAATTCAAGGTTTGATTTTTACATTGAAGATAACGGTGAAAGAATATTTCTTGAGGTAAAGGGTGTTACTCAGGAAATGAACGGAACTGCCCTGTTTCCCGATGCTCCTACAGAGCGCGGGGTCAAACATATTGAAGAGTTAATTTTATGCACTAAGGACGGCTACAAAGCATACATTCTGTTTGTGATTCAGATGAAAGAAATTGACAGACTCATACCCAATGACGGGACTCACAAAGCCTTTGGTGATGCACTGAGAAAAGCAAAAGAAGCAGGGGTTGAAATCATTGCTATGGACTCTGTTGTCACCCCTGATTCCATAGTGATTGATAAGGAAGTTCCTGTGGTTTTATAAGTACATAATAAACAAAACAATACCTGTCTGATTGTATATTCTGCACACAAACAAGCAGAGAACGAACAGACAGGTCTTTTGTATATTTTAGACATAATTAAGCCGAGATGTTACCGAAGTATCTATGGTTGATACAAGTTTCACAGAAGTAGATTACAAGCCTTGACTTTAGCGTGATATAGTGGTAAAATGTCAAGCATATTATTAGATAGTATATATCCATATATTATATACTGCTCAAAACACTTCAGCAGAAAGGAAATGGATCTATGAGCAAATTCCGTAATCAAGAAATTGATGCTCTTTTTGAAGCAATACTTTCACTCAAGGATATCGATGAGTGTTATATGTTCTTTGAAGATGCCTGCACCATTAAAGAAATCAAGGAGATTGCACAGAGATTTCAAGTTGCAAGACTCCTGCATGCAGGACAGAATTATCAGGAAGTCAACACACAGACAAGCGTCAGCACTGCAACAATATGCAGGGTAAACAAATGCTTAAACTACGGCTCAGGCGGTTACCGCACAGCTATTGAAAGGCTTCAGGAGAAAGGAAACACCACCGATGATGAATGATGAAAGAATCATAAAAAACGATGAACGTGCCATCTTCTCACTGAGAAGCCTTTACAGCAGATACGGCTACTCTCAGTTCAAGATGAGCAGATTTGAAGAATACGACCTGTATGTCAAAAACAAGGATTTCCTTGTATCTGACGAGGTTATCACCTTCACTGACAGAAGCGGCAGACTTATGGCGCTCAAGCCTGACGTTACCCTTTCTATCATCAAAAACTCTGCTGACAAAGCAGGCACTGTTCAGAAGGTATACTATAACGAAAACGTTTACAGAGTTTCAAAAGGTACTCACAGTTTCAAGGAAATTATGCAGGCAGGTCTTGAGTGTATCGGAGATTTGCACAGTTATGACATTGCAGAGGTTGTTCTGCTGGCTGTGAAGAGCCTTGCACTCATCAGCGACAAGTACGTGCTGGATATTTCACATATGGGTCTGGTTGCTGCTATTTTTGAAAGCAGTGGTCTTTCTCACGATGGCAAAGCAAAGGCTCACGCTTGTCTGCATCAGAAGAACTCTCATGAGCTGAGAGCAATCTGTGTAGAAGAAGGAATCACAGAAGAAAATACAGAGAAGCTCTGTGCACTTATTGACAACGCAGGTGATGCATCACAGGTGCTTGAAAGCATCTCCCCCATGCTTACAACTGACAGAGAAAAGGAAGCCTTTGAGGAATTCAGCACACTGTGCAATATTATTGAAAACAGCGGTTATTCCTCTTGTGTAACAGTTGATTTTTCTGTTGGCAATGATATGAAATACTACTCAGGCGTTGTGTTCAAGGGTTATCTTGAAGGTATCCCCACAAGCATCCTCTCAGGCGGTCAGTATGACAAGCTCCTCAGAAAAATGGGCAGAACAAGCGGTGCTATCGGCTTTGCTCTTTACCTTGACCTTCTGGAGCGTATGGATTCAACTGAGAAGGACTATGATATTGATACACTGCTTCTTTATAACGAAAGCACAGACCCGCTGACACTTACAAAGGCTGTTGAGGAAATCTCAAAAGAGGCTTCTGTGCTTGTTTGCACTGAAAGACCTAAGGGCATTAACTGCCGCAGGGTACTTACACTCACAGACGGGAGGATTGAAACACTTGAAGACAATGGTTAACGTTGCTCTGCCCAAAGGCAGACTTGGTGAAAAAGTATACAGTTACTTCAAAGCTGCAGGCTACGAGTGTCCTTCCATTGAAGAAACAAACCGCAAACTAATTTTTGAAAACCCCGAAAAAGGTGTGCGCTACTTCTGGGTGAAGCCTTCTGACGTTGCAATTTACGTTGAGCGTGGTGCTGCTGACATCGGTGTTGCAGGCAAAGATATTCTCCTTGAGTACGAGCCTGATGTATACGAGCTTCTGGATATGGATATGGGCAAATGCCGTATGGCAGTAGCCGCCAAAAAGGACTTCCGCGACCCCAAGGGCAGGACTCTGAGGGTTGCAACAAAATTCCCTAACATCGCAGAGAATTTCTACAATGAAAAATGCCGTGATATTGACATTATCAAACTGAATGGCTCCATTGAGATTGCTCCCATTCTGGGACTTTCCGATGTAATTGTTGATATTGTTGAGACAGGCACAACTCTCAAAGAAAATGACCTTGAGGTTGTGGACACTATCGTTCCTATCAGTGCACGTCTTATCGCAAACAAATCAGGATATAAATTCAAGAATGCAGAGATTCTGGCAATCCGTCAGGCTCTGGAAGAACAGGTGAGGAATCGCAGATGATTAAGATAATGAAATATGGCGAAATCTCAAAGGATGAGATCTTTGCCAGACAGGAACAGAAATATGATGTTACAGGCATTGTTACCGACATCATTGCAAATGTACGTGCAAACGGAGACAAGGCTGTATTTGAATACAATCTGAAGTTTGACGGTGCAGACCTTGATACACTTGAGGTTACCGAAGCTGAAATTGAGGAAGCTTTTGAGGCAGTTGAGCCCAGATTCCTTGACATTCTCAGAAATGCTGCCGAAAACATCAGAAACTTCCATAGTAAGCAGGTACGCACAAGCTTTATCATCAACGATAAAGCGGGCGTTGTTACAGGTCAGAAGATTACTCCTATTGAAAAGGTCGGTCTTTATGTACCCGGCGGTACTGCTGCTTATCCTTCCACCGTTCTTATGGATAGTATTCCTGCCAAGATTGCAGGCTGTAAGGAGATTGTTATGGTAACACCTCCTTCAAAGAACGGCAAAGTTAATCCTGTTATCCTCGCGGCTGCAAAAATTGCAGGCATTGACAGAATCATCAAGGTTGGCGGTGCTCAGGCTGTTGCTGCTCTGGCTTACGGCACAGAGAGTATTCCCAAGGTTGACAAGATTGTGGGACCCGGCAATGCTTTTGTTGCTGAGGCAAAAAGACAGGTTTTCGGACTTGTATCCATCGATATGATTGCAGGTCCCAGTGAGATTCTTGTTATTGCTGACGGAAAATCCAACCCCAAACATGCGGCTGCTGACCTGCTTTCTCAGGCAGAGCACGACAAGATGGCTTCTGCTGTGCTTGTTACAGACAGCGAGGCACTGGCTGCTGCAGTATCCGAAGAGCTTGAGCGTCAGATTCCTCTTCTTTCACGTGCAGAGATTGCAAGAGAGTCCATTGACAACAACGGAAAGATTATCATTGCAGACAACCTTAAAGACGTCATTGCTATTTCCAACGAGATTGCTCCCGAGCACCTTGAACTTATGGTAGATAATCCCTTTGATTATCTTGACGCTATTGATAACGCAGGCTCAATCTTTATGGGCAGATACTGCCCCGAGGCTCTTGGTGACTACTATGCAGGACCTAACCACACACTTCCAACCAGCGGTACCGCAAGATTCTCAAGCCCTCTTTCTGTAGATGACTTTGTGAAGAAAACCCAGTACACCTACTACACCAAGGAAGCTCTTGACAAGGTTGCAGATGAGGTTGCTTTCTTCGCAGAAAAAGAAGGCCTCACAGCACACGCAAAGAGCGTTACCGTCAGATACGAGGGCTAAAATATGAGCAGATACTTAAAAGAGTGTTTCAGAGCACTTGAGGAGTACACACCGGGTGAACAGCCTAAAGACGGAGAGTATATAAAACTCAACACAAACGAATCTCCCTTCCCCCCTGCTCCTTCGGTTATAGACGCACTTGGCAACAAGGATATCGAAAACTTAAGGCTGTATTCTGACCCTACAATGTCGGTGCTCAAAGGAAAACTTGCAGGGCTATACGGAGTAAAGAGCGAAAATATTTATCTTTCCAACGGCTCAGATGACATACTGAACTTTGCCTTCATGGCATTCGCAGACAAAGGTGCTGTTTTCCCTGAGATAACCTACGGTTTTTACTCAGTGTTTTCTGAACTTCACGGCATTGACTACGAAACCATTCCCCTTACAGATGATTTTACCGTTGACTACAAAGATTATCTGAACAAAAACAAACTGATTGTAATTGCAAACCCCAATGCTCCCACAGGTAACTTCAGACCTTTGTGGGAGATTGAGGAAATTATAAAATCCAATCCTGACTCAGTGGTTGTAATTGATGTGGCTTATGTGGACTTCGGCGGTGAGAGCGCTTATCCTCTTATCAACAAATACGATAACCTGCTGGTTGTCCGCACATTCTCAAAGTCCCGTTGTATGGCAGGAGCAAGACTTGGCTATGCCATTGCATCAGAGGGTATTATCTCAGATTTAGAGAAGATTAAATACTCCACAAACCCCTACAACATCAACAGACTGACCGCAACCTTGGGTGAGGCTACAGTTGATGCTGAAGAATACTATATGGAAAAATGTCAGGAGATTATCAGAGTACGTGAGTACACAAAAGAAAAACTTGAGGCTCTGGGCTTTGAGGTACTCCCCTCCAAAGCAAACTTCCTTTTTGCAAAGCACAGGGACTTTGACGGTGAGAAGCTTTATCTTGAACTTAAAAGCCGTCATATTTTAGTAAGACATTTTTCCAATCCTTTAATTATTCAGTTCAACAGAATTACTATCGGCACACAGGAGCAGATGGATTCACTGCTGTGTGCTTTAAAGGAAATCCTGAAAGGAGATACAATATGAGAACAAGTGTTATTAACCGTGCTACTGCAGAGACAGATATACACTTAGCCTTAAGCCTTGACGGAGAAGGCAAGGCAGACATCAACACAGGTGTAGGTTTTCTTGACCACATGCTGACTCTGTTTGCTTCTCACGGAAGATTTGACCTGACACTTAACTGCAAGGGAGACATTGAGGTTGACGACCACCACTCTGCAGAAGATATAGGCATCTGCCTTGGCAAGGCTTTTGAGGAGGCTCTGGGTGAAAAGAAGGGTATCACAAGATACGGAAGCATGATGCTTCCTATGGACGAGGCGCTCATACTCACTGCTGCTGATATTTCAGGCAGAAGTTGTCTTTGCTTTGATGTGGACTTCCCCACTGAGAAAATCGGCACCTTCGACACAGAGCTTGTGGAGGAATTCCTCCTTGCTTTTGTAAGAAACTGCCCTATGAGTCTCCACGTGAAGAAGCTTGCAGGCTCCAACTCTCACCACATTGCCGAGGGTGTGTTCAAGTCTATGGCAAGAACACTCAGAACAGCGGTTGCTGTTGACCCTGCACTTGGTGATATGATTCCTTCCACAAAGGGTGTGCTCTGATGATAGGTATTATTGACTATGGTGTAGGAAACCTGTTCTCTCTGCGTTCCTCCTTTGAGGCTATTGGTGAAGAGGTTTTTGTATCAGGTGATAAAGATGAACTCAGAAAGGCTACAGGGCTTATTCTGCCCGGTGTGGGAGCGTATGCTGATGCTGCACAGAAACTCCGTGACAGCGGTCTTTCGGAATTCGTAAGAGAAGAAGCAGAAAAAGGCAAACCCCTGATGGGAATATGCCTTGGTATGCAGCTTCTTTTTGAGAAAAGCTTTGAATATGGTGAGCATCAGGGACTTGGACTTCTGAAAGGTCAGGTAGTTCCTATGCAGGGCAAGATTCCTGCTGAACTCAAGATTCCCCATATCGGCTGGAATGCACTGCACATCACAAACAAGGATTGTCCTCTGTGGGAGGATATAAACGATGGTGACTGCGTTTATTTTGTTCACTCCTACTACGCAGAAAACTGTGAGGATTCACTCAGTGCTACTACAGAGTACGGCAGTGAACTGACAGCAGCAGTATGCAAGGATAATATTTACGGCTGCCAGTTCCACCCCGAAAAAAGCGGTGCAGTGGGAATGAAAATTCTCCGCGCATTCAGCAGACTCAGCAATAAAGCATAAAGATAAAACACTAACACAGCGAGGGTATTATGAAAATTTTTCCTGCTATTGATTTATATGACGGCAAGGCTGTACGACTCTACAAGGGTGATTACAACCAGATGACAGTATACAGCAACGAGCCTTTGGAGGTTGCAAAGAAATTCCAGAGTCTCGGTGCAACACAGCTGCATCTGGTAGACCTTGAGGGTGCTAAAAACGGATATCCCGGCAACCTTGATGTAATCAGAAAGATTGTGGAAGAAACCAATCTTTTCACAGAAGTCGGTGGCGGTATCCGCACAATCGAAACTGCAAAGGCTTACATAGAAAGCGGTGTGGACAGAATTATTCTGGGCACTGCTGCAGTTGAAAACGAGGATTTTCTGAAAGAAGCGCTTTCTCTTTTCAAAGATAAGGTTGCAGTTGGTGTTGACCTTAAAGACGGATATGTAGCCATTAAAGGCTGGACAGAGAAATCAGCCCTTTCTGCTCAGGACTTCCTCAGTAAAATGGAGGCTCTGGGTGTACGCACTGTTATCTGCACTGATATTTCCCGTGACGGTGCTATGCAGGGCAGTAACAATGAACTTTACAAAGAGCTCTCTGCAAAGTACAACATTAACCTTGTGGCTTCAGGCGGTGTGTCTGATATTAACGACATCAGAACACTGAACGATATGGGGCTTTACGGTGCGATTATCGGTAAGGCATACTACATAGGTGCTATTGATCTGAAAGAAGCAATTGAGGTGGCACAGTGATTACTAAAAGAATTATCCCCTGCCTTGACGTGAGAAACGGACGAGTTGTAAAAGGTGTAAACTTTGAGGGACTTTCTGATGTTTCCTCTCCTGTAGAGCTTGGCAAATACTACTCTGACAATGGTGCAGACGAACTTGTATTCTACGATATCACAGCATCTGCTGAGGGCAGAGCACTGTTCACTGATATTCTCCGCGAGGTTGCAAGCACTATCTTCATTCCTCTGACAGTTGGCGGAGGAATTAACACACTGGAGGATTTTGACAGAGTGCTCAAGTGCGGCGCAGACAAGGTAAGTGTAAACTCAGGTGCTATCCGCAACCCTGAACTAATCACACAGGCTGCTCAGAAATACGGTGACCAGTGTGTTGTAATCTCTGCTGACGTAAAGCGTGTGGACGGAGTGTTCAGGGTATTCGCAAAGGGTGGCAGAGAAAACACAGGTATGGAGGCTATCAGCTGGATCAAGTCCTGTGTTGACAGAGGTGCAGGCGAGGTTGTGCTCAACTCCATTGACACTGACGGTGTTAAAGGCGGCTTTGACCTTGAAATGCTGGAGGCGGTTTCAAATGTTGTGAACGTGCCTGTTATTGCATCAGGCGGTGCAGGCTGTATTGATGACTTTGTAAAACTCTTCCATACACTCTCCAAGGTTGATGCGGGTCTTGCGGCTTCTATCTTCCACTTTGGTGAGGTAGAAATTCCGCAGCTCAAGAAAGTTCTCAGAGAGAATAATATAAACGTGAGGTTATAAAAAATGATAGATATTGAAACACTTAAATTTGACGAAAAGGGTCTTATCCCTGCAATTGTTACCGATGCTGACACAGGCAAGGTGCTGACTCTGGCATATATGAACAAGGAAAGCCTGCAGATTTCTATGAGCAAAGGTCTCACCTGCTTCTGGAGCCGTTCCAGACAGGAACTGTGGCTCAAGGGTGAAACAAGCGGTAACTACCAGCACATTGTTTCCATCACTGCTGACTGCGACAACGATGCACTTGTTGTAAAAGTAAGAAAAGACGGTCCTGCCTGTCACACAGGCACAGACTCCTGCTTCACAAAACTCCTTTTTGAAGGTGAAGAGCCTGAGGGTTTCTCTCTGGAGGGACTGTATGCACTGCTTAAGGGCAGAAAAGAAAACCTGCCTGAGGGCTCCTATACCACATATCTTTTTGAGAAGGGTATTGATAAAATCCTCAAGAAGGTTGGCGAGGAATGCACAGAGGTTATTATCGGCGGTAAAGCAGGTGACAAGGCTGAGACAGTTTATGAAATTGCCGACCTTGCTTACCACGTAATGGTGCTTATGGTTGAAATGGGCATTACTGTAGATGATATCAGAAATGAGCTTGCTTCACGTCACGTTATCGACCACAAGGTAAAGCAGGAAAAAATGGTATGATTCTGAGAGATTACCATGTTCACACACATCTTTGTGATGGCAAGAGTACACCTGAAGAAACTGTGATATCTGCCATAGAGAAAGGTCTTGTTACTCTTGGCTTTTCAGGACACAACACTCTGGAAGGTGAAGACTGGTGTATGTCACCTGAGGGTGTGACCGAATACAGAAACGAAATCCAAAGGCTTAAAGAAAAGTACAAGGATAAAATAGAAATACTCTGCGGTATTGAGCAGGACTACTACAGCCCTGCCGCCACAGGTTATGACTATATTATCGGCTCTGTGCACTGTCTGAAGGTTGCAGATAATACACTTGCTCCCCTTGATGATACTGCAGAAAAACTAAAATATGCTGTGGATAGATACTTTGGCGGTGATGCCTTATCACTTGCTGAAGAATACTTCCGCACAGTGGCTGATGTCATAAACAAAACAGGTGCCACGATTGTGGGTCACTTTGACCTTATAGAAAAATTCAGCGATACCAATCCTGTTTTTGATACAAGCCACCCACGATACGTAAAAGCAGCAGAAGATGCCATTGATGCACTTATCTCTCAGGGAACAATATTTGAGGTAAACACAGGTGCAATGGTGAGAGGATACAGAAGCCTCCCCTACCCTGCAAAGCCTCTGCTTTGTATGATGCAAAAAAAAGGTGCTGATGTGATACTCACAAGTGATTGTCACGATGCAAAAAATTTGTGCTTTGCTTTTGACAAAGCACTTGAAATTGTCAGAGAATGTGGTTTCACCCGTATCGCTTATCTTACAAAAGAACAGATTGAATTTACTGAAATCTGACAGAAAACAGAACAAAAAATAAAAAGTCCGTGAACAATTAAGTTCACGGACTTTGCTTTTATAATGTCTGATTATTTGTTTTTAGCCTGAGCATTGATGCTCTTTACAACCTTTTCATTCTCTGTGAATACAAGTTTTGCATCTTCTTCTGTAAGGTCAGAAAGGTCGATTTTCTCCATTGTGCCCTGAGGCTCATTGCCGCCTTCCTCTGTAAACTCTACCTGGAAGGAGTAGATTTTCTCGTTACCACGGGTCTGAACATAAGAGATGTAGTCAGCAGACTTGGACATATCATCACCGATTGCAATGTATGCACGGTTTACAGTATCCTTGTAAATCCAGATTGAAGGAGTCTGAGCATCAGCAGATGCCTTAGAAGTGATTTCCTTATAGTTGATTTCATCACCAGTTGTCATACCTGCGGGTGTATCACCGATAAGAACAGCTGAGCCGAAATCGAAGCCTACAACCATCTGTCTGTTTACATAATCCTCTGTGCCGTCAGCATAAGCCATATAAAGCTCGTACTCACCGTCACCTGTAAAGTCAAGAAGTCTTACAACAGCAACACCTGTGAGGTAGCCGTCTTTGAGTTCTGCTTCACCGTACATATCAACATATTTGTTGTATGTCTTGTAGAAGTAGTTGGCTCTGTCGGTGTTACCGATGTCATAAGCAGCAGCACCTGACAAATCACATGCAGCGAGAGAAAGCACGCAAACAACTGCAAGAATAAAGCAAAGAATCTTTTTCATAATTAACATCTCCATTAAATAGAATTAATACAGATTTTATTTTACTATGTTTTACAATAATTTGCAATAGCAAAAACAAAAAGAGACTGGATTTTTACCTCCTGTCTCTGATTATTTGCAGAAAAAACTTTATTCTGCAGTAAAAATGAACTCAGAATCCTTGTAATCACAGACAACTTTCTTCTTATCTCTGAGTTCACCGCTGAGGATTTTCTCTGAAAGAGGGTCTTCAATGAAGCTGGTGATGGCACGTCTTAAGGGTCTTGCCCCGTAAACATCATCAAAGCCTTTCTCTGAAATTGCCGAAAGTGCCTCATCGGTTACAATCAATTCTGTTCCCAATGCACTCAGACGGGTAGAAAGATTCTTTATCATAAGAGTTGCTATGGTCTTTGTTTCTTCTTCGGTGAGTTTTGAGAATACTATGATATCGTCAACTCGGTTGAGAAACTCGGGTCTGAAGACCTGCTTGAGTTCAGACATAACAGAATCTCTGATGCTATCCTGCTCCCCTTGGGCTGTAGCGGTGAATCCGAGAGATGCTCGTTTATCTGTAATGAGTCTTGCGCCTACATTAGAAGTCATTATGATGACAGTGTTTCTGAAGTTTACCGTTCTGCCCTGAGAATCGGTGAGTCTGCCGTCATCAGGAACCTGCAGGAGCATATTGATCACATCGGGGTGGGCTTTTTCGATTTCATCAAAAAGAATGACTGAGTAGGGTTTGCGTCTGACACGCTCTGTAAGCTGTCCACCCTCGTCATAGCCTACATATCCGGGAGGGGAACCGATGAGCTTTGCAACTGTGTGCTTCTCCATATACTCACTCATATCGAGACGGAGCATAGCATTTTCATCACCAAACATTGCACAGGCAAGAGCTTTGCAAAGTTCAGTTTTACCTACACCTGTGGGTCCTAAGAATATGAAGGAGCCTATGGGTCGGTTGGGGTCTTTGAGTCCTGAACGACTGCGGCGCACTGCCCTTGCAACTGCAGAAACCGCTTCTTCCTGTCCCACAACACGGCTGTGAAGTTCGCTTTCAAGGTTCAGAAGTCTCTGGGATTCTTCAATCTCAAGTTCACTAACAGGAATACCTGACCACTCTGAAACAGTGCGGGCTATATCCTCACGGGTGACCTGAGTGTGAGAAGTTTTTGCTTCCTCTTCCCACTGCTTTCTACGCAGTGCAAGTTCCTCTGAAATGTTCTTCTGCTCGTCGCGGATTTTTGCGGCTCGCTCAAAATCCTGACTGTTCACTGCCTCGGATTTATCTTTTTCAAGGGCTTCGATTTTTGCCTCAAGTTCCTTCAGTTCCTGGGGCTCTGTGTGCACCTGAAGTCGTACTCGTGAAGCAGCCTCGTCAATAAGATCGATGGCTTTATCGGGAAGATATCTGTCTGCAATGTAACGGATTGAAAGCTCCACTGCTGCTTCGATCGCCTCATCGGTGATGCTTACCTTGTGATGTGCCTCGTAGCGGTCACGCAGACCCTTGAGAATCAACACAGACTCTTCAGCAGTAGGCTCCTCAACCTTTACAGGCTGAAATCTGCGCTCTAACGCAGCATCTTTCTCGATATACTTTCTGTATTCCTCCAGTGTGGTTGCACCGATAATCTGGAACTCTCCCTTTGCAAGAGAGGGCTTGAGGATATTTGCCGCATCAGCAGAGCCTTCGGCTGAGCCTGCACCTACTATGGTGTGAAGTTCATCAATAAAAAGGATAACGTCTTTGGAGGCTCTGAGCTCATCAATGACACCTTTTATTCTTTCCTCAAAATCGCCGCGGTACTTTGTACCTGCAATCATACCTGTAAGGTTAAGGCTTACTACTCTTTTATCCCTGAGCAGTTCGGGCACACTACCTTCTGAAATTTTCAGAGCAAGGCCCTCGGCTACTGCGGTTTTGCCTACACCGGGCTCACCGATAAGCACAGGGTTATTCTTTGTTCTTCTGCTCAGAATCTGGATAACACGCTGTATCTCCTGCTCTCTGCCTACTACAGGGTCAATCTCCCCTGCTTTTGCAGCGCAGGTCAGGTCTCTGCCGTATTTATCAAGGTTGGGTGTATTGCTTTTTGACTTAACGCTTGAAGATTCATGAGCTGTTTTCTCAGAGGAAAAGCTCTGCTCCTCCTGCGTACTTCCGAGGCTTGCCTTGAGGGCTGTCATAACAGTGGAGGGATTGACTCCTGTTTCCGAAAGAAATCTGACAGCATAACTGTCCTGCTCAGAAAGAATTGCAATAAGCAGGTGCTCTGTACCTACAAAGTTATGACCTATACGTGAAGATGCTAAAACTGCCGCCTGCATAACACGTTTTGTTCTGGGAGTGAAATCATCGGGAGAAAGTGAGATTCTCTTTCCTACACCGATGGCTTCCTTGATTTTTTCTCTGAGCACATCAGCTTTCAGTCCGCACTCCATAAGGACTGTGGCGGCTACTCCTGTGCCTTCTTCAATAAGAGAAAGAAGCAGGTGCTCTGTACCGATATAAGTGTGGCCCATATTGCCTGCTTCTTCAATGGCAATATTTAAAGCGTCGTTTGCTTTCTTTGTGAATCCTTTGAAATTATACATATTTTTCATCCCTTTCAATAACTGAAGGCTACCTTCCAAATAACCTTTAAGATGTACAAATTCCTGATTCCTGTATTATGTTATTAATATGTTTATCTGAGGGTTTCCCTGATAAGTTCAGCCCTTGCTTTGTCCCGCTCTGAGGGAGTGAGTTTTTTGCCATGTGCACGCATAAGGCTTGCAGGCTGAATGGAAATCATAAGTTTGTCGATAGTATCGACAGTTACGTTATCAATGATTCCCTCTGTGATACCCATACGCACATTGCTGAGAAGTTTCACTGCTTCTGCCTGTGTAATAAGCCTTGCTGTCAGCAGGATTCCCATACTGCGGCTGATTTTATCCTGAAACTCCATACTCTCCATCAGGCGAGAGCGGGTATTCAGTTCTGACTCTGTAAGCTGATTGCAGATGTTCATCAGGTTTTCGATAGCGGATTTTTCTGAGATACCCAGTGTAACCTGATTGCTCAGCTGATAAAGTGAGCTTGATGCACCTGAGCCCTCACCGTAGGTACCGCGGATTACAAAGCCAAGCTTTGCAAGGTTGCCTGCAATGCGGGACACTGCGTGGCTTTCTCCCAGTGCACAAAGGTGCATCATTACAGAAGCACGCATTCCTGTGCCTAAGTTTGTGGGACACTGAGTAAGGTAGCCGAGTTTTTTATCAAAGGCAAAATGAAGTTCTCTGTCAAGAGCAGTATCAATGCGGTCGGCAATCTCATAGGCTTCTGCGAGTGAAAGACCGGGCTTGATAACCTGAATTCTCAGGTGGTCTTCTTCGTTTATCATTATGCTGATGCTTTCGTCTTTGGTAACAGCCAAGGCTCTGCCTTTGCAGGAATCTGCAAAATCGGGACTGATAAGATGACGTTCAACCATTGCTACTGTGTCAAGTTCATTGAGGCTGTCCATAGAGACAAACAGGAATTCCTCGGGGAGATTTTTAACTGCAAGACGTACTTTCTCTGCAACTTCAGCTCGCTGAGCCTCAGTCATTCTGCAGGGAAAAGGATAGTCTGCAAGGTTTCTGGCAAGTCGTATTCTTGAAGAAATTACTACAGGATCACTCATTTGTGCTCTCCTCCATTTCTTTGATTCTGTCACGAAGCTCTGCGGCGTACTCAAAATTCTGCTCTTTGATTGCTTTTTCAAGTTCGGCTTTCAGAGCCTCAACTGTAACTGTTTCGTTTTTATCTTCGGCTGATTTCTCTGCAATAGCGGGGCTTTCGGGAGATTTACCGCAGTGTGCGGTATTGCCGTGGATTCTTCTTATGGAGGGCAGAAGTTCTGAGAAGAAAACTTCATAACACTTAGCACAACCCACTTTGCCTGTGTTTGTTATGTCGCCGAAGGTGCTTGAGCAGGAAGGGCATCTTGTGGCCTGTGAGCGGGCAGGAAGTGCTGTTCCGAAGATACTTTTGATGAGACCCCCGAACATATCGGGCATAGCACTGTCAAACACATTGTCAAAGCCCATCTCGTGTGCACAGTCGGCACAAAGCATATACTCCTCATACTCTCCATTAATAATACGCTTTACCTGTGTGGTAGCGTTCTTAATCTTACATTTCTGACATTTCATAACCTTTCCTCCTTATATAATAGCAATTAGCATATTCTTGAATAATGAAGCTCTGACTCTGTCACGCAGTGCAGGTGAAACCGAAGACAATGTACGGTCTGAGCCTGCAGAAAGCATAATCTTTGCAACTTCTTCACTTATTATTGACGCAGATTTAAGGTTGTTAATCATTATCTGTGCAGTAATATTATCAAGCTCTTCACCTATGGAATTAATTATATGCATAAGGGTAGTTGACTTATCCGCACGGATTCGGGTTATGCGGATATATCCGCCTCCGCCCCTTCTGCTCTCTACTATATATCCCTGCTCGGGAGTAAAACGTGAAGTAAGAACGTAATTTATCTGGCTTGGTACACAGCCGAATTGGTCTGCAAGTTCGTTTCTGCGGATTTCGGCATTGCCCTCAGACTCCAGCATTTCCATAATATACTGAGTCAGCATATCGCTGAGACGCATATCATCACCTCATTGAATGTGAGAAATTTTGTCAGTTTTAATTTGACCTTTTCTGACCTTGACTAAATACTACACCATTGGTCAGCAAAAGTCAAAGTCAGAGAAAGTCAAACTCCGCCAAAGCACTGTGCATTTGACGGAGTTTTCTTTTATTATCTTTAATTTTCTTCAGTTTGCTCTGTTTTTCTTGTTTCTGACTTATACCATAAGGTCACAGATCATACAGGAGAGTTCCACAGGATTCTCGATTTCCAGACCGCTTATCTGACGAGCCTGAGCATAGAGAATCTTTGTATAGAGAGCAAGTTTTTCTTTATCCTCAGCGAAAAGAGTTCTGAGAGTCTGTGCAAGTTTATGATTCATATTGATTTCAAGAGCCATCTCTGCATTTGCAAACATCTCGTTGCCGGGCATACGGCTAAGAACTCTTGCCATTTCTGCTGAAATGTAACCTTCACTTGAAAGGCTTACAGGGTGTTCACCCAGTGAAATGCTGAAGCGTACTGTCTTAACCTTGCCTTCCAGTGTCTCCTGCATATAGGTGAACATATCGGTACACTCTTCGTTTGCCTTCTTCACTGCATCTTTTTCTTCGTCGCTTGAAAGGTCAAGGTCACCTGAGGTAACGTTTTTGAAGGTCTTGTCTGAGTAAATGTTTATAGCGCTCAGTGCGAATTCGTCGATATCATCGCAAAGGAGCAGTACATCATAGCCTTTATCAACAACTGCCTGTGTACGGGGAAGCTGTGCGGCAAGTTCAGGTGTATCTGCAAAAGCATAATAGATAGACTTCTGGCTTTCCGGCATAGCCTCTACATACTCTTTGAGGGTGATGTATCTGTCTGATGATGTTGTGCGGAATACAAGTAAATCCTGGAGTACGTCTTTGTGTGTGCCATAATCACTGTATACACCGTACTTAAGCTGTCCCCCGAATGCCTTGAAGAAGGTCTCGTACTTTTCTCTGTCTTCCTTCTGCATTTTCAGAAGCTCGGATTTGATTTTCTTTTCAATGCTCTTTGCAATAGTTCTTACCTGATAATTCTGCTGAAGGGTTTCTCTTGAAATATTTAGTGTAAGGTCAGAGCTGTCAACCACACCGCGGACAAAGTTGAAGTAATCGGGTAACAGGTCGGAGCACTTCTCCATAATCATAACTCCGTCACTGTAAAGCTGAATGCCCTTCACATAATCCTTTGAATAGTAATCATAAGGAGCATTTGCAGGAATAAAGAGAAGCATCTCATATTCTACGCTGCCTTCCATACGAGCGTGGATTGTACGCAGGGGTGCCTGTGAATCATAAAAATGTCCTTTATAGAAATCTGCATATTCTTCCTCGGACACGTCAGAAGCCTTTCTGTGCCAGATGGGTACCATGCTGTTGAGGGTGCGGTTTTCCACAACAGTTTCATATTCGGGAGTACCGTTCTCACCCTCTGTACCCTCAACAGGTCTTGAGGTTTCCACGTCCATACGGATAGGATAACGGATATAGTCAGAGTACTTTCTGATAAGACCCTGAATACGATATGCGTCCAGAAACTCAGAGTAGGTTTCGTTCTCTGCATCTTCCTTAAGATACATTACAATCTCTGTGCCGAAGGAAGCTTTTTCGGTTTCTGTGATGGTGTAACCGTCAACGCCTTCAGACTCCCAGCAGTATGCCACATCTGAGCCGATTGCACGGGTGGTAACCACAATTCTTGAGGAAACCATAAATGCTGAATAGAAGCCAACACCAAACTGACCGATGATGCTGATGTTATCATCTTTGTTGTCTGATTTGAACTCTCCTGAATCAGAATGTGCAATAGTGCCTAAGTTCTGCTCAAGGTCCTTATCAGTCATACCGCAACCGTTGTCAGTTACTGTGATTGTACGGGCTTCTTTGTTGACAGCAATGGTGATTGCATATTCCTCACGGGAAAGTCCCACAGATGAATCTGTAAGTGAGCGGAAGTAACGCTTGTCGATAGCATCACTTGGGTTGGAGATAAGCTCTCTGAGGAAAATCTCCTTGTTTGTATAAACTGAATTGATCATCATATCCAGCATTTTTCTGGATTCGGTTTTGAACTGTTTCTTTGCCATATTTATACCTCCGTAAATGTAAAACTTTACAAAATGAACACTACTATTTTAGCCCTTAGATTTATCAAAGTCAAGAAAGGCAGTGCATTGTTAAAACAAAATTAATAAAGCGGCCTGCAGATATCTGCAAACCGCTCAGAATTATTTATTATACTTTGAAACAAGGTACTCAACAGCTTCTTTGTAACCGTCAAAGCCTTTGCCTGTGATAACTTTCTCGGCATAGAGTGAAACATAAGAAAAATGCCTGAACTCTTCCCTTTCGGACACCTCTGAAAGATGCACCTCTGCAGTGGGAATGGACACCGCCTTCAGCGCATCAAGGATTGCAACACTGGTGTGGGTATATGCAGCAGGATTGATAACGATTGCATCATACTCACCATAGCAATTCTGAATTTCTGTGACAATGTCTCCCTCGTGGTTGCTCTGATACACACTGCACTGCACATTGTTATCAGCACAAACACCTTCTACAAACTCTACTAAATCCTTATATGTAAGTTTTCCGTAAACATCAGGCTCACGGATTCCCAGCATATTAAGGTTTGGTCCGTTGATAATCTTAATTTTCATAAACTACCTCCGCGAAAGCAGCAATGACTCCGGCTGCAACATCGCTGATCTGACCGTTGCCGTCAACTGTTCTGTGAGAAAAATCCTTATACATGGGAAGGCGTTTTTCGTACATTGCTTTCAGGTCATTTGACAAGGGTCTGCCCTCTTTGGGCAGGAGCTCTATATTTCTTTCAAGGAATATTACTCCTGCGTTCTGGCGGATAATATCTTTATTCTCGGGGATTGTAACTGCTCCGCCTCCTGTGGCAATAACATATCCGCTTTCTTTGCAGAGATTTGTGAGGACTTCTGTCTCTACAAGGCGGAAGGCTCTTTCACCATCTTCGGTGATAATCTCAGAAGGAGTTCTGCCTGTTACCCTTGTGATTTCTTCATCAGCATCAACAAAAGGACGGGAGAGCACCTCTGCCACAAGTCTGCCCACTGTGGATTTACCGCTGCCGGGCATACCAACAAGGACTACGTTCATAGTCTGACGTGCAACTTTTATGCGGATTTCTTCAATAACCTCATCTGAAATTTCATTGTCTGTGAAAATTTCGCAGGCTTTCTTTGCCTGAGCTACAAGCATTGAAAGTCCGTTTACACAGGGAATTCCAAGTTTCTCTGCCTGCAGAAGTAAAGCTGTGCGGGCAGGGTTGTATATAACATCGCAGACACCCTCACACTGTGGGAAGTTCTTAAGGTCTACGAGAGATGCCCCTGTTTTGGGATACATACCAACAGGGGTAGCATTGACTATGAGAGAAGCATCAAAGTGCAGATGGATATTTGTGTAGTTGTTCTCAAGATTCAGGTCAACCACCACATACTCGGCACCCTTGGATTTTAGCACAGCCTGCACTGTTTTTGAGGCTCCGCCACCGCCAAGGATAACTGCCTTTTTACCCCTTACATCCACATTCAGCGAATCAAGCATATACATAAAACCGTAGTAGTCGGTGTTATCACCATAGAGTGTGCCGTCACAGCGTCTGACAACTGTATTCACAGCGCCTATCATCTCTGCCTGAGGAGAAATCTCTGCGCAATACTGCATTATATCCTGCTTGTAAGGAATGGTGACATTGAAACCAGCAAGGTTGCAAGTATTTGCCCACTCCCCCAGATTCTCCTTTTCAACCTCATAGAGCGCATAAGGATAATCCGCAAGCATACCGTGGATCTGCGGAGAAAAACTGTGAGACAGGTGTTCACCAAGCAGACCGAATTGTTTATCCTGAAAACCTTTAATAAATCTGTTCATAATCAAACAAGTTCTGTGTAACTGCCCATGTACTCGAAATCCTCTGTCTCTGCCTCAAGCTCGCACAGAAGGGTTGAAAGTACAGGTGAATATACGGACTCTGAAACATCAAAATAGAACATAAACTCAAAGTCTGAGCCCGGCAGAGGACGGCTCTCAAGCTTTACAAGGTTAATGCCTGATGCAAAGAATCTTGCAAGGATATGATAAAGAGAACCGGGTCTGTGAGGAAGTGTGAGTTTGATGCTTGTACGGTCTGCACCGGGATAAACCTCAAGATTCTTGGAGATACAGATAAATCTTGTATCATTGGAAGCATTGTCACGGATATTGTGCTTGAGTGCATTGAGACCATAAAGTGCCGCACAATCGGGAGACGCAATAACTGCAACGTCTTTTCTGCCGCTTTCTGCAATGGCTTTTGCGGCTGCTGCAGTGTTTGCATAGGTTACAACTTTAATCTCTTTATGAGCGGAGAGAAATTCTGAGCACTGCTCGATTGCCTGCTCGTGTGACCAGATTTCCTTTACCTGAGAAATGCTTGTTGCCTTTGAAAGAAGTGC
This sequence comes from Ruminococcus sp., assembly GCA_045540595.1. Lineage (GTDB taxonomy): Bacteria > Bacillota > Clostridia > Oscillospirales > Acutalibacteraceae > Ruminococcoides. The sequence continues at coordinate 27,458 of JAZQHL010000049.1, forward strand.
GTGATTGATACGGCAACGAACACTGCGAACAATGTAGAATTTATACTGGGACATCAGGTCGTAAACCATATTTACAGAGCCTGCTGTACTGTTCTCAAGAGGAAGGATACCATAACGGCAAAGACCTGAATCTACAGCCTTGAAAACGGCCTCAAAACTGCCCATATACATAATCTGGGGAAGTTTGAAAATCTTTTCGCAGGCATGCTGTGAGTATGCCCCCTCTGTGCCCTGGCAAGCAACGATTGCACGCTCGGGGAAAAGCTGAGGTGTGGTATCAAGAGCCATTGTGATTACATCTGCAAGTTTCTTGTCCTTGTTCATAATTCTGCTCTGATATGCACGGCTTACGTTTGTAAGAGTTGAGAAAAGAACTCTTGTGTAAAGTTCTGTATCCTCAGTAGAACGCTCTGCGGCACGAGCAATAAGCTGACGCTCACGCTCACCGTCATACAGAGGTGTACCGGACTCTGCTTTGTACTCAGCAACTCCCTTAATGATTTCCATACGTTTGTTAAAAAGATTGACAAGTTCCTCGTCGATTTTATCAATTTCCTGTCTGTACTGTTCCATGCTCATAATAATTACTCCTGACTATTTATATTGTAAATCCGTCTGCGTTAACAAGAGCTATTGCACAAGCCGCTTCTACTACAGCGGCAGCTCTGGGCACAATGCAAGGGTCGTGTCTGCCCTTGATAACAAGTTCGGTTTCTGTATTTTCTTTTAAATCCACACTAATCTGTGCTTTGGCAATTGAGGGTGTGGGTTTGAATGCAACTGAGAAGGTAAGGGGCATTGCGGAAGAAATACCGCCCAGGATTCCTCCGCAGTTATTGGAAGTTGTTATAACCTCTCCTTTTTCATCAAGTGAAAAGGAATCGTTGGCAACACTTCCGCACATTTTTGCAAATTCAAAACCTGCACCGAATTCAAGACCTTTCACTGCAGGCACAGAGAATATGGTCTGTGCAATCAGTGCCTCAAGTCCGCCGAAGAAATCACTGCCAAGACCTGCAGGCAGGTTATAGACAGCACACTCAATTTCTCCGCCTACGGAGTCCCCCTGCTGTTTGCAGGAAAGCACCTCTTCACGCATTTTTGTTTCAGCCTCTTCAGTGATAACAGGAAAAGATGAAGAAAGAAGCCTTTTATTCAGTTCTTCATCTGCTTTGAGAGGATTAAGTTTATGGTCTGTCACACTACCGATTCTGCTTACGTGGGAAACTATACTGATACCCTGTGCTTTTAAAATTTCAAGGCAGATGAAACCTGCAGCACACATAGCCGCTGTAAGCCTGCCTGAAAACTGACCTCCGCCTCTGATATCGTTGTTGCCACCATATTTGATATATGCGGCAAAATCAGAGTGGTTGGGTCTCGGCACTACAGATACATTGGAATAATCTCCTGAACGGGTATCCTGATTCTCAATCATAAGGCAGATGGGAGCTCCGCAGGTGATGCCGTTCACAACACCTGATTTTATCAGCACCTTGTCTGCTTCATGACGCTTGGTGGCAAGTTCATCCTTTGCTCTGCGTCTGTCCATAAAAGCCTGCATTGCTTCTTCGTCAATATACATCCCTGCAGGTACACCATCAACGATTGCACCGATTGCAGCTGCGTGGGACTGACCGAAAAGCGTAACTTTTATTCTGTTTCCGAAGGTAGCAGCCATATTACTCCTCCACCTCTATCCTTGCACCCAGAAGTTTCATATCTTCATAGAACCTCGGGTATGATTTGCTGACAGCACCTGCATCGCTGATAATAACCTCAGATGTGCATACTGTAGCCGCTATTGATGCCGCCATGGCTATTCTGTGGTCACGACAGGCATCTACTTCACCGCCTGTGAGTTTTCCGCCTGTGATTACAAGGGAATCACCTTCAATACAGGCATTGCCGCCTAAATTATTAATCATCTGAGAAACTGTGATAAGACGGTCACTTTCTTTGAGTCTGAGTCTGCCTGCTCCTGTGATTTTTGTCGTACCCTTGGCATTTGCGGCTACAACAGAAAGCACAGGCACTAAATCAGGAATATCACTGACATCTATGTCTGTTGCTGTAAGGATATCTCCTTTACAGATGATTTCATTTCTGTTTACTATTATATCTGCACCAAAATTTCTCAGAGCATCAAGTATGTTCATATCACCCTGCAGAGAATCAACGTCAAGGTCTGTAACTGCAACCTCACTTCCCAAAGCACCTGCACAGAGCCAGAAAGCGGAATTTGACCAATCCCCTTCCACCGCACAGTCTCTCAGGTCATATCTGCCGAAAACCTTATATGTTCTGTCATCGCAGGTAATCTTTACATCTGCTTTCTCCATTGCGGAAACCGTAAGATTAACATAGGGTTTTGACTCAAACTTATCAAGCACGGTAACACTGCCACCGCCGCAAAGAGGAAGCATCAGCAAAAGTCCGCTTATAAACTGAGAGCTTACATCACCGGGTATGGAATACTCTCCGGGGAATGCTCTGCCGCTCTGGATAATGCGGTTTGCATTGTCACGGCTGATTACGATGCCGTGGTCTGTGAGTATCTCTGTAAGGGGTGAAAGTGGACGCTCAAAGAGTCTGTCAGAGCCCTTAAAATATGCACAAAGTCCCAGTCCTGCTGCAACACACATCATAAATCTCAGTGTTGTTCCGCTTTCGTTACAGTCAAGTTCAACACTCTGACCTGCATGAACTGTAACTTTCGGAACCAGATATGTATTTCCGATTCTTACTATATTACTGCCCATTGCCCTGAGACAGGCAACTGTGGCATCTATATCCTCTGAGGAAGTATTGCATCTGACACGGGTCAATCCTTCGGACATGGCTGCACAGATAAGAAGTCTGTGAGCTATGGATTTGGAGGGAATAGCCTGTATCTGCCCTTTCAGCACAGAGGGGTAAATCCTGACTTTCATATACCTTCACCCATTCCTGATTGAATGAAATGTCTTATATTTTCCACATCTGTTTTTTCAAGATAACAATCTCCGATATCTCGGATAAGCACAAGTGTTACTTTCCGGCCTGTACGCTTTTTATCTGAAAGCGAAGCCTCAAAAAGTTCCTCGGCGTTCATCTGCACATCTGTGGGGAGATTGAACTTTCTGCATAACATCTCAATATACTGCACTGTATCTGCTGAGCATAGTGAGTCTTTGCCGCAACTTCTTGCCACAATGCACATACCTGCCGAAACCGCACTTCCGTGTGCAATCAGAAAGTCACTTCTTCGTTCAATGGCGTGGCCTATGGTATGGCCTAAATTAAGGAACTGTCTTGCACCTGTGTCAAACTCATCGGCGCAGACATATTCTTTCTTTATTTTAACACACTCTTCTATGAGTTCGTCAAGTATTTCTGAAGTATTTTCTTCATCAAGCAGTTCTTTTACTCTGCCACCTCTGAGTACTGCGTACTTGATAACCTCTGCCATACCGTTTGAGAATTCACACTCAGGCAGAGTTGAAAGCACAGCACTGTCACAAAGCACCACAGAAGGTTGATAGAAAGCACCGAACATATTCTTGCCTTTGCTTAAGTTCACTGCGGTTTTACCGCCTACAGAGGAATCCACCATTGCAAGCAGTGATGTGGGAATCTGACAAACTGCGATTCCGCGCTGATACAGCGCTGCACAAAGTCCTGCCATATCAGTGATAACTCCGCCGCCTAAGGCTACTATCACATCAGAACGTGTAAGCCCTTCCTCTACACAAGCATCTGCAGCTTTGATAAGATTTTCGGGTTTTTTGGACTCCTCACCTGCCTTAACAACAAATAGGGAGGTTTCAAATCCGTTTTCAGCAAGACTATTCTTAACTCTTTGTGCATAAAGGGGTGCAACGTTTGAATCTGAAATAATCATTGCACGTCTGCCCGAGCAGATAGTACGGACAAACTTTCCGCAATTATCAAGGATTCCTTTTTCAATATGTACCGAATATCCGCCGTGCAGGTCTATTGTTACAGTTCTCACTGTTCTGCCATCTCCTTTGCAACCTTTCCGTCTATGAGTAACTGACGGAGTTTATCGCTGTCGCATTTTTCCAGTGCATCTGAGTATTCTCTCAGGCTGTCAATAAGGCAATTTATCTCTCTGAGGAGATTGTCTCTGTTATCCATAAAAAGCTCTGTCCACATATTCTCGTTAAGATATGCAACTCTGGTAAGGTCACGGTAACTGCCTGCAGAGATGCCCTTGTGAGACTTTGCACTGGGACTTTTCACATAAGCATTTGATACAACGTGGGCAAGCTGTGAAGTGTAGGCTATAAGTTCATCGTGACGCTCTGCAGTCATAACAGAAACTCTTGAGAAGCCTACGGAGATAACCGCTTCTCTTGCCCTTGCAATCAGTTCAACATCTTCACCGTGACGGGGAATCAGAACAAAGCAAGCGTTATGGAACATTGTGTCCTTGGAATTCTTGATTCCGCTGTACTGAGTACCTGCCATAGGGTGACCGCCTACAAAGTGGAAACCGTTGCTCTGTGCAATTTCAAAGCAGGGCTCACAAACACTGCGTTTGACACCCGCGCAGTCAATAACCAGAGAATCCTCTGCAAAATGAGACGCATTGTTTCTTACATATTCTACGCAAGCTGAGGGATAAAGACAGATAAATACCGAGTTACACTCTGCTAAGATATCAGCAGTGAGTTCACCGTCAACGATACCTGAAAGCACAGCATACTGTGTAACACTGTGGTCAATATCATATCCGTATATCTTTACTTCATTTCTTTTCCTTGCAGATTTTGCCATTGAGGCTCCGATAAGTCCCAACCCTACTATGCCTATGGTTTCCATTTTTGTCACTCCAATAAAGGGTATATAATAAATAATCTATAATCAACTAATTACCTTGCGGATATCGTCAACCTTCTTTGTAACCTCTTCAAACTGGTCAAAGGTAAGAGACTGTGCTCCGTCACACATTGCGTTCTTGGGGTCATTGTGAACTTCAATGATAAGTCCGTCTGCACCACAAGCGGTAGCAGCATAAGCCAGTGAAGGTACCATACGGGAATGACCGCAAGCGTGTGAGGGGTCGATAATTACAGGCAGATGTGTCATCTCCTTAAGAGAAGGAACAGCAGAAATATCCAGAGTGTTTCTTGTGTAAGTTTCAAAGGTACGGATACCGCGTTCGCAAAGGATAATGTTCTCGTTGCCGCCTGCCATAATGTACTCTGCGCTCATCAGAAGTTCTTTAAGAGTATTTGCAAGACCTCGTTTGAGAAGAATTGGCTTGTTGGTCTTGCCCAGTTCCTTGAGAAGTTCAAAGTTCTGCATATTGCGGGCACCAACCTGAATCATATCAACACCTTCAAACAGAGGAAGGTGATTTGCGTTCATAATTTCACTGACAATAGGAAGACCTGTTGCTTCTTTTGCTTTCAGAAGAAGCTCGATACCGTCAGCCTTAAGGCCCTGGAAGTCGTAAGGTGAAGTACGGGGCTTGAATGCTCCTCCTCGGAGAATGTTGGCACCTGCTGCCTTAACACGCTGAGCAACAAGAATAATCTGCTCTTCGCTTTCAATGGAGCAAGGTCCTGCAATCATTGCAAAGTGACCCTTGCCGATTTTAACGCCTGATACATCTACAACTGTATCATCATCAAAGAACTTACGGTTTGCTTTTTTGTAAGGCTCACTGACACGGCGGACAGACTCAACAATCTCAAGTCCCTCAAGAAGATCCATATCTACTCTGCTGGTATCACCGATAAGTCCTAATACTGTGTGGTATTCACCATCGGATATATGAACCTTAAGTCCCATACCCTCAAGCCAGTTGATGAGATTTTCCTGCTGGCTTTTTTCAACACCATTTTTAAGTACTGCGATCATAACAATTAACCTCCTGTAGAAAGGCCGCGGATAAAAACAAAAACACCGCAGTGATTGTTCACTGCGGTGATATCATCGGTATCCGAAAAAGTCACTTTCAGAAAAATTGCAGCTCAAATCACTTCTACTATTTAGTCCTGGCTAAAAAAGTAAAAGTAAAAGTAATATGCTGCAAAGTAATTTCTGCTCATAACTTATGGTCTCCTAAAAAATTTTAATTTATTTTAACACATTAAATCGATGATGTCAATACAAAATCAAATAAAATTTATCCTGAAGATGAGAATAGCTCCAAAATTTATCCTGAGCAGGGACTAACATCAAATTCTCCCCCATCAGGAACATATACGAAAAAAATTTTTTGTCAGAAAAGTCAGTAACAATGGGCATTTGAGTAACTCAAAAATAATTTTCTGCAAAAAGTTTAAAAATATGGTTGACAAACCCGAATGTAAATGTTATAATACTTGAGCACTTGAAAAAATGCGAGTGTGCTGGAATAGGCAGACAGGCACGTTTGAGGGGCGTGTGTGGCAACGCGTACGGGTTCAAGTCCCGTCACTCGCACCATAGGAATAAGGGATACCGTTTGGTATCCCTTTTTTCTATACCTTGCGAATGTGACAAGACTTGAGGCGACTGTGCCAAGGTGCAGGTGTTCCACCTGCTCCGTAGGCAAAACACAGTCCTGTGGACTATTTTTAAGGAGAGTGTTTATGATACTTCCAAACCCTGCACACTTCAACAAACGAGGTATGCACTTTCTTTATTTGCAACCTACGTCACTCGCACCAAGTAGAAAGGGATATCCAAAAGGATGTCTCTTTTGTTTTTATGGGTGTGTGAATTAATAAAAGGCTTTGTAAAGATTTAAGAGTTAACAATATCAATAAAAAGATATTCCCTCAATCTGAATAATTTATTCTTAGATATTTATCCTACAATAGCATCATCAGAACAAATCAGAACATAAAAAGGATACCCATAAATTGAGTATCCTTTTCTTTTTGTATTAATCAGTGTGTATAAAACACATCACAAGAAGTACACGATTGTTTTAAGGAAATAATTGCAGGCATCATTTTCCTGTGAAAACCACTGAACATTATGTCTGCCTCCACGTTCACCTTCGAACACACAGAACATACCGTCCTCTTCTACCAGGCACAAGGATTCCTCCTGATATCCGCCGATTCTGTAATGTGAAGCCGGCACATTCATACTGATTAACTTTTCTTTCATCGCAGAAATTGTAAGTTCTGAATTTTGCATAATTATTTTATCCTTTCTATGGTGCCTTCACGGAGCATTCTGTTTATGTTGTTTGTAAACATATATTGGGTGCCGCCGCCTTTTTCGCCGAAATTTTCTGCCGCAACACCTTTTGTGCAGGAAATTGGTTTGCACACACGATACTCATGATATTCAATTGTTTTTTCGTCATAAGGCAAAGAAAGTGACGAATACTCTGTGCCCACATCAGTTGCAGTTCTTCCTCTTTCACTGCCGTATCGGGCAAAAACCTCACCTTCTTGCATTACAACCTCTGTTTGAGGCTGCTCTGTATCAAAGCCTGTTCCTTTTTCAGAATTCACTCCGTATTTATCCCAATCAATAACCTTTTCTCCGTTTTCGTCATACTTATAGAAAGACTCGTCTCGTACAGTTGGTGTATCAGTTACAGGTTCGCCTTCACGATTAAATAAGGGCTCAGGAGAAACCGCTACAGTTTCAGTGACCTCAGTATTATTATATAGCTCTGTTGTCTTATCGGGTTCAGCCTCAGCGTTACCCTGAGCAGCATCATACAGTTCCGTTTGGCCTTCATCGGTATATAGTTCTGTGCCCGGGGTTTCGACTGTTTCTGCTGTGGTTTCACTTACTTCTGTACCACCATCAAAACTTCCGGATGATCCACCATCAAAAGAATCAGACATAATTATCACCTCTTACAGGTAAATATGATGAATGATATCAGATCTGTGTTTTCACAGTTTCGAATCTGCGGAGAATATAGTCGAAAAGTTTCATATTCAGTGCATTGGGTTCACCGCAACCGCAAATAAATCTGAACACATTGTCTTCGCTGTCCACCATAAAGTAATCTCCATCACCGAAATTTTCAAAAGCAATCAGGCCTTTGGTTTCAGGAAACTGCTTATGAAGTCTGCTTGTAACAACAATCATATCTGATTTTTCTTTCTGATTATTATTGATACCATAAAGTTCACAATATTCAAAAGCAAGATATCCGTAATCGAGAATATACTTTCTGAGTTGTTCTCCAAAAGTAACACCCAGAAGAGACTCAAACTCCCCGATGGTATCACAGCTTACTCTGACATAAGAATAGTCAACGTCGTTTTCCTTAATAAAATCAAATAATGTCATAAGAATCAGTCTCCTTTAACTCTTTGTTTCCAGTGATTATTGCGCTGTACGTTATAGTGGTTTGCTTTCTTTTCATCTTGTCTCCAGCTTTCAGATTCTTTGGAGTGCAGAGTTGAATACAAATCTCCGTGTTCAGAGTCTGCTGTAAGTTCTGCTAAAGGAGACTCGTAATCCTGTCCTATATGGTGAAGTTCTATGACTTCTCCTGTTTTTGCATCTCGCGGAGCTCTTCCTTTTTCCATAAGCTCCCTGTTTGTCATTCCTGTTTTAGGATCCACATAATCCAGATCAATGTCAGGTCTGACAAGACAAGTTCTGCCGTCAATGGTTTCTTCTTCAAGTCCCGCCTTCTGATAAACCTCAAGCTCCTCCACTGAAGAAATATGATCGTTTACCTCGTCAGAATAATCACTTTTTTCTCTGATTTCTTCACGCACAGCCTCATCTTCTGCAGAGTCAGCAGATTCATCAGAATTCTCTTTATCGGAATCCTTATTGCCATCTGATTCGTCTTCTGCAACTTCTTCGGGAGATTCCTCAGAATCGGGGTCAGACTCCTCGGTTTCCTCTTCAGATTCATCTGAAGTTGTTTCTTCCTCCTCAGTTTCTTCTCCCTCATCTTCCGACTCTTCACCATCGTCAGCATCACTATTCTCTGGTTCATAAGTAATTTCTTCAGGATTCTCTGCAGAAAACTCTTCCGCAGACTCACTACCTGTCATCTCAGGTGTATCTGCCTCTGTATATGTTTCCTCAGAGTATTCGGCTTCAGATTCTGTGTATAACTCATCAGAAACCTCAGATTCAGACTCTGTGTACAATTCGTCAGATGAATCAACTTCATTTGAGCCGTCATAAAGTTCACTTGATTCGGTTACTTCACCGGAATCAGAAGCTGAACTGTCAACTGCTGCATCAGATGCGCCTGCATCTGAATATCCGCCATCACACATATCATTTATCTCCATTCATATAATTTTTAATATATACTCTTTCAAAACTGAGTCTGGTTTCGTCGTCAGTCTTTAATCCCCAACTATCAAGCATATGGGCAATAAGACAATTTTTAACATTCTTATTATTCATAACTTCAAAGTAATTACCTGCTATAAAATCCCTGACACACTTTTCAACATTTTCAACTCTGCATGTCTTTATAACCTTCGGGTCAAGAGATCTGGCTAATCTTACAAATCTTTGTGCTGTAATTTCTGAAGAAAAAACAGCCTCAGGTTTACACCCTATACAACCCATACAATTTCTGCAGATTGCACATTTCTTATCTGTAAGCATCTGATACCCTTCAGAACTCCTGATATCTATACAGGCATTCCTTGTTGCAGAAAGCACATCTTGTCTGCTCATATATCTGAATGAATCAACGATGTGTTCTCCTGCATAGGGAGGCTTTACAAGTTTTGGTCTTGTATCACCCTCTGAATACACTGCAGCAACACCCTGCTTAAGAGTAGACAAAGCGTCAATCTGTGCCTGGGTCATATTCATTGCGCCACCCATAAGACGTCTTTCATCCTCTGAAACTGTACGATGAACAATTTTCAGATTTGTATTCTTAATAAGGTCGGGTGCTAATTTTGAAGGTATCTGGTCAGCAACAATAAAGCCTTGTCCTTTGCTTCTGAGTTCAGCAAGCATATTGCAGAAAAACTCTACCGCAGCTCCTCTGGGGTCTGCATTCTCTCCTGTTGAACTCTGAACATTCTTGAGAAGTCTGTGTGCTTCTTCAATAAAAAGAACATGCCTTACTTCGAGATGACAATCCTCCTGCTGTCTTCGGTACTCAAGGACACGCATCAGAAGCAGACTGATAATAAAAGCTCTTACATCATCGTCGCCGATGTCCTCAAGTTCAATGATTGTATTTCCTTCAAGAAGATGTTTCATAGAGAAAGACTTGGAAACATTCAGCGCTGCGCCCTTGCTTCCTATTCTCAGAGAGTTGATTCTTGCCTGAAGTGAGCCTGTAAGGTCATGACGCATTCTTGTATCATAACCCATATCTTCAATAATCTGAGGAATTTTGAAATACAGATCCTCGATAGTAGGATAAATTTCTTTATTATTCTTATTTATGTTATTACCTATATCCCAGCCGCAATCCTCGTAGATGCTGTATATAGCTTTTTCAAGAACATAAGGCATGGGAGTATACATAATAAAGCTTGCCTTAAAAGCAGCGTATACAAAATCAATATGTGTCTGAATAGAAACAGAATGTCTGTTTCCGTTATTATCGGTATAAACTACCCTTTCAAAGGGATTTATGCACAAAGGATGTGCTTCAGGATCACTGGAACCAACACTGTAAATTCTCATATCTGAAAATCCGAGTTTATAAAGTTCCCAGTATTCCTTCTTTGCAGGTTCAATAACCATAAAAGGTCTTTGTTTGTCAGCGGATTTTCCTGCACTATGAATCAGACTTTTTATAGTATTGGTTTTACCCGAGCCTGTAAGACCGATTATCAGGCAATGTCGGTTAAGATCGTTAAGATTGATTCTGTACTGATTCTGTGTAACCTCACCATGTTCCAGAATGAATCCGAGACTTGCGTCTCCCTTCACCGGTCTGTTAACATCAAACTCAACATAGTCCTTAACCGTAATACCTGCAGTATCCACAACAGGAGGGGTTACATATACTGCTAGTTCATAGCTGCTCAGTCGATTCCCATACTCAGGATACGGCAAAGAACCAAATGCCCTGTGAGTATAGGCAGTGCCGTTAATCAAGCAGTTATATCTTTTCTTCTGATGAAACACAGCATGCACGGGTTCGGGTACAGATTTCTCTCCATAATAAGCAGAAGTAAGCAAACCTCCCAGAAGTCTTGCAGTCTCTGAATTGGTAGAGGCAAAGTTAAAATTAACCTCCCACTCACCTACTGAGACGCACTCCTGCATCTTATCACAGAACTCAAGTATTTTTTCATAGTAGCAAGTGCTGTGCATATAATTCTTTTTGAAAGAAGTGCTCTCAAGTGTTTCACTGTCTGTATAGGAAACATCAGAGAACAAACTGTTTTCTGTGGCAAGACCCATCCAGAAACGATGTCTGTTCAGAGTTTCCATACGACTGACAGGAGAAGCAAATATTGCAATCTGCCAGGGATATTCACCCATACCGTGAATAACCCTTTCCAACTGACCTGAAAAATTATAGTCGTCTGTTCCGGTAGGATTACCCTTAAGAAATCCGCCATCGGTCCACTTGGTATCAACAAGGATTTCTTTTCCGGAAAAGAACACTTCTTTATATGTTTTTTTATTATTGTCAGATTTCTCCTCAACCTGATACTTCATTTGTGGGAGAACACCGCGGAATGTATGAATTACCGTTTCAAAGTATTGCAGAAGAGTGCCAAGATACACCTTAACGCTTTTACCATCGCTGGTAAAAACAAAGGAAACAGGTGCAGAAACAGAGTTGAGTGTAATAAGCGCTTCTGAAAACAAATTCCACAGAGGTTTCTCTCTAAGCTCCCACAACTTACTGATTTCTGTAATCTGATAATAATAGTATCTGCCCGGATCATCGTGGGTTTCGACGATTCCATCAACAACACCTTTCGACATATTTTCAACCATTATGTCATAACATCCGGAGGCATAAACACTTCTCTCTTCAATTTCATTTCTTCTCAAATCCGATCACTCCAGTATCAGAACATTCCTTTAATTAAAAAGAATAATGCTATTATAATAACTATTATAGGTACTGCCGCATAAACCCAGCTTGCCACAACACTGCCAAATCCCGCAAAAGAACCGAAGATATACAGAAAAAGGAACGACAGTGCCAACGAAACGAGTAATATTCCCAACAAAGGGAATGACACGCCTTTTTTTCTGAAAATTCTGAACAGTATTCCCAATCTGGAAAAACTGGTTATAAGATATAATACTGAAAGAATAGCAGCAAATACAGCCCAGGTCTTGAGAAAAGAGCCTATTCCCTGCCAGAAGCCCTGTGTGGAATTAGCACCTAATACACAAAGGAAAATAAGAAGGATACCAAACAGAATTCCATATGTAATCGCCTTGATTGAACGCTGGAAAGTAACCTTGCTCTTACAACCGTTATTAACAACATTGATGCTGCTTGCCATAAGAACACCTTTGTCATATTTACCGCTGACTTCTACTTCCATATTATCTGCAAGCTGAAGACCTCCTGATATAGTACCGTGCACGTTAACAGGAACATCACGATAGCCCTGATATCCGAGACCATCACCGCTATCGTCAACTCTTACCGTAAACCTGTGCAGAACATCCTCAAGACGCTGTCTGTAAACAATAGCCTGATACCATCTGATAAAAAAGAGTCTTCTGTAATTACCGTCTTCGTTACCGGTGCTGCTATACTGAGATATCCTGCCCCTTACAGTAGTAACATTTTTATTTGCAAAAGATTTGCTGCCAGTATATCGGACTCCCGACGGATGTCCGCTCTGGGATTCAGCATTATCATCATATCCATCATTATGATTTACATCTTCAGGTATATTTTCAAAATCATATGGGGCTGAATTAGATCTTGTTGGTACTGCAAGCGACTCTCTGCACTCCAACTCATCTTCAGAAACAGATTCCACATCTAAAACGCTACCACACACGGGGCATACGTTCAACTCTATGTCTGTTGTATACGGCTTTCCACTGCACTTATTGCAATATTTAATAATCATATAAAAACCTACCTTATTATTTATTTCAGAGTTTTGGTCACAGGCATTTTTTTACCTCCATCTACAGTTGACAAATCTCCTTCAGAAACACCAGTTTTTCTATAATTATTCTTCTTCGGTGCTTTACCATCGTCTGTTTGATATTCAATATAAAATACTTTTTCAATAATCATCAACGCAAGAAAAATACACAAAACAACTCTTGTAAAACCTTCACTAACATAAAATAGCTCTAGTGAAAACTCTACAAAGAAACCCGAAACTATTACACATACACATGAAACAACTAACTGCGGAAGATAATACTTGCCATACACTATATGCTTGGACAGATTTATTACTACAGCAATAATCATCAGAAAAACAATTCTCATTACAGCGTGAAGAGTATCTGTTTTGCAAACACCTCTTAAACTTAGCAAGTTACGATTTGCCGAAGAAACTGATGCTTCTATCATTGCAGATGATAATTGATTTGCTTCATCAACATGGACATACACACCGCCGGTGTAATTTGCTATCTGCTTCATAACATTGTCATTTACACTATCACCAAGTCCAATTGTACTAATAACAATATCCTTATCTACATATTGTTTAAGCAATTCTTTCAAGTCAACTCTAAACAAGCCTATATCGGATGCAACACCATCACTAAGAAGTAACACTCTGGTATTTTCAGTAGTAACAAGATTACCTTTATTAACATCCTCAATAATACCCTTTAATGTACCAGCTATATTTGTTCCACCATCAGATTGAAGCTGTAATGAATCCAAAGGAACAGATTTCGGAAGCATATCTCTTACCCTGTCATATTCTGTTGCAAAGGTATATACAGCATAGGTAAAACCATCTTCTTTATCTCCGATTAAATCATTAATTGCAGACTCCCTTATTTTGTTAGGATCGTTTTGACTCATGGAACCAGAATCATCAATAACGATTATGTATGAATCAGTATCTCTGCTCACAGGAGAAAGACCTATTTCATAAACAAACTCAAGTCCCATAGACAAAACAAACAATGCTACAAGACAAATAGTCAGATACTTTCCAAAATTAGAGAATTCTGTTCTACTACCACAAGATTGTGATACAAGTAATATCACAACAGATAGCAAGCCTGCAAACACAGTGAAATACAATGCGATAACAAGTGGTTTCCAGACATTATTGATCAATGAATCAAAAAACAAATTCGTAACAAAACAAAAAAGCAAAGCATAAACAATAGAAATCACAAGCATCAACGGAAATGGTCTGTTTATTTTCATAAAAATTCTCCTGTTAAAGCAGGGCAGACCTTAAGAGGACTGCCCTGACTCTTTGAATACACAATAATATTATTTATTTTCTGTTAAATAGTCCTGAATGAAAGTATAGAATCTCTTGATATTATTGATAACAGCTTCGATGTCTTTACCATCTTTGGATGGATCAGGAATTGAATAAGAATAAGCAGAGGTTTCCATTGCTTTCTTAAATTTTTCCGCCATAAGATCCTCAGAGAAGTGACCTAAATAATCCTTATTCTCAAGAATTTCTGTAACATGATTAAGGAACCAGGTTACATTATCCTTTGCTTCCTGTGATTTTTTATGTACAAGATCAGTCATATCTTTATCTATCATAATCCGAGTTGCCTTGTAAACGCTTGCATTAGCATTCAGGAAAACCTCAGTAAAGAAAAGATAGAGAATGTACATACCATCAAAAGCTCTGAGTTTTCTATTATCGAAAGAAACAGATTCCTTTTCAGACTGACCATAAAGAAGTTTAAAACCTGCAAACTCAGTTGTATCAGGATAATCAAAACTCTGAATTCTGTTCACTCTGAGTGCATCTGCAAAAGTAACAATTCTTTCCTTGTAAACATCTGCAGCGGAAAGTTCATTCAATACTGAACAATAAATCTCATTAAGGGTTGTAAAGAGTTTAACACCTGATAAAAGTTTGCGCTCCCACTCATAGTTACTTCTGATAAGAGTGATAAAGTTACCAAACACCATATCATCGCCGAACTCTGTTCTATTTTTCATTACATTATATTCAGGTCGTGCAAAAGTCCACTGAATCATTTCTGCAGGAGCACAATCATAACCGGCTGCATCAAGAACATCAATAAAACTTATAGATTCCCTGTTTTCTTTTCTTTCAAGAATCTTAGCTTTGATATTAGTATAAATTTCATCCTTTGATGCTGCCACATCGATGGGTCTGTTAAGTTTCCAGATAAGGGAATAATAAGGAACCCCGCCAGCGAAAACTTCACCTTCATCATTTCTAACTTCATCAGTAACAGATTCCACTAATAGTCCGAGTTCTTTTGCTTTCCTTGCATTTTCAAGGATTCTAATCATATGACGATGATCATCCTCGGTTACATCTGTGCCGTT
Source organism: Ruminococcus sp. (assembly GCA_045540595.1). Taxonomy (GTDB): domain Bacteria; phylum Bacillota; class Clostridia; order Oscillospirales; family Acutalibacteraceae; genus Ruminococcoides. The sequence goes on from JAZQHL010000049.1 coordinate 42,831, forward strand.
ATCGTTGTATTTACCCAATAATTTAGAGGTATTATAACTAAAGGGCTCTGGCATAGAAACTCTCCAGTTACCGCTTACTTCATCCAGATGCAGGCCGTTTGAAGTTATGCTCTTGTTATACTCCTCTTTACATTCAGCAAGTTCTGAAAGGAATGACAAAGGAAATCCGAAAATACGTTTATATCTAATAATTTCAGGCCAATTGGTATTGAGGATAAAAAGAGAATTTCCGTTGTTTTCAAATTTAGAATTCAGGTTTTGTGTATCGGGAAGAACAGCAAAAACCTCATATGAACAGAACCCTTCAACGCTTCTTGCCGGGTCAACATTTGTCAGCAACACCTTTGAAGCTGCATTCAGTTTCCCTGAAATAGTTCTAGCGGTCAGATCCAGAGCAGCATCTTTCAATGCTTGATTGTTAGCGTTCCAAATATCGGTAAGGGTATCAGGTGTAACATCAAGATTAGAATAAGCAATGACACAAAATCTTTCAATTACATCTGAAGTCCAATCACTAAAAGCGTTTTTGAAATACTCTCTAAGAATTCTGATAACATCTTCTTCACTTAATTCACGAGCATCTGCTTGGTTAACAGGATCAAGAATCTCTTTAAGTTTTCCGAAAACATCAGTTACAAACTGAGCAGAATGCTCTGTAATATCCTTAGTTGTAAGTGCTGCTTTGAAAATCTCTTTATACTTAGCGCTTATCGGATCCTGTTCATCAAAATTGGTAACATCAAAACTAAATACTGTAACCTGACCCTCACGATGTCTGTTTGTGTTTGTCACATACTCAGAATCCTTCTTAAGCATTGCAAGTAAGAACTCGAGTGTTGTTGTGTAAATTTCAAATACACGGTTATTCTTATCGTTAATAGCTGTGTAGATGTCTGAGAGTAAATCTTTGGATTTCTCAAGGATAGAGGCCTTAAGATAATCTTCTCCATATTTACGTGCACTTGCTGTAAAGTTAGCAAGTTCGCCCGGATCAACTGCCAATTTACCATCAAACTGCTGGGCTTTTTCACTCAGCGCTTTATAAACGACAGCCAGATCACTTTTCCACTCACTAGCCTCTGTAGCAACAGAAGAAATCATATCGCGCAAACGAGCCAGCATACCTTGATTCCTAGCATATTCAGCTCTGCTAATGCCTGAAGAAAGAAGGTTGATTGCATAAACAGGACCCTTTGCAGAATCCTTGAAAGCTTCATCAACTTTTTCCAAAGCAGGAGTAACAAAAATTTTCATATACTCCCTTTTAACTCTGTTGATAAAATTCTCAACAGCTTTAACAGCGGAATTGGAAATTGCAGTATTTTTCATCAATTCAAGGTAAGATTTACAACGAACAACAGGAAGAGGACCGGCTCCATCCTTCGGCTCCTCTTTTGGCTCAGTATGAAAACGCTCAACACAATTTGCCTTTTCAAATACTTTTCCTGCAAAATCACGCAGTGAACTTAAATGTACTTCTCTTAAAAGTCTATTAATTTCTTCTTCTGTAATATCCTGAGCTTTCCACTGCTCAATAAGCCTTTCAAGAAGTTCATTAGCGCAATAAGCAAGAAGTTCATCACGAGGAACGTAGAAAGAAGAATAACCAAGAGAACTATATCTACAAGGTACATTATCAGGTAAATTCAGGTTTTGTCCGTCTGTATTATCCGGCCACCAGAGTCTGAAATTATCGTGAACATTACTAAAGAAAGCTGAATAAGACTGTGCGTTTCCTCTGTTTGTTTTTCCTTTAATTCCTGAAATCTCAAAAGCAAGTGCTTCACCAAGAATCTTAACTAAATCATCAGAGTTTTCAGCAACCTGTATGCCGCTTGCTAAACGAGAAACAAGAGTGCAATGATCGAAGATATCTTCCTCATAAGCTGCACAATGAGCATCATAAGGACATACATACGATTTGTTACGGGCTTTGTTATTGAAGAAATAATCTACTTCTTTTATTGCAGCATAGAAATTTGTTCTTAAACCTTTATACTTACCGGCATCAATACCATAATCATTTTTCTGTACATCAGGGGTAAAGATTATGCCATCTACTCCCTTATATTCAAGGTTAAAATTCTGAGTGGCTTTTCTTACCATGTAAGAAAAATCAACGATTGTACCGCTGCCTGTACCACCACTGATACCAGCAATAATATAAATTCTCATTTTGACACGCTTATTAGCAGCAACTGCCTTTGCTGTGTTAATAAGTGTGGACACGGCGTTGTATACTCTTGCGTAATTACCTTTTGCTAAAAGCATAACTCGACCAATCTGACGGATACCC
>JAZQHL010000050.1:0-5903 GCA_045540595.1 Ruminococcus sp.
ATACATATCCTCCTGTTCAGCTTCTTAATCCTTCAACTGATTCAGATGATACTCAGGCAATGCGTGAACTTCAGGGTAATGCTCAGAAACTTCTTGAAACTCTGGAAAGTTTCGGTGTTAAGGTTACAATCAGCAATATCTGCCGCGGACCTTCCGTTACAAGATACGAGCTCAAACCAGCACCGGGTGTCAAGATCAATAAAATCACAAACCTTGCAGACGACATTGCACTGAGCCTTGCTGCAGACGGTGTGCGTATTGAGGCACCGATTCCCGGTAAAGCGGCGGTGGGAATTGAAGTTCCAAACAAGGTTGTCAGTATGGTTACAATGCGTGAACTTATTGATTCACCTGAGTTCCAGACTGCCTCCAGTAAGCTTACCTGTGTACTTGGTAAGGATATCTCAGGCAATATTGTTACCGCAGACCTTGCCAAAATGCCTCACCTTCTTATTGCCGGTACTACAGGTTCAGGTAAGTCTGTTTGTGTGAACTCTCTGCTTATGAGTATTCTTTTCCGTGCAACTCCCGATGAGGTTAAACTTCTTCTTGTTGACCCCAAGATGGTTGAGTTTTCAAAGTATAAAGGCTTACCTCATCTGCTGATTCCTGTTGTGTCCGATGCCAAGAAGGCAGCAGGTGCATTGAACTGGGCAGTTACAGAAATGATGCAGAGATATAAACTCTTCTCAGAGTATGATTGTAAGGATATCCTTTCCTTTAACAGTCTGGTTGAGTCTAATCTCAGATATATAGAAGAAAATCAGAATGCGGTTTCTGAGGGAGAGGAAGCAGAGCCGGTTTGCATGGAAGTAAACGGTCTCCCTGTCCCTAAGGAAAAACTTCCCCGTATTGTCATTGCTATTGACGAGCTTGCTGATCTTATGATGGTAGCAGCCAAGGAAGTTGAAGATGCTATCTGTCGTCTTGCACAGATGGCTCGTGCCGCTGGTATGCACCTTGTACTCGCAACCCAGAGACCTACAGTAAACGTTATCACAGGTCTTATCAAGGCAAACATCCCTTCAAGAATTGCTCTTAAGGTAAGTACAGGACAGGATTCAAGAATTATTCTTGATTGCGGTGGAGCAGAAAGCCTCATTGGTCGAGGTGATATGCTGTTTTCACCCACAGGTGCACCCAAGCCTATCCGTGTTCAGGGTTGTTACGCTTCAGATGAAGAAATTGAGGGTGTAACAGGTTACATCAAGAAAAATCATTCGGCTCAATATAATGATGAAATCGAAGAAACTATACGCCGCATTGCCGCTGAAGAAATGGACAAGAAGGGCAAAGACAGCGACGATAGCGACAGTGATATTGAACTTGATGATAAGATGGAAGAAGCCATCAAGTATGTAATTGAGGCAGGACAGGCATCTACATCTATGCTTCAGCGCAGACTCAGAGTAGGCTATGCCCGTGCAGGCAGAATGATAGATGATATGGAAAAAATGGGTATTGTCGGTCCCTATCAGGGAGCAAAGCCCCGCGAAGTTCTCATTACATATCAGCAGTGGCTTGAGCGCAACAATATCGCAAGTGAGTAAATAAAAACACTTGACCAAAACATTAAATAGTTTTATACTTGACTCTATAAGTATTAAGATTATCTGTATAAAGGAATGATACCAATGAACGTTTTTGACGAACTTAAAGCCCGTGGCATTATTGCCCAGTGCACAAACGAAGAGGAAATCAGAAAGCAGTTAGATGCAGGCCCCGTCCGTTTCTATGTTGGCTTTGATCCCACTGCAGATTCCCTCCATATCGGTCATTTTATTCCCATTATTCTTATGTCACATCTCCAGCGTGCAGGCCATGTTCCCATTGCACTTTTTGGTGGCGGCACAGGTGTAATCGGTGACCCTTCAGGCAAGAGCGATATGCGAAAGATGCTTACAATGGACGACATCAAGCACAATGTTGAGTGCTTCAAGACTCAGATGTCCCGTCTTATTGACTTCTCTGATGATAAGGCAATCGCTGTAAATAACGCAGATTGGCTTCTTGACCTTAACTACATCGACTTCATCAAGAAGGTTGGCATACACTTCACAATTTCCAAGATGCTTGCAGCAGAGTGTTACAAGCAGAGAATGGAGAGAGGTCTTACCTTCTTTGAACTCAACTATATGCTGATGCAGAGCTACGACTTCTATGTACTCAATCAGGAATATGGTTGTATGATGGAGCTGGGCGGTGACGACCAGTGGAGTAATATGATTGGCGGCGTTGAGCTTATCCGTCGTATTGCTGCTAAAGAGGCAGAGGAGACAGGTAACCCTGTACCTGAGTCAACAAAGGTAAATGCATTTACATGTTCTCTTCTTCTCACATCAGAAGGCAAGAAGATGGGTAAGACCGAAAAGGGTGCCCTCTGGCTTGACCCCAACAAAACATCTCCCTACGATTTCTACCAGTACTGGAGAAATATCGATGATGCTGATGTTATCAAGTGTCTGAAAATGCTCACATTCCTGCCTCTTGATTATATTGATGAACTTGCAAAGTGCGAAGGCTCAGAGATTAACAAGGTTAAGGAAATCCTTGCTTTCGAGGTTACAAAGCTTATCCACGGTGAAGAAGAGGCTGCAAAGGCACAGGCTACCGCGAGAGCACTCTTCACAACAGGCGGAGACATTGAGAATATGCCTTCAACGGAGCTTTCTTTGGATGATTTCACAGATGGCAGGATTACTGTTCAGGATGTACTTGTCAAGTGTAAACTCTGTCCTTCCAAGGGTGAGGCTAAACGTCTGATTCAGCAGGGTGGTGTTCTTGTTGATGATGTTAAGGTAACAGATATGTTTGCTTCTCTTACAGAAGATGATTTCTCCAAGGGTTATGTCGTTATCAAAAAGGGCAAGAAAGTCTTTCATAAGGCTATTCTTAATAAATAATTAAATACGGGGTGTTCAGTAATGAAAAAGTTCTTTAATGAATTCAAAGAGTTTATTTCAAAGGGTAATGTTCTTGATATGGCAGTCGGTGTTGTTATTGGTGCTGCTTTTCAGGGAATTATCAAATCACTTGTTGATGATGTGATTATGCCTTTCATTTCACTTATCACAGGCGGTCTCGATTTTTCAAGTATGTGTGTTCCTCTCAAAGAAGTTCCCGAAGGTGTCGAGCTTACTGCTGCTGCACTGAAGGAAGCAGGCATTCCTGCATTCTGCTATGGTAATTTTATTTCTGCAATCATCTATTTTATCATTCTTGCATTTGTAGTATTCCTTCTTGTTAAAACAGTTGCCAGGATTAAAGGCTTTGTTCCCAAGAAAGAAGAGCCCAAAGCAGAGCCCACCACAAAGAAATGTCCTTTCTGCTGCTCAGAAATCGACATCAAGGCAACACGTTGTCCTCATTGTACATCTGAAATTACAGAGTAATTAAGATATCAATACATAAAGAAAACCCGTCACAGGAATCCCTGCGACGGGTTTTGATATATATTAAGTTTGCGTTGTATAAAGAAACCGCTTTACAGATAATGTAAAGCGGTTTTGACTTATTGATAATTACCAGTTTCTGTTTGCTCTTGCCTTGATTCTTTCGTATTTTGCTTTCTTCTTTTTCTTTTCAGTTGAAAATACAATCCAGAATGCAGCAGACATAAATACAATCATAACAATAAACCATACAAGGAATGAACCGTTGTTGTCCGGCTTACTGCTTGTCTCCTGTGAATCAACATTAACACCCTCAAGTGCTTTTGAAGCAAGCTGTGCAGACTTCAGAACGATGTCTGTTGCTTCAGTGGGGGATACTGTCTGGGGAGAAGTAACAGCAGGAGCGGTTGTGCTCTCAGGTGCCGTTGTTTCCTCAGTGTTTCCTGCGTTGGGGTTACGGACGATTGTTCTGTTAACAGAATCCTCTGTGTAGGGGTTCTCCAGTGCTCTTGAACTGAACAATGTGGTGTAGGTGATTTCATCAACTTCACCGGTTGTAGCAAGGCCATTTTCAAGCTGGAATTTAATAACAGCAGATTCTGTCAGTGTGCCGTAATATCCTGTTGCTTCATCGTTGAAGTAACCGAGATTTGCAAGCTCTGTCTGAATCTTGTAAACGTTATCGTGATATGTACCGTTTGTGTATGTGTCGGGTGTTGTATCTTCTAATGTTGTATCATCAGTAGTGTCTTCAGTATCAGTGTTGTTTTGAGAAGGATTTCCAACCTCAGCGATAGAGCCCTGAGGAGCATAATCTGAGTAAAGGATCTCCAGATCAGATTCGCCTGCAATACCGTCTACATAAACGCCTGCAGCCTTCTGGAATGTGATGTAAGCGGCTTCTGTCTGCTCACCAAAGTAACCTGTGATGTCACCATTGTAGAAACCAAGTTCAGTAAGTCTGTTCTGAAGTTTTGTAACATTGTCGCCGTAAGAGCCAACCTTCATAACAGAACTTGTAGTGCCTGTAGATGAGGAGGAAGGAGTATCAACAGTAGCGCTTGTGTCACCGGGTGTGGAAGAACTTGCACCTGTTGAGTCAAGGTAATATGTAACTCCGCCAACAGTGATTGATGTGTTGGTCAGGTACTCACCATCTTCATAGTAATAGTAATTGCCGTTAAAATATTCCCAACCGTCAGTGGGGTAGGAAACACCTGCAACCTTAAACCAGTTTGTCCAGTTCTTGGTATATGCAGACTGATAACAAACTCCGTAGCCTTCACTTCTTGCATCAACAGCCATGCCTGCACCTACATAAACGCCAACGTGACCGGGCTGATAAAGACCAAGACCGTGAATGTTGGGAATACCGTAGGCGGTAGAGCCTGTCTCAGGTGAAGAGCCCATCATATCACTTCTGGAGCCACTGCCTGAGTACATATAAATCAGGCCCGAACAGTCAACTGCACCTGCTGAAGCACCGCCGTATACGTAGCTCCAACCGCTGTAATAAGCATTCAGTGCGTGTTCTGCCAGACCTGAGCCTGTGCCGGCTGCAGATACATTAAGTAATGCATTGCTGCCGATAGCCATAGTGGCTACTGTAATTAAAATAAGAAATAAAGAAATCAACTTTCTGAAACGAACCATAAGAAAAAATACCTCCGTGATATAAGGGAATCAAGTCCCCACAAAACCCAAAAGGGTAAGTAAATTACAAAATCACAATCGTTTATTACAACTTTGTAATCATTATATCACGAAGGTGAGTTTATTGCAACCCTTTTTATCATAATATTTACATCAAAACAATAAATATTGTAATAAATATGGGATTTTATACAATATATACAATAGAATCCACAATATATAGGAATGTAACTATTTGTAACCAAATTTTATCTGATATGATTATTACATTTATAGACTACTCTGAAAACATCATTTCTGATACTTTTGAATTCTTCTTCTGTCAAATCCTTTCCTGTATGCATTATCAGTAATTCTACTTTTTCTGCATTTTCTCTCAAGGGTGGTTGAGTGTATCCGAAAGGGGAGAGTGTGAATCCGTTTCTTTCATAAAACATTATTCTTCTTTTCTGAATCTCATTTTTCGGAGGCTCTACCTCAAGAATAATTCTTTTGCCTGTGTACTCATTTATAACATCTCTGAGCAAAGTTGCACCTATGCCTTTATTACGGAAATCTTTTTTAACAGCAAAGTTTTCTGCAAAAACAAAGTCAGAAAACTCCCAGAGTGTAATTACACCTGAAATAATACCCTGAGTTTCATACAATGCAATCTCAACTTCTTTTGTTTTCCACTGCTTGTAAAGCACTTCACGGGACTTCAGCTCTGCAGAAATAAAGGAAGACTCCAGTATATCATAGGCTGTGTTGAATTCTGATTCATTGATGTTTCTCATCTGATCACCTTATTTTTAATATAAAAGAGAAATAACCGCAACTATAAAAGTTGCGGTTATTTGCTGGCGGAGGACAAGAGAT
>JAZQHL010000051.1:0-2098 GCA_045540595.1 Ruminococcus sp.
ATGGACACAGAAATGGGCAAGATTGCAAACCTGCTTTCAGGTGAGGGTGACACACAGACTCCCCTGCAGAAGAAACTTGCAAACCTTGGTAAATACTTAGGCTTTGTGGCACTTGCTGCCTGCGGAATTATTTTCATTGTTGGTATTGTAAATGGTATCCCCGTGCTTGAGATATTTATGACTGCGGTTTCCCTTGCGGTTTCTGCAATTCCTGAGGGTCTGCCTGCTATTGTTACCATTGTACTTTCCATTGGTGTGCAGAGAATGGTTAAGAGAAATGCTCTTATCAGACGACTGCCTGCAGTTGAGACTCTGGGCAGTGCATCAATTATCTGCTCTGACAAGACAGGTACTCTGACACAGAACAGAATGACACTTGTGAAGGCTTTTATTGACGGTGAAAAAGATACTGTTAATATATCTGACAACAACTCTGATGATGTAAAGAAGCTTCTGATGTACGGCACACTGTGCTGTGACGGCTCGGTGGTATTTACTGAGGATAAAGAACAGCACATCGGTGACCCCACTGAGACTGCTATTGTTTACGCCGCACACAAAAGCGGTATGCCCAAAGAGGAACTGAACGCCACTTATCCCCGACTGGGCGGTATTCCCTTTGACTCTGACAGAAAACTTATGAGCACCATAAACCAGATTGACGGCAAATACGTTGTAATCGTCAAGGGTGCCTTTGACATGATGGCTGAAAGATGTATAAAGGGTGACCTTGACACAGCAAAGATAATCACCGAAGCTATGAGTGAAAATGCACTGAGAGTGCTGGCTGTGGGCTACAAGGTGATTGACAGCATTCCTGCAGAACTAACCACTGAGGATTTGGAATACGGTCTTACCTTTATGGGTCTTGTGGGTATGATTGATCCCCCAAGAGAAGAGGCAAAGGCTGCTGTTGCCACCTGCAGACAGGCAGGCATCAAGCCTGTTATGATTACAGGCGACCACGTGGTTACTGCTTCTGCCATTGCAAGAGAACTGGGCATTCTCCTTGAGGGTGACCTGGCTATTACAGGTGCTCAGCTTGATGCCATGACTGACAGAGAGCTTGATGAGCAGGTTGAGAAGATATCTGTTTATGCACGAGTTTCTCCTGAAAACAAAATCCGAATTGTAAAAGCCTGGCAGAGAAAAGGTCAGGTTGTATCTATGACAGGTGACGGTGTTAACGATGCACCTGCACTGAAGGCTGCTGACATCGGCTGTGCTATGGGTATTACAGGCACAGACGTTGCAAAGGGTGCGGCTGATATGACGCTGACAGACGATAACTTTGCAACTATTGTTGAGGCAGTCAAGGAAGGCAGAGGAATCTACGCAAACATCAAGAAGGTTGTAGGATTCCTGCTGGGTACAAATATCGGTGAGGTTGTGGCTGTGTTTATTGCAATGCTTTTGTGGCACCGCTCTCCCCTGCTTTCTATGCAGCTTCTGTGGATTAACCTTGTGACTGACTCACTGCCTGCCATTGCACTTGGTATGGAGCCTGTGGAAAAAGATATTATGAACAGAAAGCCAAAGCCCAAGAACGAAGGAATCTTTGCAAACGGCTTAGGTATCAGAATTATTCTGCAGGGTATACTCTTCGGTGTGCTTACACTTGTTGGTTACTATATCGGTCTCAAATGGACAGGAATCGAAGAAGGCGGACAGACAATGGCATTTATGACACTGGCACTTTCTCAGATACTGCAGGCCTTCAATATGCGTTCTGACCGCTCACTTTTCAAGGTTGGCTTCTTCACCAACAAAAACTTAAACCTTGCAGTTCTGGCTTCCCTGGCACTTGTGCTGATTGTGCTTCTGACACCTGTACAGATTGCATTCGGACTTGTATATCTGCCCTGGGAGCTGTATCTGATTGCACTGGGACTTATCCTTGTACCCACAATCCTGATGGAGCTGTGCAAGGCAACAGGACTTATCAAGCCTGAAAAGTAAATATTAAAACAGAGTCCCGACTTTAATCAGTCGGGACTTTTTGATGATATAATGAAAGATATTCAAATTACTCCCTCAGTCTTTTTGCTAACGCAAAAATCCAGCTCTTAACTGAGCCTGTCTCCCTCTGTCACTTCGT
>JAZQHL010000052.1:0-3882 GCA_045540595.1 Ruminococcus sp.
CTCACAGACCCTACCGAGGAGCCCACAACTGTGACACAGGCTCCTGAAACTACTTCTTCACAGCCTGAAGAAACCACTGTGGAACCTACCACAAGGGACAAGAACAAGCCCATTGAACTTCCCTTTATCCCTGCAAAATAAGGCAGATAAACAAAATCGGATATTACAAAAAACAGAGCAAAGGCTGTATTCGGCAGAGAACTGTTTTTGGTGATATATATTTTAAGGAGGAAATTATTATGAAAAGAAGATTGTCATTACTTCTGGCAATTCTGATGCTTATCAGTGTTATGTGTGTAGCACCTGTAAGTGTCAGTGCAGAGGGTGCATATACAGTATATTGCATCAATTCTGCTAAGTGGGACACAGTTTGTGCCTATGCATGGGGCGATACCGCTATGGAGTGGCCCGGTGAGGCTATGACAAAGACAGAGGATACTGTCAACGGTTTCGATGTGTATGCTTATACCACTGATACAGCATACGCAAATGTTATTTTCAACAATAACGACAACGGCTCTCAGACAAGTGACCTTACCTGGACAAACGGCCAGTACTATGATGTAAAAGCAGATACTTGGTACGCATCCCTCCAGGATGTTCCTGTTGTTGATGCAACTGCAACAGATGTATATATTGCAGGTGAGATGAACAGTTGGAGCACAGTTGCTGACGAGTTTAAGTTTGGTGCAGAGGGCGGCACAGTTGCTTACCTGACACTGACACTTGAGGCTGAGACAACCTATCAGTTCAAGGTTGTAAACTCAGGGGCATGGACAAGCACAACAACAGCAATCACAGACACTGTCAGAGGTGTTGCGTTTAGCAGCAGTGTAGGAGACAACGCAACTATTACAACAACATTTGCAGGCGACTATTTGTTTGCTTGGGATACAGCAGCTTCCACACTTTCTGTTGAGTATCCTGTAGCAGTTGACCCCACAGAGGCTCCTGTTGTTACAGATCCTGTTGAGACAACACAGGCTCCTACTGATGCTACAGAGGCTCCTACTGATGCTACAGAGGCTCCTGCTGAGACAGATCCTGTTGAGACTGCAACAGCAGCTGATGATACAGATCCCACCGAGGCAGCCACAGAAACACCTGCAGATACCTACACAATTTATTGCATTGCAGGTGATAACTGGACACATGCAAATGCATATATGTGGAACTCAAATACTGATAAAGCTTCCAACTGGCCCGGTATAGCAATGACAAAGACTGAGCTTACCTACGACGGCAGAGATGTGTATGAATACACCAGTGATACAGAATGGGCAAATGTTATTTTTAATAACGGTTCAGAACAGACAGATGACCTTATATTTATGGCAGGTCAGTATTATGATATAGTAAATGCTGTATGGCTTGAGTCTCTTGACAGCACAGTTGACCCCACCGAGGCACCTGATTCTACAGGAGATGAGGAACCCACAGATTCCACAGAACCTGATGCATCTGTGCCTGATGTATCTGTTCCCGCAGTAGATTGCATCACAGTTTACTTCCAGAACAACTGGCTGTGGTCTGATGTATACTGTTACTACGAGGGTAGTGCATCTGCTGAGTGCGATCCCTTGCCCGGCACACCTATGGTATTATTTGGTAACGACGGCAATTACGATGTTTACTCCTGCCAGATTCCTGCAGATGCTACAGGCATTAAAATCAGCGGTATAAAGGATGACGGCTCAGGTGACAGGGACTTTACTCCTGACATCACTGAAATTGCAGACGGCAGATGCTTCTATATGTTGTGGGAAAACGGTAACTCTTTTGGTTTTGTGGATATTAATGTGATTTTACCTGAACCTGAGGCTCCTTTAGCAGAGGTTGCAGGTTACAGCCTTTCACTCACAGATAACATCAGTGTAAACTTCTTCCTCAAGCTTTCTGCTTCAGTGCTTGCAGATGCAGACGCAAAGGTAGTGTTCACTTATGCAGACACAACCTGCGAGGTTGCAGTTGCAGACGGTGTTTATGATGAGGCTACAGGCTCTTACAAATTCACCTGCAAGGTTTCTGCAAAGGATATGGCTACTGATATCAACTGCAAGGTAGCATCAGGCAATGATGAAAGCGACACCTTCACACAGTCTGTCAAGGGCTATGCAGAAGTTATCCTTGCTGATGCCGATACATACGCAAAGGAACTTGCTCTCGTAAAAGAAATGCCCAACTACGGTGCAGCAGCACAGACATATTTCGGCTACAACACCGATAACCTTGCAAACGACACTGAGTATATGACAGATGATGACAGACGTGTTAATCCCACCGGCTTTGACGGTTTCGAGTATACACTCAGCGGTGAAGAAGCAGGCGTTACCTATTATGGTACTGCACTTTCTCTGAAGTCTGAGCTTGCAATCAAGCACTATTTCATCATTGACGAGAGTGTAGATGTTGATTCACTTTATATTGATAGTAATTTTGACACAGAGATAACAAAGAACGGCAACCTTTACGAGGTTAAACTCAGCGGTATTCCCGCTCATATGATTGGAGATAATACCGAACTTTATCTTGGCGGTCTGGTATTGAATTATAATCCTTTCTGCTACGGTAAGTATGCACAGAACAGCGGCAACGCTGAACTGTGGACTGTAATAAATGCTCTGTATGATTATTACGCTCAATCCTTAGTATACTATTATGCTTGATAATCTCTGAACCTATTATGTTGTAAAACAAAGGAGTTGTTTATATATGAACAAAAAGCCCTATGAAGCAGCGCAGATGAGAATTACTGTCTTCGATACAGAAGAAGTACTTGCAGCAAGCGTAGTTTACGCTCCTGATTCAGTAGATCCCGACGATCTTCCCATTATGCCTGCTAACTGATTGTAAATCAGTAAACCGCAAAGAAAGGGACTTGCAATTTTGCAAGTCCCTTTTGCTTATTGCTGACTAAATCACAAAAAAATCTGTCAGATTCTGAGCGGAAGTTTTTATTGGCAAGTTGTTTGATTGTGTTTGTTATATTAGAGTGATTGGATTTTTGAAAACTGAACTGTAAAAATCTGTTGACATTGTTTATTTTATAGTGTATTATTAGAAAAAATGAACGCGAGGCCCTTTTTTACAACGAATTTACGTGTGGATAAGGGCTTTTTTATTTCACTTGAGGTTTTTTTGAGTGAGAAATGAAAACTCCACAGGTGATATAAATCGTACAAATTCAGGATTCAGAGGTGCTAAAATGAAAAAAGGACTGATTGTGTTACTTGCAATTACGCTGTTGTTCACTATCTTTGCTGATTTCGGCTCAAAGGAAACAATCGTAGTCTGTGCGTCCTCCGAGCAGTTCAGAAACGATGCTCTGCAGGAGCAGCTCTCAGAGGAGTTCCCTCAGTACAATGTAATTGTTACATATATGTCCACGGGTAAATCCGCCGCAAAGATTTACGCCGAGGGAGAGGGCACAGAGGTTGATATCCTTGTTGGTCTGGAAACAGGCTATATGAACAAGATTAAAGGTGAACTTGCTGATATTTCCGGCAAAAGCAGAATTCCCTACACAGAGGGGCTTACCCCTGCGGATAACGAAAATCTGTGGGTTACATGGGAGCGTCAGGCAGGCGCTATCATAGTAAACACAGAGATTCTGAAAAAACACGGTCTGGAAGCGCCAAAGACTTATGATGACCTGCTCAAGCCCGAGTATGAAGGTCTGGTTGCAATGCCCGACCCCAAATCTTCAGGTACAGGTTACTTTTTCTATAAAAACTGGGTGAATATGTGGGGCGAAGAAAAGACCCTGGAGTATGTGGATAAACTTTATCCTAACCTCAAGCAGTTCACCGAGTCAGGCTCAGGTCCCATCAAACTTCTGAAACAGGGCGAAATTGCAGTTGGTCTTGCTCTTACCTTCCAGGG
>JAZQHL010000053.1:0-7669 GCA_045540595.1 Ruminococcus sp.
AGATTGTTAGTTCTTCATGGAATGCCGGCGGTGTGATTGGTCAGAGCGCCAGCACAGTTACCAACTGCTACAACATTGGTGAGGTTAGTTGTGATAATCATGGCGGTGGTGTGATTGGCCATAGCTACGTCGCAATCACCAACTGTTATTACTTAGACACAACTTACAATGGCGGCGTAGAAGGCAGTGATGCCGCAGGCTCAGCCGAAGCAAAAACAGCCGAGCAGTTTAAGTCAGGCGAGGTTGCTTACCTCTTACAGGGTACTCAGGAAGATGAAATCTGGGGTCAGAAGCTTGGTACAGATAATTACCCCGTACTTGGCGGTGACAAGGTTTATGGCGGATACACATCTTGCACAGACACAGATAAAACTTATACAAATGATGCAGATGTATCTGAAGAAAGAATCCCCCATAATTATGTAAATGGCTTCTGTACAGGTTGCGGTGGCATTGAATCTGCAACAGACGAGAACGAAGACGGCGTTTTTGAGATCGGCAATGCAGGTCAGCTTTACTGGTTTGCAGAATATGTAAATGCAGGCAATACATATGCAGATGCAATTCTTACAGATAATATCGTTGTAAACGAAGGTGAAATGGCTTCTAACTCAACAGACGCAAGAGTTTGGACACCTATCGGTAATGAATCAAAACCCTACAAAGGTACTTTTGACGGCAGCAACAAAACTGTTTCAGGTCTTTACTTTAATAACTCTGACACAAATTATGTAGGTTTATTTGGCTACATAGGTGGAAATAGTACTGTTAAAAATACAGGTGTTATCAATTCGTATTTCAATGGTTACTTTTATGTAGGTAGCGTGGTTGGTCATAACTACTATGGCACAATCACAAACTGCTACAACTCAGGTGTTGTTAGCGGTCTTAGTTGTATAGGTGGCGTGGTCGGTCAAAACTACTATGGCACAGTCACAAACTGCTACGGCACAGGTGCCGTTATTAGCGATGGCAGTTATGCAGGTGGCGTGGTTGGTGGAAGCCATGGCACAATCACAAACTGTTATAACACGGGTGAAGTTAGTGGCAACGGTTATGTAGGCGGCGTGGTCGGTCAAAACTACTATGGCAAAATCACAAACTGCTACAACACAGGTAAAGTTAGTGGCACTAACAACGGGATAGGTGGCGTGCTTGGTTATAACTACTATAGTACAATCACAAACTGCTATAACACAGGCGAAGTTAGTGGCAATGGTGGTTATGTAGGCGGCGTGGTCGGTCAAAACTACTATGGCATAGGCACAATCACAAACTGCTACTACTTAGACAAAACTTGCACAGGCGGTATTGGCGGAAAAGATGTCGCAGGCTCTGCCGAGGCAAAAACAGCCGAGCAGTTTGCAAGCGGTGAGGTTGCTTACCTCTTACAGGGCGAGCAGGAAGAACTTGTATGGGGTCAGAAAATAGGCACAGACGAACTCCCCATACTTGGTGGTGACAAGGTTTACGCTATAACTAAATGTAACGGCGAGGTTGTTTCCTATAATAATACAGAGGGAAAAATCCTTGACCACAACTTCGAAGACGGCTTCTGTACAATCTGCGGTACTATGGACGGTATAGCTCAGGTTAAGGGATATTCCATAAGCCTTGGCGGTAATATCGCCGTTAAATACTATATGGTTCTCTCAGATGAAGTGCTTGCAGACGAAAATGCCGAAATGGTATTTACAGTACCCAGCGGAGGCTCAACTTATGAGGTGAGAATACCCGTAAGCAGTGTAACACCTGATGCAAACGGTTATTATGTATTTACCTGCGAGGTTGCGGCTAAGGAAATGACCTCAAAAATTGCGGCTCAGATTGTTACAAGCGACAAAGAGAGCGATGTGTTCGAGTATTCAGTTAAGCAGTACGCAGAGTATATTCTTGCAAAGGCTGAGGAAGCCAACAACCTTGTTGGCGGCGGTGTGGCAGGCGGTATTGCAGGCGGCGCTGGAGCAAGTAATCTTCTTACCCCTGAGATGTTGTCTTATGTTAACGCTGCTCCTCTTGTAAAGGCAATGCTCAACTATGGTGCAAATGCTCAGCTTTACTTTATCCACAACACAGATAATCTTGCAAACGCTACACTTGACGAGGCAGACAAGATTCTTGTTGACAACCTTGACCTCAGTGGTTACAATTCAACCGTTGAGGGCTCTGAGGAGGGAGTAACCTTCTATGGCGGTACACTTTCTCTGAAGTCTGAAACAGCAATCAAGCTTTACTTTGTTGTAGAGGGCGATGCGTCTGTACTTACAGTAACAGTAAACGGCGAGGAAACTGAGCTTGTGAAGAACGGAAACCTCTATGAGCTTAAAATTTCAGACATTCCTGCTCATAAACTCTCAGAAATGTACGAGGTTAAGGTAGGCGGACTTACTATAAACTACGGTGCGTTCAGTTACGGATATCAGGCTATGAACACAGGCAAAGAGGCGCTTGTAAATGCTATCAAGGCACTCTACGCATATAACCAAAAAGCCGTTGAATACTTAGGCTAAAGGAGATGCTGTCATGGATAAGAAAAAATATGAAAAGGCAGAAATCATTATAAATAAGTTTTCTGCTAAGGACGTAATCTTTGCAAGCACAATCTTTATACCTGAGTATACACAGGAAGAAGACGATATGGAAATTATGCCTGTAATTTAAATCCGAGGTGAAAACAATGAAAAAATATATTTCCCCGAAAATTTCTGTGATTGTTTTTGACGATACAGAAGTTATTACAGCAAGCACACCCGATGTGACAGAGAGGGACCCTAATGCACCTATTGAGCTACCTTTTGTTCCGGCTCAGTAAGTTTTATCCTGAATAAAAACAGAGGACTTTACACAATAGCGTAAGGTCCTCTTGTTTTATGTCACAGCATCATAGTCAGTTTCACGATACACCTTTTGTTGATGGAGTTCAGTTGGATGTGTTTGTATATCCAAACTCTTATTTTGACGGAGATTATGACTTAGCTGATTTTGTTCGGATTTTTGACGGAAAGATTATTGCAGATACCGACGGAAAAGGACAGGCACTGCAAAGCAGAGTATTGGACTATATTCAAAACCGTCCAAGTAAAACAAGTGAAGAAATCAGGGCGGATATTGATTGGTGCGTAAAGATGTTTGAGCGGGTAAAAAGATATGACGCCGAGGGAATGTTCAGGTGGCATTGGGTGCTTACAGACAGTTTGGAGATTTTCTGCGATGCAGTACATCATCCTTATCAAGGACCTAAGAAATCCCTTGCATGGATGAAGGAAAATCATCCGCAGGTGTTTTCTTGTTATGAAAAAGCACTGAGTGATTTTACCGTAGATAGTTTATCTGACTGGATTTCGTATTTGAAAAATATGGCTTAACAATCCTATTCATTTTATCCGAAACACGGTTATCGTGAATATGAACCAAGGTATATGAAAAAGAATTTATAAATTCAATTGGTTTAATATAATATTTTATTACACATATTAATAAAATAAAAAGCGTTGCATCTGAGGGAGAGCATCTATTCGCTCCTTCGTGTGCAACGCTTTAATTTGTTGTGATTTAAGTTTAAGAAAAGATGTTAATCTTCTACTCTGATTGTAACAGAATTCATGACAGGGTGACGGTCTCTGGGAATAGTTCCGTTCTGGTCGATAGGTCTTGCCTCATCGCAGACTCTGTCTACAACCTCGATACCCTCGGTCACATATCCGAAGGCGGCATACTGGCCGTCAAGGAAACAGCTGTCCTCGTGAACGATGAAGAACTGTGAGCTGGCACTGTCAGGGTCCATGGAACGAGCCATAGAGATTGCACCTCTTGTGTGGGACAGGGTGTTGTTGTATCCATTTATACGGAACTCGCCCACGATGGTCTCGTCGGAGCCACCCATGCCTGTGCCGGTGGGATCACCGCCCTGCATCATAAAGCCTGCGATAATGCGGTGGAAGGTAAGTCCGTCATAGAATCCCTCCTCAGCAAGGTTTACAAAGTTCTCTGTGGTGATGGGCGCAGAATCCTGATCGAGCTTTACCGTGATGACACCATAACCCTCAATATCAATATCTGCATAATAAGTCTTGTTATAATCAAGCATTGCTATCCTTCTTTCTGTTTTTATTCAAGTGCATTATACTACACATTCGAGAATAAATCAACCGAATGACGCAGTACTTCGCAGATAATTGAGTTGTACTATGTGAAAAGGGAGAACTTAAGGCTTGTAGGCATTACTGATAACTTTGAGCTGAAAAAAGAGCATTTATTATACCTTCAGCAGATTTTGTCAATTGCTGAGGTTTTTATTATCTTTTCGTAGTTTATCAAGGTGGAATCAGCTAAAAAATGTTGACACGGATTTTAAGAACATATAGAATGATAAGTGTAATAATGGTATGTTTGGCGTGTGGCAGATTGCTGGTTTTTTAAGGCAAAATGTCACCGTGAGGCATTGCTTGTTTTCTGAACTTCCAAGGGCTTTTTATTTTGCGTTTGTCCCCCTTTACATAACTGCCCTTGTTTATATATACTTACAAAGCAAAAGGAGGAATTTTAGTGAAAACAACAGCAAAAAAAGTCACTGGTTTTTTTCTTACGGCTTGCATATTGGTCACCATGCTTTCTGTATCCATGGTAACCGCTTTTGCAATGCAGATTTATGTGAAAACTGTTGACGGGAATACTATTACTCTTCAGGTTGAGCCTAACGACTCAATTGATGCAGTTAAGGCAAAAGTTTATGAGAGAGAGGGCATTCATCCCGAACATCAGGTGTTAATGCTTGCCGGTAAGCGACTTGAAGAAGGAAAAACTTTAAGTGACTATAATATCATGAAAGAAACAACAATGCAACTTGTTGTTAACGAGTGTCGTTACACAGATGGTGTTTGCACAATTTGCGGTAACCATTGTGCGCATGCTTATGATGAGAACGGCTTCTGTACAGAATGCGGCGGTTTTGAGCCCGCAACACTAAACACAGACAGCTATTATGAAATTGCAAACGCCGGTCAGCTTTATTGGCTTGCAGACAAGGTAAATAACGATAACGCAAACCTCGGTTCTGCAAATGCCATTCTTACAGAAGACATTGTTGTAAACGAAGGTGCTATGTCGGCTGAGCCTGCAGATGCAAGAGCGTGGACACCTATCGGTAAAAGAACCTGTCCGTATACAGGTACCTTCGACGGTAACGGCAAAACCATTTCAGGACTTTATTATAACAACAGCGGCAACGGTTATGTCGGTCTAATAGGTTTTGTAGGTGCTAACGGTGCCGTTAAAAACACAGGTGTTATTAACTCCTATTTTAACGGTTACGATTATATCGGCGGCGTGGTAGGCTATAATGATAACGGCACAATCACAAATTGTTACAATACAAGCGAAATTGTTGGCACCAACCTTATCGGCGGCGTGGTAGGTGTAAACTTTGGTACAATCGAAAACTGCTATAACACAGGCAAAATCAGTGGTAGCAATATTTATGTTGGCGGTGTAGCCGGTTCAAGCGATGGCACAACCACAAATTGCAGCAACACAGGCGATGTCAGCGGTTACGGTTATGTCGGCGGTGTGATTGGCTTTAATGAAGGCGGCACAATCACAAACTGCTACAACACAGGCGATGTCAGCGGTTACGGAAGTGTCGGCGGAGTGGTCGGCAGCATTGTAGATACAATCGCAAACTGCTACAACACAGGCAGTGTTAGCGGCAGTATTGAAGTTGGCGGCGTGGTTGGTACTAATAATCAAGCCATGATCATATACTGCTATTATTTAGATACAGCCAACAATGGCGGTATTGGTGTAGAAGGAGCTTCCGAGGCTGTAGACATCGAGTACGCAGCAGAATCCAAAACATCAGAGCAGTTTAAGTCAGGCGAGGTTGCTTACCTCTTACAGGGTGAGCAGGAAGCTGACGTATGGGGCCAGAAAATAGGAACAGATGACTATCCATTAATTGGCGGCGACAAGGTTTACTACGGCTATACAACTTGCAAAGAAACTGAGGCAAGCTATTCCAATTCCGAACTTGATGAAACAAGAAATCACAATATTAACTGGGTCGAGGGCTGTTGCGAGAACGAGGGATGTACATACAAGGTACCTTTCTTTGCAGAGCGATATGTGGACTACGATGATGACGTGTGTTATGAGACATATTCATTCAATACTTTAAGCGAGGCAATTGCTTATGCTAAAGCAGAGGGTACAGGTTATATTCCCGAAACCTCCTCTGTTACACTTCAGTCAGATGCTATTATTGATGACAACGAAACCGTCTATACAGACGGTGTTGAACTGAACCTTAATGGATTTGTGCTCGAAATTAATGGTACACTCTATCTGCCTGAAGATTTCGACATTCTTTCAGTAAAGCATAATCTTAGAGGTATTGGTTCAGTTTACACAGGCGAAAAACGATATCGTTTTTTTAACAATATAATACATTGTTATACTGCTCATGTTTATGAGGATTCAATCTGCAAGGATTGCGGATTTAATTGCTGGCACAGAAGAATCACGAATGGATACTGTGCTGAGTGTGGAGAATACTGCGGTGTAGATAAGGTTGCAGGATATACCATCAGCCTTGGTGATAAGATTGCAGTAAACTACTATATGCAACTGAGCAGGTTTACAATTGAAGACCCTGATGCCAAGATAGTCTTTGAAGTTCCTGACACTGGCTCAACTTATACTGTTGAAATTCCTGTAAGCGAAGCAGTGAAGTCAGGGGACTACTACGTATTCACCTGCGAGGTTGCAGCTAAGGAGATGACTTCCGCAATTTCTGCAAAGCTTGTTACAAGCGAGTCTGAACTCCAGCTTGATGATTATACTGTTCAGGATTATGCAGAGGTTATCCTCTCAGATACAGTGAAGTATGCAAAAGAGCAGGAGCTTGTTAAGAAAATGCTTAACTATGGTGCTCAGGCTCAGATTTACTTTAATTACAATACTGATAATCTTGCAAACGATACAGAACTTATGACCGAAGAAGAAAAGGTTACAGAGCTTTATGGCTTTGCAGGTGCGCCCTTTACACTTGAGGGTGAGGAGTCAGGCGTTACATACTACGGTACATCACTTTCTCTTGAAACAGAGCTTGCGTTCAAGCACTATTTCATTATCGACGAAAGCGTTGATGCCCAGAGCCTTGAAGTCACTTGCGACTACTCTGTAACTCTCAAGAAGAACGGAAGTTTCTACGAGCTTATCATAAGCGATATCCCTGCTCATAAGATGGGCGAGGGTAGCTTAAAAGTAAGCCTCGGCGGTATTACGCTGGATTACACAATCTACAGCTACGGTGCCCTTGCTCAGAATTCAGGCAAAGAGGCACTCTGGACTGTAGTGAGTGCTTTGGCACATTTTGCTGGTGAGGCAACTATGTATGCATATAAATAAGGAGACGATCAAAATGCAGAAGAAGGAGTATACAGGTACTGAAATAGAAATCAATATGTTTGCTTCAAAGGAAGTAATCGTTGCAAGTAGTGTAACCCCAACAGAAAAGCCTGAGTTCGATGGAACCCAAGGATCTAATGATCTCCCAATTCTGTAAAATAGATTTGAGAGAAACTTAAATGCCTAAATCAAAGCCCCCGACAGACATTTATGCGTCTGCCGGGAGCTTTTGTATAATATAATTATAGAGAGTTAATTTTTAGTT
>JAZQHL010000054.1:0-9191 GCA_045540595.1 Ruminococcus sp.
ATCCCTGCCACCAGTTTGTAGGCGAAGAAAAGTTTAAGTTAGGTGATATATGGCAGAGAGTTACAAACACTGATATCCAGAGCGAGTTTGCCGCTTGTAATGTATATGCACGTCCCGACTGCCACGACTGCTGGGCAAAGCTTTACTGCTCAGGCGGTTGTGCTGCCAACGCATACCACTCCACAGGCAAGGTTACAGGCGTTTACAAATACGGCTGTGAACTTTTCCGCAAGAGAATGGAATGTGCAATTATGGTTGCCATTGCCAGAGCATTCGGAGATAACAAATAATGAACACTCCTATATGTGATTTCGTCAGAGAATATGCTCAGAAAAACAGTGCAAGGCTTCATATGCCGGGGCACAAAGGTGTAAATCTGCTGGGCTGTGAAAATCTGGATATTACAGAAATTCAGGGCGCTGACAGCCTTTATGAAGCACAGGGTATCATCAGAGAAAGCGAGCAGAACGCAAGTGAGCTTTTCGGCTGTGACACCTTCTACAGCACAGAAGGCTCTTCCCAGTGTATCCGTGCAATGCTTTATCTTGTGACCCTTTATGCAAAGGAAAAGGGCATAAAGCCTCTGATTTACGCAGGCAGAAACGCTCACAAAACCTTCATTTCAGCCTGTGCTCTCATTGATTTTCAGATTCAGTGGCTGTATCCGCAGAAAGGTGAGTCCTACCTTTCCTGCACTATAAATGCACAGGACCTTGATGCAATGCTTTCCTCTTCACAGGAAAAGCCTGCGGCAGTTTACCTTACAAGCCCTGATTATCTTGGCAATGTGGCAGATATCAGCAAAATTTCTCAGGTTTGCAGAAAGCACGGGGTACTCCTTGCAGTTGACAATGCTCACGGAGCTTACCTGAAGTTCCTTGAAAAATCACAGCACCCTATTGATCTGGGTGCAGATATCTGTTGCGACTCTGCCCACAAAACCCTGCCTGTACTCACAGGGGGTGCATACCTGCACATCTCCCCCTCCGCCCCTGCAGTATTCACTCAAAGGGCAAAGGACGCTCTGAGTCTTTTCGGCTCCACAAGCCCATCTTATCTGATTCTCCAGTCCCTTGACATGGCAAACAGATACATCGCTGAGGGCTACAGAAAAAAACTCTCTGATTTTATCCCCTTGATACAAAAAGTCAAAGAAACCCTTTCTCACAAAGGCTATTCTCTTGCAGGCAACGAAGCGCTGAAAATCACAATCAGCGCCAAACCCTACGGCTACAAGGGCACTGACCTTGCAGATATCCTGCTGAGAGAAAACATAGTCTGTGAATTTGCAGACCCTGACTTTTTAGTCCTTATGCTCACCCCCGAAAACACTCGGAATGAACTTCAGAAACTCTGCGATGTGCTGTGCAGCATTCCTGCACTTTCCCCTCTTTGTGAAGCTCCCCCTGAGTTTCACAAGCCTGAAAAGGCTATGTCAGTCCGCGAGGCAGTTTTCTCACAAAGCGAGGTTGTTAATGTACGTGACAGCACAGGAAGGATAATCTCTGCAGCAAGTGTAGGCTGTCCCCCTGCGGTGCCTATTGCAGTCTGCGGAGAAATAATTGACGAAACAACAGCAGAGATTTTTTCTTACTACGGAATCGACACCTGCACAGTAATTAAAGAATAAACACAAAAACCCTTCAGTCAGAAAACTGAGGGGTAATTTTTTTGTAAAAAAAAAGACTCACGGAGGGGTGGAAAAACCGTAAGTCTTTGATATATAAAACACACCTGCGGACAAAATGTGTTTTATTCCGTATTATTTTTTCTGTTTGCAATATACTGAAGAGCAACCAGTACACCCAGCAGAAATACTGCACAACCCATCACAAAACAAAGAGAATAAAGTTTCAGCAGATACAAAGCCGTGAAAATCAGAAACTCCAGCAGAAGCGTCAGCCTTGTACGTTTGCGGTATACCCTCTTTTCACAATCTTCCAGAGGTCGTGCACTGTGCTGTGCAGGAGAAAGTAAAAACACAACCGAAGCACCAAGAGCAAAAAGTATCAGGGAAGTAACTGATGCAAAAGGCAGGAAACTCAGCATCACACACAGAAACACCATAAAGCAGGAACTCAGATAACAGGTGATGAATTTTCCTGCGTGATATCCCCCTGCGTACTTCCGAAGCATGGAGTAGGAAAGGTAAAACACAACTCCCTGCAACACCCTGCCTGTGAGGATACATATAAGAAGTATAGAACACAGCCCCAGAAGTTTCTCGGCAAGGAGCTGTATGCCGTAGCGGTACAGCTCCCTGTCTTCTTCAGAAATCAGCCTGCGTTCTATCATCAGATTGACAATCCGATTCACTTGCAAATCAGAACTTACGCATTTTGCTCAGGGCCTTGGGAGCCTTGGGCTGGTGCATAAGAATACAGGAAGCAGAGTTTGCACTTCTTGTAAGCTCCTGCTCTGTTGCCTTGCGTGCTGCCATAAGCATCTTTTCGCTGATTGTTTTCTTGGTTGTTTTCATATTGTTTTTCCTCCTTAAAGATGTTGAGGAAATTATATATGAATGAGCCTTATTATCTCAATAATATTTGTAAAATCGACAGATACTTTGTAAAAACGATAGATATCGACACACCCTACAGCTTTTGCAGCATTATGGTAGTGCAGAAGGTATTATCCCCCATATACTCCGCTGTCATCTGTCCCGAATACTTCTCAGCCGCCTGCCTTATGCTGTAAAGTCCTATGCCGTGATACTTGCCTTTTTTGGTGCTTTTATAGCCTTTCTGTGTTTTCTCAGGCTTTATGTCACAACTGTTTGTAATCTCTATAAAATAAAAGCAACCGTTTTCGGAGTTATAAAGCCTTAACCGCACATTCTTCTCTGCGCTCACCTGTGCAGACTCAATAGCGTTATCCAGGGCATTGGAAAGCATAGCACATAAATCCGAATCACTGACAAAACTCAGGTTTGTGTTGTTATGCTCAAAGGTAAGCTTCACGCCTTTTCTCTCACACTGAAAGTTTTTCTGGGCAAGAATCGCATCAATAATTCTGTTTCCGCTTATGATTGCGGGTTTACAGAAAAAGGATTCCTTCTGTATAGAATCAATATACTCCGCTATTTCACCGTCACCGCTGTCCTGCGCCATACTCCTGATAAGATTCAGATGATGCTTTATATCGTGAATCAGCACCCGCGACTCCCGTCTGTTTTGCTCAAGCATTTTGTAGTAATCATAGTCAAGTTCTCTTCTCTGCTCAGAAAGTCTGATTTTTGCCAGTTCCTGCTCATTTTTGAGGGTTTTCTCATACACAGAGAACACAAGGAAATTTGCCAGCAAAAGAAGAATTGACACAACGCAATTAAGAATGTTTTCCATCATACTGAGACTCAGCCTTGCGCTCTGATAGAAAACTACAAGCAGACACAACATAGACGCCACAGGCACCAGAAACAGCAAAGGCCCCCACTTGTTTCTGTATCTGTCTTTTACCGCTGCTGTGTTTATTATCTTACAGCCCACAAAAAGCAGGAGTTTTGAGCTTATGCTCACCACCACAATTATGGGCGGTGTGTTTATGCTTGCCGCATTCACGCTGAAAACTATATTGAACAGAGAGATAACCAGAAACTCACTTGCCACAAGCAATGCCGACACAACCCCCGAATGAAACAAAGCCTTCAGCACACCTGCTCTGAACACAACAACCCCAAGCATAGTCATCACCACAACCGATGCTCCCATATTGAGGGCACTGTTTCCAAGCAGAAAAACCGCAAATAACAAAGAAAAACCCGTAAAGTATGAAACAATACGGGGAATCACAGACTCTTTTCTGCTCTCAAACACAGCGCCAAAATACATACTTGTTATGTAGCCTTCCAGAAGATAACTGAGATACATCGAAACTTTAATTAGCAAATCCATTAACGACACCTCATTTCAGATACAAAATCATTCCTGAAACTGTTCATTTTCCGCTGAGATGCCTCTATTCTCATCGTGGTGCCGTTTTTGCATCTCAGGACTATTGTCCTTCCCTCAATTCGGGAAACATACCTCAGATTGATTATGTAACTGTAATGAGGGTGAGAATATCGTGGAATGTTCTCGGTTTTTCTCAGCCACTCCTTCATGCTGAGAATTGTGGGGTAACAGACACCTGTATCTGAAAGAACAAAGGTCTTTCTGTCGCAGGAATAAATGCAGACCACGTCCCTTTCTCTGATGGTCACAGGCAGATGATTTGATATGAATGTGATTTCTTCCGATTGCTCTGTAACAATATCAAGGGCTGAATAAAGCCTCTGCCTGTCCACAGGTTTTTCAAGGAAACGAAAAACTCTCAGGTCCATTGCCTCGTCAAGGTACTCCCTATAACTTGTTACAATGAATATCACCACATCGGGATTACGCTTGAGCAGAGAATAACCTGTCTGGATTCCGTTCAGGTTTCTCATTTCAACATCAAGAAATGCAATATCAAATTTTCCTGTGTAACGGGCAAGTTCCTCTCCGCAGGAAAACATCTTCAAGGAATAATCAAGACCCTTGCTAACAAAGTACCTCTGCACCAGTTTTTCCAGGGTCTCCCTCATCAGGGGATCGTCATCGCAGATAGAAATGCTGTACATATGCGCCTCCAAATAAAAACTGATAAACACAAACGTGCTTTTTCTTTGTGGTTGTTTTTCACGATTATATCACACCAAACTTCCAATTTCCACATTTTACTCCACAAAACCCCTGATTTTCACTGATATTCTACCATTTGTACAAAATAAAAAAGCCGACAACCCAATTAGTTGCCGACTTAACTTTACATCTCATTATTCAATTCTCTGAAGACTAATATCTTCTTCGTATCAGATCCTCAGAATCAAAGATTCAGAAGCCTTTCTGCATTTTTGTAGAGAATTTTTTCCCTCTCCTCTTCTGTAAGCGGAACACTCATAAAGCGCTTCAGTTCCTCTGTGCTGTCCCACATAGGGAAGTCTGTGCCGAAAAGCAGCCTGTCTGCACCGTAAGCGTTTATCATTCTGGCAAACATACCCTCCTCCATAAGAGCAGAGGAACTGGAGGTATCCAGCATACAGTCAAGGTCCTTCAGATATTCAAAAGCCTCTTCCCAGACAGAATATCCTCCGAAATGAGCACCGATTACAGTAAGTTTCGGAAACATTCTGCAAATGTTTGCAATTCTGCGTGGGTGTGAGTAATCGTATCTGTAGTCACCGCAATGGAAAAGCACAGGGGCTTTGCCCTGCAGATAATCGTAAACCTCCAGCATACGCTCATCGTCCGCATTGAACATCTGGGTATCCGGGTGAAGTTTTATGCCCTTGAGTCCCATACTGAGGCATCTTTCAACCTCTTCCAGTTTATTCTCATAATCCTGATGCATAGTGCCGAAGCCCGAAAGTCTGTCGGGGTGAGCATTTACAGACTCACAGATAAAATCATTGATACGCTGCACCTGCTGAGGACTTGTTGCCACAGAATGTACCACACATCGGTCAATACCTGCACGGCTTGAATACTTAAGCAATGCATCAAGAGAGCCTGTTCTGTCCATCTCAATATCATAGAATTTTCCGATAGCCTGTGTGGCCTTTTCTGCAATTTTATCGGGATAAATATGTGTGTGAAAATCTATTATTTTCATAAATACCTCCTGCAAAGGAAACCCTGCCTTTGCTCAAATCATATACCAATCGTTTTGTATTATAGCAAAGTTACAGGCGGTAGTCAAATCACAGGACAAAATTACATTTCCCATTCTTTGAGAAACTGCTCTATAAAATCCTTCATAAACTGCTCTCTGCGCTGAGCAATTTCCTTTGCTGTTTCAGTATTCATCATATCTTTTAGCTGAAAAAGTTTTTCGTAAAAATGATTGACGGTCGTGGATTCACTTGAAAAATACTCCTTCTCCCCCATATTAAGCCGCGGAGGAATCTCAGGGTCGTACATTGCCCTGTGGTGAGCACCACCGTAAGCAAAGGCTCTGGCTATACCCACAGCCCCAAGGGCATCAAGCCTGTCTGCGTCCTGCACACACTTACCCTCCAGGGTATCGGGCACAACAGAATCTGTACCCTTAAAAGAAACCTGACGGATAATACGGCAGATTCTTTCTGCAGTTTCATTATCTATTCCCTGCTCCTTCATAAATTCTCTTGCATTATGAAGATTCTCTGCTGTTGAGGGTGAAAGTTTCCTGTCGTCCACATCGTGCAGAAGAGCAGATAACTGCACCGCAAAAACATCTGCTCCTTCCTTCTCTGCCAGCAGGGTTGCCACCTTGTACACACGCATAGTGTGCTGAAAATCGTGGCCTGTGAAATCCTCAGAAAAAATCCCCCTGATATATTCAATTGCATTATTAATAATATGACCGCTCATAATCCACCTCGTAAATAAAAACTGCAGACAGCAAGTAGTATTGCTGTCTGTCAGATGAAAGGATAATCAACTTTTATTTTTTCTTTTCACGCAGATAATAACTACCAGAATAAGCATAGGAATCATACTGATGATACCAATGTATGCAGGGCCCAGAATTGCCATATCCGCATACTCAGGCTTTATAAGAAACGCAAAGAGTGTAAAGGCGTTTATAGCACCGTGCATAAGTGAAGGCAGCCAGATTGATTCGGTCTTTTCGTACACATAATCCAACAGAATACCCATTGCAACAGTGCAGATACAGAAAACCACAGGACCAAGCACAGGGGCTCCCATATAATCCTTACCATACTCATAGCCTGCAAGAATCATAATGGGCCAGTGCCAGGCACCCCAGATTGCACCGCCTAAGATACGGCCTTTTGTTGTGCCGAACTTTTCTTTCAAGTAAGGATACATAGCACCTCTCCAGCCTACTTCTTCTCCCAATGCTACGAACATATTAAGAAAAGGCGCATATGTTACAGCCTGAATTGAAGAGATAAGCAGATACACAGGCATAGTTAAACCCTGTGCTTCAAACTGCTCCAGAGCACCTGCTTCTTCCAGTATGCCGTACAATGTCAGAAATTCAGAATCAAAGGTATGGGGGAAAACCAGAAAGAACAGACCTCCGCCGAGAATGCTCAGCAATGCAGGTATCCACAAGGCAAAGAACACATAACGCACTCTGCCTTTTAATCGGGGCACCCAACCCATACCCTTTAAGGGTATCCTTGCAATGAGCACAGCCAGAAAAGGCATAAACATTGTAATCATCAGCATAGCCTGAAAGACTGTCTGGTTTCCCTTATTTGCAAATATACTTGCTACAATCTGTATAACCCAGGCAAGGGCAAATGCCACTATCATAAATACGGTAAATTGTTTATTGTTTATTTTTTTCATAGATATTTCCTTTCTTTGTAAATCAGAATCAGTTTATTTGATGTTTAATCTTCTGCATAAAACCCAATTGTGTAAGGCACACAATTTGTATCTGTAATGAATCTTCGGCTGATTTTCTCTGCCGAGTGCCTCCTTTCACCTTCAGTATAAGGGATCAAGGAAGCAAAGAACACGAACCAACAGTTGAAAAAGTGCAATTCAACCATCGGTAGAGTGAAAAATTCCGCTCAGATTCGGTTTTTCTGATACCCACATATAAATTTCTGCAAAAATCAATTCTGATTACAGCAAAAGTTCTTCCTCTTTCTGACAAACAAAATCGGAATTACCAAGTACCGTAAATTACAGTTTATGTCGAATGATAAAACTCACTGCTCCAATCACGGAAAGAACAAGTCCGATTACAAGGAAAACTATCATTCTCAGGTGCAAACGGCTGTAAAGTTCTGATGATCCGTCAAGCACGTTGTAGTATCCAAACAGGTTTAAAGCTGAAAACAACAGTGACAAAACACCAATAATCAGACTTATTATACCGAGGATTAATAAAAATCTTTTCATACTTTCCTCCTGCAAATTGAAATTATCTGCCTGCTATACCTTTTCCGACCACAAAAACTCCAACCAGCATCTCAGCGATTGATATTCCCAACAGAAGACCCGAGAAGAAGTCTTTTACACCTGATCCCCCTAATGTATGAGAAAGTGCCTGTAAGGCAATTCCCATGACGATAAGTAAAATTCCGTAAAGCAGGTTTTTCTGTTTCTCAAGCTCCTGTGTTCTTTTCAGTAAATCCATAATCTGCTCATCATCGTATGTGCGAAGACTTTTTTCTTCTGATTCTTCACCATCAAGTAACTCTGCAACTGTAATTCCCAGTTCATCACACAAAGGCTTGACTACAGAATAATCAGGCATACATTTGCCTGTTTCCCATTTTGAAATAGTTTTATTGGAAACACCAAGTTTTTCTGCCAGCTGTTCCTGTGTCAGATTCTTTTCCTTTCTTTTTTGGGATATAAACTTTCCTGTTGCTAACTGATTCATTTTTAATTTCCTCCATTTGATTTTGTGATAAAAGAATACTATTCTCCATAGAAAAACACTATCCCCTATCTGGAGAATTCCCGTGGAATCAGGAAATTTATTGAATAATCAAGTCTATAAAATGATTATAGCAGAAACTATCCGACAATACAAACAAAAGCGGAAAACAATAAAACAAAAAAGCACAGTATCCGAAGATGCTGTGCCGTAGGTGCAGAATTTTGCAAAGTTTA
Source organism: Ruminococcus sp. (assembly GCA_045540595.1). Taxonomy (GTDB): domain Bacteria; phylum Bacillota; class Clostridia; order Oscillospirales; family Acutalibacteraceae; genus Ruminococcoides. Next base: position 8,601 of record JAZQHL010000054.1, read on the forward strand.
TCTTCTACATTTTAAACATAGAGTCCCTGAAAGTCTGTATAAAAAACAAAAACACGCAACACCAAAAAGTGTTACGTGTTATCTTCAAAAGAGCAGCATAACGGTGCGTAAATGTAGGTAAGGAAAGAGAAAAGGTGCTTGAATAATTAAATGACTTCAATCTTGCCTATGATATGACGATTAAATTCCGCCAAATCTTCCGCAGGAATCCAGAATTCTTGGTGATAACTTGCCCCTACTGTTTGAATATCAAATTGAGAAATGTAGGCATCGTCAATTTCAAAGGTTGTAACATATCTCGCATATCCCGAATCGGCAGATTTCTTGTTCCATTTTTCCGCAATTTCTCGGGCGTATTTTTCGTTTAGAACAGGATAAAAGATAGGTTGTTCAGGAAGTCTTGGAGAAGTCGGAAGGCCAAGCGGTCTTAGGAAGACAACATGTTTCCCCAACTCCTTGGCTCACAGAACGACATGGCTACGATCCGACTTCCCGAATCGGCAGATTTCTTGTTCCATTTTTCCGCAATTTCTCGGGCGTATTTTTCGTTTAGAACAGGATAAAAGATAGGTTGTTCAGGAAGTCTTGGAG
>JAZQHL010000055.1:0-6715 GCA_045540595.1 Ruminococcus sp.
CCCAACTCCTTGGCTCACAGAACGACATGGCTACGATCCGACTTCATAGCCTTGAGTGTAATCTCTTCAATACCTTCAGGGATTGAAGGATTGATAGTTCTGGGAGTATCAGGAACAACCTGAAGATGCATCAATGCAACAGATACAGCGTTTTCTCCGTCAAAAGGAAGATTTCCTGTAAGCATTTCATACATCATTACACCGATTGAATAAATATCGGTTTTGCCGTCTGTGATATCACCTTTTGCCTGCTCGGGAGCAATATAATGTACAGAGCCAATTGCCTGTTCTGTCATAGTTCTTGTGGAATTAGAGAATCTGGCAATACCGAAATCGGTAACTTTAATAGTACCGTCAGACAAAAGCATCATATTCTGAGGCTTGATATCACGATGAACAACACCCTTGCTGTGAGCATGAGAAAGAGCTTTAAGAATCTGAGTTACAAGATGCACTGTCTCTTTCCATGTAAGGACTTTCTGCTGATTGATATACTCTTTGAGAGTGATGCCATCAATATATTCCATAACGATATACTGAATCATATCACCGAAACTAACATCGTAAACCTTTACAATGTTAGGATGAGATAGAACAGCAATAGCCTTGGATTCATTTTTGAATCTGCGGATAAACTCCTCGTTATTAAGGTATTCATCCTTCAGAATTTTAATAGCAACCTCACGGTCGTCAATTGTATCGTAACAACGGTATACATTGGCCATACCGCCAATACCGATGAGTTCACGGATTTCATATCTTCCGTCTAGTTTTTTACCTACATATTTATCCATCTGATCCACCTCCTCAGTAGATTACTGTTACAGTGATATTATCAGAGCCGCCGCCTTCTTTTGCTTTATCTACAAGTTTGTTTGTCATATCTTCACCACGATTTTCGTGAACAATTTTGACAATATCGCCTGTGCTGACACAGTTTGTAAGACCATCTGTGCAAAGCAGAAGAACATCACCATAGGTAAAGTTTGCTTCAATGTAATCGATATTAACTTCAGGTCTTATACCCAAAGCGCGTGTTATAATATTCTTGTTGGGGTGCTTCACTGCTTCTTCGGGGGTAATTTCACCACGTCTTACCATTTCCTGAACGATAGAGTGGTCCTCTGTAAGCTGTTTGATCTTACCGCCTCGGATAGCATAGGTACGGCTATCACCTACATGCACAACATGTACGGTACGGTCTTTAACAAAAACAAACTCACAGGTAGTACCCATACCTTCAAGTTCAGGATTTGAGATTGACATATCAAAAACCTGTGCATTGGCTCGCTGAACAATGTCTGTCAGAAGAGTAACAAGCTGTTCTTTTGAGAGTTTTTCATCATAAAGCTGCTGAATCTGTTCACTGATAACATCTACGGCAGTAGCGCTGGCTACATTTCCGCCATTAGCACCGCCCATTCCGTCACAAACTACAGCCCATGCACAACAGGGCGAGAAAACTCCGAAGCGACAGTCATCCTGATTTGATGTTCTGACTAATCCGATATCACTTTTACTGAAAACTTCCAAGTTATACTCCTCCTTTGTTCTTAAGATTCTTTCCTCTCAACTGTCCGCAGGACGCACTGATATCACTACCGAGTGTGCGACGGACGGTTGCGTTAATATTATATCCTGAGAGAACGCTTACAAAAGATGTAAGCCGTTTATCTTTGCTTGGGTTATAACCTGTTCCTTCAACAGGGTTTACAGGTATAAGATTCACGTGACAAAGTGTGCCGCGAAGTCGCTGTGCAAGCTGACGTGCACATTCATCACTGTCGTTGACGCCACTAATCATTGCATACTCATATGTAATCCGGCGTCCTGTTGTATCTGCATAGTATTTACAAGCCTTCAGTACTTCAGCTATGGGATATTTCTTATTAACAGGCATTGTCCTTGAACGGATTTCATCATTTGGTGCGTGCAAAGACAATGATAAGGTTATTGGAATATTAAGGTCTGCCAGTTCATAAATTTTCGGAACAAGTCCGCAGGTTGATAAGGTGATATGACGACAACTGATATTAAGACCTTTTTCATCAGTTGCAAGTCGGATAAAACTAACAACATTCTTAAAATTATCAAGAGGTTCGCCCATTCCCATCAGAACAACATTGGAAATACGGATTCCAAGATCCTTCTGAGCAGTCTGAATCTGACTGAGCATTTCTCCTGCAGTGAGATTGCGGGTAAAGCCGCTCTGACCTGTAGCACAGAATGTACAGCCCATTTTACAGCCGACCTGTGTTGAAATACACATTGAGTATCCGTGACGATAATCCATCACCACTGCCTCAACATACTCTCCGTCAGGAAAAGAAAAAAGGTATTTTATTGTATTATCATAACTTGAAACAAGCTTTTTTTCAATATTTGCAACAGAAATGTAACATATTGAAGCAAGGTCAGAAAGAAGGGCTTTGGGGATATTGGTCATCTCGTCAAAAGCACCTACATGTTTCTGATGTAGCCAGGAATAAATCTGGTCTGCACGGAAACGCTGATGCCCTCTGCTTGTTATAAGTTCTGTAAGTTCAGATAAATTCAGAGATTTAATATCTGTAAGACTCATACGCCGCTCCTTTCCATTGTAGCTATAAAGAAGCCGTCACTACCGTCAGCTGAGGGAAAGAGTGTCAGCATATAGTCCTCTTCGTCAATTTTACGAATAATTCCTTCAGGCAGATTTATTGTCTTCTTTGAAAACTGCGGGTGCTCTGAAAGGAATTTTTCTACAACCTTAATGTTTTCATAAGGATTCAGTGTGCAGGTTGAATACACAAGGGTACCACCTGCTTTTACAAGTTTTGCAGAATTTTCAAGTATCTGAAACTGCAAAGCAGGAAGATTCATATAATCTGAATCCTTATTATAGCGGATTTCAGGCTTTCTTCTCAGAATACCGAAACCACTGCAGGGAACATCACAAAGAACAACATCAGCAGTTTCTGTCAGAGTTGTATCCTTTGCAGCATCACGTACTGATGCTTTGATTATTGAAATGCCAAGGCGATTTGCCCCTGCCTCTATAAGTTTGATTTTATGAGGGTGAAGGTCGAAGGAATAAACCTCTCCCTTATTCTCCATATTTATTGCCATTGCAAAAGACTTACCACCGGGAGCACTGCAAACATCGTATACTCTGTCACCTGCTTTTACAGCGGTAATCTGAGCACAAATTGCAGATGCTGTGTCCTGAACAAAGAATTCACCAAGTTCATAGGCTCTGAGGTTATCTACTGCTCCTGTGTTCTTAACAATGAGCATGTTGTCGATTGCAGATTTTTCTGCAGAAACTCCCTCTTCAGATAAATTCTCAATAAGAGTGTCACTGTCGGTAAGCAGAGAATTCACATGAAGAGAAAGCGGAGGTCTGCCACAAAGGGATTCAAGTATCTCCTCAGTGATATCCTCACCATAAGAATCAAGCCATAACTTTACCAGATACTCCGGGCAGGAATATTTCACTGATAAAAGTCTGATTGTATCTGCATCTGAAGGTAAATCAAATTTTGCTTCATCTCTTATGAAAGAGCGAAGCATTCCGTTAATAAAGCCTGATGATTTAAATAGTTTCTTTTTCTTTGCAAGATTGACACTTTCGTTCACAGCAGCATTATCAGGTACTCTGTCCATGTACAGAATCTGATAAAAACCCATTCTGAGAATAATCAGAGTTGAATTTTCAATTTTTCTGAAAGGTACAGAAGAGCGTTTACGGATAATATAGTCCAGAGTCAGAAGTCTTTCAAGGACACCATAAACCAGGGCAGTACAAAAAGCACTGTCCAGTTTATTCAGGTTATTCTCTTTGACTGCATTATCCAATGCAAGATTTGAATATGCATTTTCAGTCAACACCTTACTGAGTACATCAAATGCAACTTCTCTGGAATTTTTCATTGTATTCTCCGTAATGAATTTAATAGTCTGTTACCTGCGTCGTTTCGCAATAGAAATTATACGCAGAAGCTGTAAAAGCGCTGTAAGAGCAGCTGCAACATAAGTAAGAGCAGCTGCAGTCAGAGTCTGCTTTGCACCGTTATACTGGTCTCCTGTCAGGAGATTTGAAGTTCTTATCACAGTCAAAGCACGCTTTGAGGCGTTGAACTCTACAGGTAAAGTAATAAGTGTAAACAAAAGAGATGTGCTGTAAAGAAGAATTCCCAAAAGAAGCACAACTCCACCGAGTTTGTATGTCAAGGATTCGGTATCTACGGTACCATAGTAATAATAGAAACCTGACATAGCAAAACCGATAAGAATAAGAATCCAGCCAATTCTTGAGCCAAAATTGGTAACAGGAACCAAAGCGGAACGGATTTTGTTGGGCAAATATCCCTCTGCATGCTGTACAGCGTGGCCTGCTTCGTGAGCGGCTATTCCTACAGCCGCAATGGTTGTGGCGTTAAAAACGCCTTCAGAAAGATAAATAGTATTGTTACGAGGATCAAAATGGTCGGTAAGTTTGCCGCTTACAGGTACAATGTTAACACCTGTTACATTATTTGCCATAAGCACCTGACGTGCAGCATCTGCACCTGTCATTCCACGCATATTCTGAATTTTTGAATTCTTGCTGTATGCAGAGTTTACCATAGCCTGAGCAACAAGAGATACAATTATTGCAGGAAGCATCCATATCAAATATGAAAAATATCCCATATTAACCTCTCCGAATCTTTAATTATTTACCAAAGTAATTGGTTTTATCAAGTCTGTGTCCCATAAGAAAAGATTTGCTGTCCATCGCCTTCTTACCTTCGGGCTGAAGAGTAAGGATTTCCACTGAGCCTTCACCACAGGCAACAGTCAGAGGAGTAACACAAACAACCTGACCGGGCTCGCCATTTAATGAAGATTTACGGGTAGTAATCACTTTAATGCGTTTTCCGTCAAGAGTTGTAAGCGCAACAGGCCAGGGATTAAGTCCGCGGACAAGATTATGAACTTCATCACAAGACTTGGTCCAATCAATAACACACATTGACTTATCAAGCATAGAGGCATAGGTTGCCTCTGATTCATTCTGAGGAACACGCTCAGCCTTACCCTGCTCAAGAAGTACAAGAGTTCTGCTGAGAAGGTCTGCACCTTCTGTTGCAAGACGATCAAAAAGTTCACCCGAAGTCTCATTCTCGCCTACTTCAGTTTCGTATTTAAGAATCATATCACCCGTATCAAGGCCCTCGTTCATATACATAGTTGTTGCACCACCAACCTTGTCACCGTTGAGAACAGTCCACTGAATTGGAGCGGCACCACGATATTTCGGAAGCAAAGAGCCGTGAAGATTGATACAACCCAAAGGCGGAATCTCAAGAACTTCACGAGGAAGAAGTTTACCGTATGCTACAACAACTATAACATCAGGATTGAGAGACCTGATAGTATTCACAACCTCTTCATCACGTAAAGAAGCAGGCTGATAAACAGTAAGTCCCATACTCTCAGCAAACACCTTCACCTCAGGAGGGGTCATAATCATTTTTCTGCCACGGGGCATATCTACCTTTGTGAACACAGCAGAGATATTATGCCCATCATTGATAAGTCTATCAAGACTTGCAACAGCAAAATCGGGAGTTCCCATGAATACAATATTCATAGTATACCTCCTTAGCCCTGAATCTCGTCAGGAGAAAGCATACGGATTACATTATCTTTGAAGAGAACACCGTCAAGGTGATCAATTTCGTGACAAAAAGCACGTGCAAGAAGGCCCTCGCCTTCATAAGAAACTTCGTTACCAAAACGATCAAAAGCTTCAACCTTAACACGCATAGGACGCTTGGTAATACCATACTCACCGGGAGAAGAAAGACAACCCTCTACTTCTTCCTGATTTCCTGATTTTTCCGTGATTTCAGGATTTACAAGTTCAATAAGTCCTTCACCCACGTCAATAACAACAACACGACGGAGCACTCCAACCTGATTTGCGGCAAGACCCACACCATTTGTGGCATACATAGTCTCAGCCATATCATCAAGAAGAATGTGAAGACGTTTATTGAACTCTATAACGGGACGAGCCTGCTTACGCAGTACATCGTCGCCTTCTTTAACAACATTTCTGATTGCCATATCAATTACCTCCTGTCAGGCGTAAGAATCAGAAATTAAGAGGTTTCAGATCCACATACACCGTGACATCATTAAAAGCCTTATCTTTGCCGAATTCACGCAATAAGCCTGAGATAAGTTCTCTGAGTTTCACGCAATTACGGCTTTTGATAATAATTTTATATCTGTATTTATTATTGACCTTTGATACAAGTGCAGGAGAAGGTCCCAGTGCACGTATGGGAAGGTCTTTATACTCGTTTTCACATAGATTTTTCAATCTGTTGACAAATGCATTGGAACACGCAATAGTCTTTGCTTTATTTTCACCTAGAAAACCCACAAGCAATAAATCTGCAAAAGGCGGATACATCATTGCTCTGCGGATTTCGATTTCATCAGCATAGAATTCATCGTAACTCTGGCGAGCGGATAATTCGATGATAGGATTCTCAGGTGTAAAGGTCTGAATAATTGCTCTTCCTTTATCAGCGCCTCTGCCGCTTCTGCCTACAACCTGAGTCAGCATAGAGAAAGCACGCTCGAAACTGCGGTAATCGTCACTGTAAAGCATCTGATCAGCAGACAGAACTCCTACCAGGGTAACATCAGGAAAATCAAGTCCTTTTGCCACCATCTG
>JAZQHL010000056.1:0-10011 GCA_045540595.1 Ruminococcus sp.
GAGAAAATCAACAATCTCTTCAAGTTCTTCTTTTTCTTCATCAGCACCTGCCACATCTTCAAAGGTGGTCTTGCGCTTCTCGTCGTTTGTATCCTTGAACTTTGCCTTACCGAACTGGAACTCCTTACCTCCCATTCCGCCGGCATTCATCTTCTTCATAAGGAAGAACCAGAACACAATGCCTAAAATGAGAAGTACAATAATGGGAAGCCACTCCAGAAGGAAAGCATTGTTGGTAGCAGGAACATAGTCATATTCCAGATCCTTGTCGTGCTTTTCGTTGTACTCAAGGATATAGTCATTTACGTCCATATAGAACAGGTCTACGCTTGCAAGCTTATACTTCACTTCTGTAAGACCGTCATCGTCCTTTTTGTCGCTTGGGAAAAGGCCGGAGAAGATTGAGTTTGTACCGCTCTGAGTCTTGGACTCACCCTCTTTGGTATCCTCCACAAGAGCCTCGTCCTTGACCATCATCTCGATGACGCCTGTTCCTACATTGACAGAAAAGCTCTCGACCTGCTGTTCCTTGAAAAATCCCACAATGTCAGAATACTTGTATTCTTTCTTCTCTGAGCCGAAAGAGAACATCAGTGACACACAGAGAATTATAAGAACGGGGATTCCAAGGTAGATTAAAAGTTTCTTTGCTGATAATTTATTCTGCAAATTTTTTCACTCCTTAGTGTAGTATGGAAAGAACTTATGAAATTATGAATAAACAGAAGGCTTCAGTACACCAATGTAAGGAAGATTTCTGTATTTTTCCGCATAATCAAGACCATAACCGATTACGAATTCATCGGGAACTTCCTGTCCTACATAATCAACAGGAATCTCCACAACCCGGCGGGAAGGCTTTGAAAGCATTGTGCAGATTTTTACACTTGCTGCGTTCTTTGCCTGGAAATATTTTGTAATAAAGCTGAGAGTGTTACCTGAGTCGATAATATCCTCAACAATGAGTACATCTTTGCCGTCAAGAGGCTGAGAAATATCCTTCACAACATTAACTCTGCCTGATGACTCTGTGCCCACACCGTAACTGGAAACACAGATAAAGTCAATAGCGCAGTCAATGGAGAGCTCCTTCATCAGGTCAGACATAAACATTACACTGCCCTTAAGAAGACCTACCAGAAGAAGATTCTTATCCTTGTAATCTTCACTGATTCTCTGAGCCAGTTCTCTTACTATCCCTTTAATTTTTTCCTCTGAAAGCATTATGTATTCGCAATCCTTATGCATTATTCTATCCCCTTTTAATTTCTATATAAATTCCTTTTTCGCTGTCTGAATTAACAATGCCTTGTGCAGAAACTCCAATGTATTCTGCCCACAGAACGGTACTGCCATTAGCAATAACAAGCGATCTGTCTCTCATTTCCTCAGGAATCTTAAGTTCGTTCTGGAGTTTTCTCAGAGGCTTTGTGATTCCCCTGCCAACGGGTGCGAAGGTATCTCCTCCGCATCTGGTACGGATCACCGTGTCATTGCTTATTGTATCACAAGAGATGCAATAACTTGCTAATTTTTTGTTAATTATCTGTGTTTTTTCAATTTCTTTTATGCTGTATTCCTTTCCCCCATAAAAGAAACCGAGTCCTGCCTTTACACTCAAAGGAACAAACTCCTGAGCATCATCAGGTGACACTATGCGGAAAACACCCTGTGTGCAAACAGCAGAGTAACCACCCACAAGGGAAACTGCACCTGAACTTCTGAGAATTTCAGAACATCTGATAATGTGGTTATATTCGGCTTTTGCACCAGACTCAGCAATAATCAAGGCAATTGCACGTCTTAGAACAGCACTGTGAACTTCATCTTCAGTGAGTTTGCTTGCATCAAAGCCGAATCTGCACCTTGAGTTTTTTATAAGTTTTTCAGCTTCTGATGAAATAAAATCGTCTGCTGACATCAGGTCTTCACGCAGATTTGAAAAATTACTGTGAAAACCCTGATTAAGGCTTCTCAACTGAGGCATCACCTTAAGTCTGATTTTGTTGCGGGCACAGACTTCCTCCTGAAAGTTAGTGCTATCCTGCACAAAATCAAGGTGATTTTCACTGCAGAAAGCCTCCACCTCTTCACGGGTAACATCAAGAAGCGGACGGATTATGTAATCACGTTTATAAGGTATGGAACAAAGGCCATGAAGGGTCGTACCCCTTGCAATGTTGTAGAGCATTGTCTCCTGTGCATCACTCAGAGTATGAGCAGTTGCAACAAAGGCTGAGTGAACATCTGCAAGTTCTTCAAAAAACGCATACCTTACCTCTCTGCCACAGAGTTCAATGCTTTTATGCTCCTTTTCTGCCAGAGCACCAACATCTTCACTGAACACAAAAAGTTCTATATCCAATTCTTCGCAGAGATTTCTGACAAAGGCTTCATCTCGGTCTGACTCTTCACCCCGAAGGTTATGATTCACATGAGCCGCCATCAGGGTTATCTGTGCTTTTTCTCTGAGTTTATAAAGTGCATAAAGCAGTGATACGGAATCTGCTCCACCTGAAAGCGCAACAATAATTCCTGAGCCTTCATTCACACCGCATTTGTCACGAAGTGTGCTTAAAACCTTATCAACCATGGTTAGTCTCCACAGAAGTAAACCTCATAAATTCACCCTGCCAATGGAGTTTGACCGCTCTGGTTTCACCGTGACGGTTTTTAGCAACAAGACACTCGGCAGCATTATGGTCAGCCGTATTGGAAGCATCGGGTGTTCCCTCTTTATCGTAATAGCCCTCACGATAAAGGAAGAGAACAATATCTGCGTCCTGCTCGATAGAACCTGAATCTCTCAGATCTGAAAGCTGAGGTCTGTGGTCGGTACGCTGTTCACTGGCACGAGAAAGCTGTGACAGACAGATAACAGGAACGTTGAGTTCCTTTGCCATAATCTTAAGGTTTCTGGTAATCTCGGAAATTTCCTGAACACGGTTGCCGTCTCCCCTTCTGCCTGTTGACATAAGCTGGAGGTAGTCAATAACAACCAGGTCGATGTTACGAAGACGTCTGAGTTTTGCTTTCATAGCAGGTACTGTGATACCGGGAGTATCATCAAGGTAGAGTTTCATTTTGGAGAGGATATCTCCGCCTGCAATGATTCTCTGCCACTCCTCGTCAGTGAGTTTACCTGTTCTGAGTTTTGTACCCTCAACCAGTGATTCTGTAGAAAGGAGTCGGGAGGCAAGCTGCTCCTTTGACATTTCCAGGGAGAAGAATGCAACTGTGCGGTTCTGGGGACCTGCAACACTCTTGGCAATATTCAGCGCAAAGCTGGTCTTACCCATACCGGGTCGAGCCGCAAGCAGAATAAGGTCTGTTCGGTTCAGACCTGTGATAACACGGTCAAGGTCACCAATACCTGAGGATACAGGCTTGAGTTCAGGATCGTCCTTATTAAGAGCATCAAGTCTGTCAAAGGTTTTGAGAATAACGTCACCTACAAGTTCAAGTCCTGCAACATTCTTGCCGCGGCGGATATCAAAAATCAACTGTTCCGCATTATCCACAAGAATTTCTGAGGAATGTTCGCCTGCAGTGGCGGTATCTATAATCTGACGGCCTGCGTAGATAAGCTGACGGATATCATACTTATCCCTGACAAGTCGTGCGTAGATTTCAACGTTGGAAGTGGAAGGACAGTTTTCAACCAGACCTACAAGGTAGGTTTTGCCCTCTGTGGGGTCAAAGTCCTTCTCACGACGGAGTTCCTCATAAAGAGTTACAAAGTCAATGCTTCTGCCGCCTGAGAGCATAGAGAGCATTGTGCTGTAGATAAGTCTGTGCAGTGCAATGTAGAAGTAGTCTGAACTGGGCAGAATATCGGTTACTCTGTTAATGCAGTCAGGCTCAAAGATAATTGCGCCAAGCACTGCCTGCTCTGCCTCGGAACTATAAGGCAGATTCAGGCCGTCAAATTCGGTTTTCGGAGTATAGTCAGCCATAAAGGTTCTCCCCGTTAATAGTGATTGATTTATCAGAGTTCGGAAACAGCAACAGTGATAACTGCAGTGATTCCCTGATAGAGTTTGACTTCTGCTTTGTAGCTGCCGCAGGTCTTGATATCAGCCATAGCAATCTTGCGCTTGTCCACATCAATGCCATACTTTGCTTTCAACTCAGCAGCAACTTCCTTTGTGGTAACAGAGCCGAAGAGTTTGCCCTCTTTGCCTGTTTTGGATTTGATGGAAACTGTCTTGCCGTCAAGGGCTTTCTTTGCATTCTCTGCAGCAAGAACTTCCTGGTCGTGCTTGTACTTCTTGGAATTTTCAGCATTCTGATACTCGTTCATTGCCTGAGCATTTGCCTCTTTTGCAAGACCTCTGGGAATAAGGTAGTTTCTTGCATAGCCGTCAGATGCAGTAACAAGCTCGCCTTTTTTGCCAAGGGACTTAACGTCCTGTAATAATACCAGTTTCATAATGTATTTCCTCTTTTCTTATATTGTCTTTGGATAGTGCTGTGGTTTACGCCTCGCTGTCAATGGCATCTACAAGCTGTCTGACAGCAGTTTCAAAGGAAACATCCTTCATCTGAGCTGCCGCCATTGCGTGGTGTCCGCCGCCGCCCAGTTTTTCCATAATAATCTGAACGTTGCGTTTGCCGTAACTGCGTGCTGAAATGTTGATTGTGGATTCGTCTGCACGGAACACCACAAAGGAAGCATTTACTCCCTTGAGCCCAAGAAGTTCATCTGCTGCCTTTGAAGCAATCAGACGGATATCGGGCATATCCTCCTCAGCAATAACAATAGCACATTTTTTATATATTCTGGCTGTGGAAACCAGTTTGTATTTATTTCTGTAAATCTCGATTGAATCCGAAAAAAGCTGACGGACAGACACAGTATCTGCACCGTGCTTTTTAAGGTATGCAGCAGCCTCAAATGTACGTGAACCTGAATTTATAACAAAGTTCTTTGTGTCAAGAATAATACCTGAAAGCAGGGCTTCCGCCTCGGGCTTTTTAAGGCTTACATCGGGGAAACTGTCAATAATCTCCACACACATTTCACATGCGGAAGAAGCACTGGGCTCGTGGTAGAACACCAGTGTGTTTTCCAGGTGGTCAACACTCATTCTGTGGTGATCAATTACAATAACCCTCTCCACTGCCTCATAAAGTTCTCTGCTTTCGATTCTGTTCACTGACTGAGTATCAACCACAATCAGCAGGGTCTTTGCAGTCACTTCAGACATAGCCTCTTCAGGACTTACAAACACTCCCTCACCGCACTGGGTTTTGTAGGCATCAATCAGTGACTTTGCCATTGAGGTTTCGTAATCAACGGCAATCTGAACTTTTCTGTTCATGGTAGTGGTGATAGCACCGTAAAGACCAATAGCAGATCCCATACAGTCAAGGTCGGAGAACTTGTGTCCCATTACAATGACCTTGTCGCTGTCTTCAATAGCCTCCATCAGAGACTTTGCAATAACACGGACTCTGACTTTGCTCTGACGCTCAACACCTGCGGTCTTTCCGCCGAAGAACTCAAAGTCACCGCCTCTGATGATCGCAACCTGGTCACCGCCTCTGCCCAGTGCCATATCCAGGGCACGCTTGGCAGCCATCTGGCTTCGTCTGAGGTTATCTTCGCCTCTGCCGATACCGATTGATATAGTGGCACCCACATCGCCAAGACGGATTTCTCTTACCTTTGAGAGAATATCAAACTTATCCTCAATGAGCTTTACAAGTTCTCTTTCTTCAAAGATTATCATATAGCGGCTTGAGCCCAGTTTGCGGTACAGAGCATTGTGCTCTGCAGCCCACTTCTGAAGCAAAGACTCCACCTGCATTGCAACACGCTGGGTTTCGTCCTCGTCGTCCTCATCTTCCAGCGCTTCACGGTTATCCATTACAACCAATGCAACAGACTGACGGGTATCCTTAAATTCTTTTTCTGTGTCTTTGTAGTATGTATCGTCAAAGAAATAGAGCACAAATCCCTCTTCAATGGGATTTGCATAAACAGTGAACTTTCTGTCTCCTACCTCTATGTCTCCGCCGTCACTCGAGCAAAGCTCCTCTACACTGCGACCCTTGATGATAGATGAAACAGGAATTCCATACATATCAGAACTACTGCACAGAGATCTGTCAAAAGCACTGTTGTACCATAGAATTTCGTTCTCACTGCCCACTACAGCAACAGGAAAACCGAAACGATCCAGGTATTTTTTATCCAGCCCTCTTGTACCTGAAACCGCACCTCGCACGGTTACACGCACATACTTGCTGAAAAAAAGGTAGATTATCAGTGCCGCCACTATGCTTACCATTGCAATTATGCCCTCAATGATAAACAGCGTTCTGCTGAAACCGAGAGACACCAGAGCCATTACAGCCATTGCAAAGGCAAACAGAGCCAGATACGGAACTGTAAGCCAGGATTTTTTCTTCATACTCATACCTCCACCTGAAAATCAGGCTCAGGGAGTTACTCACTCCCGAAGGTCCGACCCTTTATCAGACCTCCATAAGAATAGGCAGAATCATAGGATAACGGCGTGTCTTGTCACTGATGTGCTTAGACACTGCATCTTTGATTCTGTTCTTGATAACGCCCCACTCGTGGATATTTCTGTCGGCACAATCCTCCAGAACTTCCAGAGCAATACGGCGTACCTCGTCAAAGAGAGATTCGCTCTCCTTAACATATACAAAGCCTCTCGATACTATATCGGGACCGCTGATTACGTGACCGTCGTAAACATCAAGGGAAGCAACGATAATAATAAGTCCGTCCTGCCCCAGATGCTTTCTGTCTCTGAGAACAATACTTCCTACATCGCCTACACCCAGACCGTCAACAAAGACCTTGCCTGCCTGTACAGGCTCAAGTTCTTTCATATAATCCTCGTGAAGTTCCACACAGGAGCCGATATCACCGATAAACACATTCTCCTTAGGCATACCCATTGAGATTGCTAAATCACGGCTTTTTCTCAGATGCTTCTGCTCACCGTGAACAGGGATAAAATACTTAGGCTTTGTCAGGCAATGGATAATCTTGAGTTCGTCCTGACGGGCATGGCCTGAAACGTGAACTTCATACATAGATTCATAGATAACCTCGCAACCGCGTTTGAGCAGCTCGTCAACAACATTTCCAACAGTACGCTCGTTACCGGGAATAGGGTTAGCGGAAATGATAATGCAGTCACCCTCTCCCACGTGTACCTTACGGTGGTCAGAATATGCCATACGGGAAAGTGCGGACATGGGCTCACCCTGACTGCCTGTGGTAATGAGCACAATCTGCTCAGGGCTGTAGCGGGACAGCATATCTATATCGATGAGAATACCCTCGGGAATATCAAGATAACCAAGTTCAGAAGCAACGGACATATAGTTGACCATACTTCTGCCTGAGAACGCAACCTTTCTGCCATACTTGTGAGCACAGTTGATAATTGACTGGACTCTGCCAACGTTTGAAGCAAAGGTAGCAATGATGATACGCTTGTTCATTGCACGTTTGAAGAGGTTATCAAAGCTTTCTGAAACAGTCTGCTCTGAAGGAGTAGACCCGGGACGGGAAGCGTTGGTGGAGTCTGCAAGAAGACAGAGCACTCCTTCTGAACCCAGTCGTGCAAAGGTGTTAAGGTCGATGGGCTCACCCCAGGTGGGGGTGTAGTCTACCTTGAAGTCACCTGTGTGAATAATTGTACCTGCAGGTGTATGCAGTGCAATGGCAGTTGCATCGGGAATGGAGTGGTTAACACGGATAAATTCAATCTCCATACAGCCCAGTTTAATGCGGGCACCTGCTTTTACGTCCACAAGCTCAGGGGCTTTGGGCAGACTGTGCTCTCTTAACTTGTTGCCGATAATACCGTTTGTAAGTGCTGTGCCGTAGATGGGCACGTTGACTTTGCCCAGAAGATAAGGCAGACCGCCGATGTGGTCTTCGTGTGCGTGAGTGATAATGATACCCTTGATTTTTTCTTTGTTCTGCTCCACATAAGTGAAGTCGGGAATTACAAGGTCTACACCCAGCATCTCACCGTCAGGGAATGCCATGCCGCAATCCAGCAGCACCATATCTCCGTTGCACTCAAACAATGTCATATTCTTGCCGATTTCATTAAGTCCGCCCAGGAACATAATGCGTACAGAAGGCTTCTGCACCGGCTTTGGCTGCTTATTTCTTTTTGCTGAATAGTTTGGTCTTTTGTAGTTTTTAGTCTTGTAAGACTGACCGCTTGCCTTTTTTCCGTTCTTAGCAGCGGTGGTGCTTTTTTTAGCACCTTGCTTTGCAGAGGGCTTTGAGCCCTTTGTCTTGTTTCTTTTTGCTGGGTTTGTCTTTTCAGCTGTATTAGTCTGACTCAATTTGTTCCTCCAATTCTGACAATGTGTCTTAACTCAGATGTTTATTTATTCGTTCCTGTCTTTATGTTTACACGCCGTGCGTGAAACCCCTTCTACATAAAAAACCGTCCGCAGATATATCAGTTACAGTTTATCTCCTTGCGCCGCATCAGCAAAAAAGGATATATGTACCTAATATAGTTATTCAATTTATTGTACCTTTTTATGGCTGTTGTGTCAAGGTAAGAAAAAGAATTATAGGGGTATTTTTCATAATCTTATTGTTGACGGAAAGACTTAAAATTAATCGCAAAAAATATTGCAAATAGAAAATTTGGTGATATAATATAGTGTGGTGGAATAATAAGTATGAAAAAATACTGTTTCCATCGGATATAAGCCTGTTTTTTCAGGTTTAAGATACTTTTTCTCACAGGACGGTGAATGCTTTGAAACAAGTGGAGATTTTTACAGACGGTGCCTGCTCAGGCAACCCGGGTCCCGGCGGCTGGGGAGCAATACTCCGCTACAAATCCACTGAGAAAGAAATATCAGGCGGAGAAGCAAACACCACAAACAACCGTATGGAGCTTATGGCGGTTATCAGTGCTCTGGAACTTCTGAAAGAGCCCTGTGAGGTAACACTTTACTCTGACTCTCAGTATGTGTGCAACGCACTGGAGAGAGGCTGGGCAAAGAACTGGCAGAAAAACGGCTGGATGCGTAACAAGAAGGACCCTGCCCTGAATCCTGATTTATGGGAAAGACTTCTGAAACTTTACGATATGCACAAGGTTACAATCGTCTGGGTAAAAGGACATGCAGGTCACCCCGAAAACGAAAGATGTGATCGACTTGCTGTAGCTCAGGCTCAGAAATACAGCTGATTTTTCAAGGATTTTATCGGAGATATCCCCTATCTCCTCACATAAAGTAAAATTAAGGAGAAGTGTATATGCAGATTTATGCAGACAATGCTGCAACCACCGCATTATCACCCAAGGTGCTCGAGGCGATGACTCCGTATCTGACAGAAGTTTACGGTAACCCCTCCAGCCTGTACCGCATCGGTGCAGTTGCCAAAGACGCTGTGGAAGAATCACGTCAGACTGTGGCAAAGCTTATCGGTGCAAAGAATGCAAACGAAATCTACTTTACCTCCGGCGGCTCTGAAGCAGACAACTGGGCAATCAAGGGTGTCTGCAGAATGATGGCAGCAAAGGGTAAAAACCACATCATCACCTCAAAGTTTGAGCATCACGCAGTTCTTCACGTTTGCGAAAAGCTTGCTAAAGAAGGTTTTGAGGTAACTTATCTCGATGTTTACGAAGATGGTCTTGTCAGACCCGAAGATGTAAAAAATGCAATCAGAGACAACACAGCTCTGGTTACAATAATGTATGCCAACAACGAGATAGGCACTGTTCAGCCTATTGCTGAAATCGGCAGAATCTGCAGGGACGCAGGTGTTCTCTTCCACACAGATGCTGTTCAGGCAGTTTGTAATGTTCCCATCAATGTTGAAGAAGAGTGCATCGACCTGATGTCACTTACAGCACATAAGTTCCACGGTCCCAAAGGCTGCGGTGCTCTGTATATCCGCCGCGGTGTACGACTTGAGACTCTTATTGACGGCGGTGCTCAGGAGCGTTCACGCCGTGCAGGTACTGAGAATGTAGCAGG
>JAZQHL010000057.1:0-4036 GCA_045540595.1 Ruminococcus sp.
ATCTCTTTAATCTGCATAGCGTGGTAAGCGGTATCACGCATACTCCTGCTGACCCTTATGGGGTTGTTATCACGCAAAAACCTGCGCACTTCACCAATTATCATTGGCACTCCGTAAGTGGAAAATTTCACATCAAGGTCAGGGTCGAAGTTATCGATTGCCTTGATAAGCCCGATAACGCCCACCTGAAACAAATCATCGGGATTTTCTCCGCGGTTTGCAAAACGCTGAATCACGGAAAGCACAAGTCGCAGATTCCCCTGCACCATCTTATCCCTTGCCTGTTTTTTCTCTGCTTCGGTGCCGTTTTTGATTTTCAGCAGAAGTTCTCTTTTTTCACTTTCCTTCAGCACCTGAAGTTTCGATGTGTTTACTCCGCAGATTTCAACCTTTGTATATTGCAAAACAATACCCCCGACAATACTTTTACTTTAGTATTGTCAGGGGTTCATTTAATAATTCATATATCTGACTTTGTTGTTAATTTATAGACTGCCAGGAGCAATCGTATGTATATCCCCATACGCAGTCTGAGGGCACCATAATCATACCGTCACATTCAGGCATAGGCATATATATGGTGTCATACTCCCATACACTGAAGCAAACATAATTAGCTTCGGCAGGAATGTAGGCACCCCATCCGCCTGCAACAGCGTCAAACTCAGCCTCTAAGCCCGGCTGTGCAATCATATCTCCGTATTCATTCTTGTAATAATTGAAATAATGCTTTTCTTCAGTCCAGCGCCAATCCTCACCTATCTTTGCATACACACGGTAATAGAGTCTGAGGTCGGTTGCATCTCCTACAGCAGTGTCTGTATCAAGAGAAGCAATATACTTCTGAACAACAGTTGCATCTTTAATGGTAATCACGCCGTCATCATCTGTGTCAGCAAGGACAAGACCGTTTTCAGAAAGTTCATCAAGACTTGCGAGGTGTTTCTGAATGGCGGTTGCGTCCTTGATATTCACATCTCTGTCAAGGTTTGCATCTCCCACTTTACCGAAGCAGGCTTCATCACGGGTAGGAATAACGGGGTCAGGTTCATCTGATGATGCAACAAAAGGAATATTGTTCTCCTGTGCATACTCATGAGCCGCTGAGCCTAATGCACCGCAAATGGAAAAGTCATTATAGACTCTGTACTTAAAATAATATTTATCTTCAAAATAATCATAAGCACTATACTTTTCATATCCCAGAGCGTGCTCATCAATAGATGTTACTGTGGAAGGAACGTAAACCTGTTTAAGGTCTTTGCAATTCACAAAAGCTTCCTTGCCGATTGATGTTACAGACTCAGGAATAACAATCTCATCAAGGCTGGAACAGCTTGAGAAAGCACCTGTTCCAATAGCGGTGATTCCGTCTTCAACAGTCACATCTGTAAGTGCTACACAACCTGAGAACAAATAATCAGTAACTGTTTCCATTCCTGAAGGCACAGTTGCTTTCTCCAAGGTTTTGGTGGTGAGAGCTTCAATACCTGGTACAGGGTGATTTGGGAACACAACCTTTTTGATTACGGTGTCTGAATAACGCACGGCACCCTTAGATACACAAGTTGTATCCTCACGGACAACAAGAACCTCAGGCACATCTCTGCCGACGTCTATAAGGTTTGTGCCGATATACAGCACACCACTATCCCAGTTATCAGGATTATTATAGTAAGTGCAACTTGAGAAAAAGTCCTGATACTCAATCTCAATCAAAGAAGAAGGCAAGGAAATCTCCTCAATATTCTTCATAGAACTGAGGGCACACCATTCAAGGTAAAGAACACCTTCGGGCACTGTAAGACTCTTTACATTCATAGAGTTTTCAATCCGTTGCTGATATCCGCCCAGTTTCACAACTTTACGGTCGCCAATCTCAGAAGGGATAACAACATCTGTTGTATCCGAAGGTAAGCCGCAAACAGTGGCTGTACCGTCTACGTTAACATAATAAGTAAATCCATCTTCTTTAATGGTAACAATAGGTTTTACAGCTTCCACCGATGCACTTGCAGGCAAAGCAAAAAACACAGACATTACCAAAAGCAAAGCCAAAGTAAAACCAAGAATTTTTTTCATGATACTTCCTCCTGAATCAAAATCAGAAATTATCCTGTAAAACAATTCTATCTTATTAGACGTGATTTGTCAATATACATTAAATCATTTTAATAACAAAAAAATCCCGATTATACAAATGTACAATCGGGAAGATTTTATTATTTAGGGAACAATCCACGCAGGAGTCACACTTTAGCCTTCATCTTCACTGAGTAAATCATCATAAAGAGAACCTGATGTGGGAAACTCTTTGTTAGAATCGGTCATATTAATTCCGCCATAGGTAAAATGAGAACTCACAATATCATCTGAAGGTTCCTGTGAAACACCATTTTCAGACTCATCTGAATCATCAGGCAAACTGTTAAGGTCCACCATAGACCAGGAAGTATGAGTGCTGTTCCATACTATCACATAATTAGGCAAAGGAGGACGCTCCACCATAATCGTCGGATATTTTTCTTCTTGTTCATAATCAGAATAATCATCTGAATAGTCATAATAATCATCCGAGTAATCGTCCGAGGAATAATTATCAGCTTCGGTCTCTGCAGGAGCTTCTGATGCAGGAGGCTCTGTTGCAGGCTCTGTGGGAGGCTCTGTTGCAGGGGGGGCAGTAGGCTTTTCGTAGCCTTGGGTCACACGGCCACCTGATGACAAATAATACTGCACATCTGCTCCGCTGACAGGGTCTGTAAGTAAGCAAACAGACACCGACAGTATCATCACAAGTGCCACAACTGCAATTACAGTTGCAGGCTTTTTGTATCTGAGAGTCTTTCTGATACGCTCCCCGACCCCTACCTCACCAAAGGCAAGAGGACAAGCTGCCACTCTGCCCTGAGACACCT
Source organism: Ruminococcus sp. (assembly GCA_045540595.1). Lineage (GTDB taxonomy): Bacteria > Bacillota > Clostridia > Oscillospirales > Acutalibacteraceae > Ruminococcoides. The sequence goes on from JAZQHL010000057.1 coordinate 2,916, forward strand.
TGCAGTCAAGGAGTGCACGGGCATAATCTTTACGTTTATTAAGGTCATAGTCCCTGATAACCTTTTCGTCACAGGCAACCTCAACATCACGGCAAAGAAGCACATAAGAAACCCACATCAGAGGATTGAACCAGTGTATGCACAGAAGTACAAAGCCCAGAGGCTTCCATATATGGTCAAGCCTTTTCAGATGAGCCTGCTCGTGAGCAAGGACATATCTGCGGGTCTTTTTATCAAGACTGAAGGGGATGTAGATAAAGGGTCTTACCAGACCTAAGATAAAAGGAGAACTTACCTTCTCACTTTGTCTGATATTATCCTTGTAAGGCACAGAATCACAGACTTTTCTGCGGGTCAGAAGATAGGACACACCGCCGTAAAGGAGCATACCTGCCATTCCGCAAACCCAGACCACAGCAAGGATTCTTCCCGCATCAGGAGAAGTCTGCTCTTCAGAAGATAGCGGAGCCTGTATTTCCTGAGTGCTGATATCCGACTGTGTCAGAGGTCTGCTCTCAGGCACAGTTTCTGCCTGAGAAACATAGCTTTTACCGATTCCGGACAAATCAGGCATCAGTGAAAACTCACTTTCAATTGTAAAAGGACAAAGAATTCTGATTGCCACAAGTGCCCACAAAAGACAACTCACCCATCGCGGTGCACCTTTGAAAATAAAGCGGAACACCATAACTATCAGGGCTACAATTCCTGCAGTTATGCTGATTTCAAGAATTCTGAAAAATAAATCTGTCACGTTAATTCCTTGGCTTTCTGTGCATTACTCACTTGCACTGTCAATAAGAGCTCTGAGTTCGTCTGCTTCTTCTTTTTTAAGTTTTCTGCCATTTACGAAAGCAGCCATAAAAGCAGGCAGAGAGCCCTCAAATTTCTTCTCGATAAGTTCGTCCATTTCTGACACCTGAGCCTGCTCCTTGCTGATAAGAGAGGTTACGATGGTGTTTTTGTTCTGCAGAACACCTCTGTCAGAAAGGCGCTTGAGCACGGTGTATGTGGTAGTTCTTGACCAATTAAGGCGCTCCTTGCACAGTTCTGCAAGCTTTGCACTCTTAAGGGGCTCGTTCTCCCACACAATAAGACAGCAACGGTATTCGCTTTCAAAA
>JAZQHL010000058.1:0-3606 GCA_045540595.1 Ruminococcus sp.
CCACGTCCGTGCCCTACACCTCACCACGGCCTACGGCGGAGCCTCTCCCCAAGGAGAAGCCCTGAACGTTTCTACGCGGAACGTATAACAAAAAAACCGACCGAGTAAGAAAATACTCAGTCGGTGGTTTTGAAAGTTTCAGTTAAACTTTGATTATGCGTTTGCTTCGATGTAAGAAACAAGCTCGCCGAGAGTTCTGATGTTCTCGATTTCCTCGTCGGGAATCTCAACCTCGAACTCGTCCTCGATGGACATAAGCAGGTCTACAACGTCCAGTGAATCTGCGCCCAGATCCTCCTGAAGGTCTGTGTCAACTGTGAGGGTATCCTCATCAATGTCGAACTGCTCTGCAAGAATAGCCTTTACTTTCTCTAAAACCATGATAAAATGCCTCCTGTGGGAATGTTTGTACTGACTTATAGTATTGTGATTTGCCAGTACCTTTTATGTCAAACAAATATTTTTTCTTGAATATTTGTTATGCACTGTGTTTTGTGTGGCAGGGAAATCTGTCACTGTCTTAAGAACTGAAAATCTTTTTTAAGCTTCCTTTGATTTGAAAAGCTTGAATATAAGGGCTGCAAGTACACCGCCGACTAAGGGAGCGGCAATGAATACCCATACATTTGCAAGTGCGTCACCGCCTGCTAAAAGAGCAGGACCAAAACTTCTTGCGGGGTTTACAGATGTGCCTGTGAAATGGATACCGAAGATGTGCACAAGTGTGAGTGTGAGGCCGATTACAAGACCTGCAACGTTTGCGTATTCGGCTTTGGAAGTAACACCAAGGATAACGAATACAAATACAAAGGTCAGGATTACTTCAACAAGAAGTGACAGCCAGATGTTTCCTTCATAAAGCCCGTTTGCACCGTAGCCGCAATCACTGCCCAGAAGTGCACCCAGAAGTGCTGCACCTGCAATTGCACCTGCAAACTGTGCAACAACATATCCGATGAAATCTTTGAGTGAAAGTCTGCCGTCAATAAGAAAAGCAATAGAAACAGCAGGGTTGATGTGACAGCCTGAAACGTTGCCGACAGAGTAAGCCATACCAACAATAACAAGGCCGAAAGCCAGTGCTGTCATTATGTAGACGGTGTTGGGGTCGGTTGTAGAGCAACCAAGCGCTGCAGCTGTACCGCAGGCAAAGAGCACAAGCACAAAGGTACCGATAAACTCAGCAATATACTTCTTGATACTTTCCATGTGGATCAACCTTTCTCATATTAAATTTTTCGGTCAGTTGTCTGACACTAAAAACATATTATTGATAAATGGCTTTGATGTCAATAGTTTTTTTAAAAATAGACAATTTTGTAACTAACTGCAGGGCAAATTTCCAGAATGATTCTGCATTTTTCACACATAAGGACAAAAAAGGCAAAGAAAACAGCCGCCAAAAGACAGGACACCTTTCTTATGAAAGGTGTCCTGGTGATATCCGTTTTCTTTGGAAACGGGTGATATACCTGCGGTGTGATATCGCACTCAAGGTGCGGTGATATATGCCGTAAGGCAAATAAGAGATTATGATTAAACCTCGGGGAAGAACTTATCGTGGAGAATACGAACAGCCTTGTCTGCATACTCCTTGCGGATAAGAACGGAGATTTTGATTTCACTTGTGGAGATCATGTGAATGTTGATGTTTGCATCGTAAAGAGCCTCGAACATATCTGTTGCAACGCCTGCGTGGCTTTCCATACCTGAGCCAACGATGGAAACCTTTGCAACGTTGTCGTTCATAGAGATGCTTACACCCTCGTGACGGCTTACGAACTTATCTGTGAGCAGGTCAACTGCAGCCTGACCGTTGTCCTTGTTGACTGTGAAGGAGATGTCCTTTGTTTTATCTCTGCCGATGGACTGGAGAATAATGTCAACGTTGATGTTCTTTGCAGAAAGAATAGAGAACAGCTTGAATGCAAGACCGGGCTCATCGGGAATGTTTGTTACAGAAATGCGGACAATATCGTCATCCTTGGCAACGCCTGAAATAAGTAATTTTTCCATTTTAGTATGCTCCTTTACAATTGTACCTGGTTTGTTGGTAAGGCTTGAAAGTACCTCAAGCTCGATTCCGTATTTTTTAGCAAGCTCAACAGAACGGTTGTTGAGAACCTGTGCACCCAGAGTTGCAAGCTCCAGCATCTCGTCGTAGGAGATTTCAGAAAGTTTGATGGCACCGGGAACTTTTCTGGGGTCAGCGGTGTAAACACCCTCAACATCTGTGTAGATCTGGCAAAGGTCTGCGTGCATTGCCGCAGCAATTGCAACTGCACTTGTGTCAGAACCGCCACGGCCCAGAGTTGTAACGTCGTCGTGTTTGTCAACACCCTGGAAACCTGCCACAACAACGATGTTCTTCTTTGCGATTTCGTTTCTGATTCTTGTGGGGTCTACCTTCCTGATACGGGCAGATGTGTGTGAAGAGGAAGTTCTGAAGCCTGCCTGCCAGCCCAGAAGGGAGATTGCGGGACAACCCAGATTCTGGATTGCCATTGCAAGCAGAGAAATAGAGATCTGCTCACCTGCTGCAAGGAGCATATCGCGCTCACGCTCGGAAGCATTGGGGTCAATCTCCTTGTACTTTGCAATGAGGTCATCTGTTGTGTCGCCCTGTGCGGAAACAACAACTACAACATCGTTGCCTTTTTTATAGGTGTCGGTTACGATTCGTGCAACATTGCGGACGCGGTCTGCATCAGCAACAGAGGAACCACCGAATTTCATTACGATTAAGCTCATGTGTTTCAGTACCTTTCTGTATTATAGATTGCCGATTCTGATAGCAGATGCTACCCTGATACCGGCCTGCTCAAGATTTTCTACAGCCTCAAGGATTGCGCCGTAAGGCATTTCCTTGTTTGTTACAAATGCAACCTCGCCTGCAGGAGCGGCTGCTCTTTCAAGACGGGTGATGTCTGTGAAAATATCCTGTGCTTTATTATATGCGCTCTCAGCATCAGAAGCCTCAAGACGCAGATAAATCTTAGTTAATGACTCCTTGTAAGGAGCAATGCAATCTTCCTTTGTGTCAGCCCAGAAGAGATACTTTCTGGCTTTCAGGTGTTTGCAGCAGTCTACTGTGTCAGCAACAACAGCAGAAGCGGTGGGGAGTTTGCCTGCACCCTTGCCGTAGAATACTACGTCGCCTGTGCAGTCGCCGCGTACCATAATGCCGTTGAATACGTCATTGATGTTTGCAAGCTGGCTTGTGCAGGGCACAAACATAGGTGCTACCATAATATCCATCAGACCTGATTCAAGAAGTCTGCATTTACCGATGAGTTTGATAACTCCGCCCCAGGAGGCTGCGTACTCTACGTCCTCAAGGGTGATTTTTGTGATACCCTCTGTATGTACATTGTCGGGATAGATGTGCTTGCCGTATGCAAGAGAAGCAAGAATACAGATTTTGCGGCAGGCGTCGTGACCTTCTACGTCAGCCTCAGGGTTACGCTCAGCGTAGCCTAAGTTTTGAGCAAGCTTTAGTGCTTCATCGAAGTCCATGCCTTCGTTAATCATTTTAGTTAAGATGAAGTTGGTTGTGCCGTTTAAGATACCTGCAACTTCACTGACATTGTTAGCAACAAGGCACTG
>JAZQHL010000059.1:0-22838 GCA_045540595.1 Ruminococcus sp.
ACTTACTTACCGCCTGTTGCAACAAGTGTGCAATCACCTGCGGAGGGATCTGTAATCATTTCCCAACCGATTGCAGATGTTGCAAGGGTTGTATCTTCAATAGCACCGGTATTTGTGTACCATACGTCCTTATAAAGAACCTTGAAATAGTGTGTACCTGCACTCAGCATTACCTCAACAGAAACCACATCGCCCTCTGTTGCAGTCATCTGAGTATTTGTGGTCCAGTCTGTGAATGTACCTACAAGATATACTCTGGTGTCTACATAGCGTGCTGTAACTGTAAGGTTGTAAGTGATCTTTGAGAAGTCCTTATCCCAGCCTATGAACTCATAGTTTTCTCTTGCGGGTACCTCAGGAGCTGTAGCAGCTTCATCGGTCTTCACAATCTGAGTATCGAGAACAGTGCCGTCAAAGTCTACGAAGGTTACTGTGTATGTAATCTCGTTCTGGAGATAGGTAGCAGTAACAACTGTGTTTGTGTAAATGTAGGAGAAATCCTTGTTCCAGCCCTGGAAGGAGTAGCCCTCACGCTCAGGGTCTTCAGGAGCAGTTGCACCCTGTCCCCTTACAACGGTTTCTGTCTTCAGAACTGTGCCGTCCCAGTCTTTGAAGGTGACTGTGAATGAAGGAGGAGTGAAGAGGATTTCAAGTGTATTTGTGCTTCTGTTGTAGATGAAGGTATATGTACCGCCTGAAGCATTCAGAGTACAGTTATCGTTACCCTCTACCATTATCCAACCTGTTTCGGAAGTATTGATGGTAGTATCATCAACAGAGCCTGTGTTGCCAAACCAGGTAGCAACGTTCAGAATCTTGAACTGATATTTGCCCTCATTGAGTGTGAGTGTTACAGAAACAACGCCGTCTGATTCAGTTGCTGTCATCTCTGTATCCAGAGCCCAGTCACTCCATGAGCCAACCAGATATACAGCGTCGTCTGCATACTGAGCAGTTACTGTCATATCTGTTGTAACATTTGAGAAGTTCTTGTCCCAGCCAATGAATGCGAAGTCTTCTCTTGCGGGTACCTCAGGAGCTGTTGCAGCCTTGCCTCTCTCAACAACTTCTGTCTTCAGTACAGTACCGTCGTAGTCTTTGAAGGTTACTGTGAAGGAAGGTGCAAGGAAGATAACCTCCAGCATCTTTGTGGACTTGTTGAAGTTGAAGGTGTATGTACCGCCTGATGCCAGAAGGGTACAATTATCACCAACAAGAGTGCTCATTTCCCAACCTGTGGAGCTTGTAGCCTTGGTGGTATCCTCAATAATACCTGAGTTACCATACCACTGGCCAAGATAGATCATCTTGAAGGAATATGTGCCTGCCTCGAGCTCCATTGTAACAGAAACAACATCTTCGGTTTCTGTTGCTGAAAGGATTGTATCTGTCTCAGACCATTCATTGAATGTACCTGCCAGATATACAACATCTTTGTCGTACTGAGCAATAATTGTGATGTTGCCTGTAATCTCAGTGAAGTCTGCGCTCCAACCCTTGAATACAAAGCCTTCTCTTTCAGGATCAGCAGGAGCTGTTGCACCCTTGCCGTACTCTACGGTCTGGGTGTCAATTACTGAGCCGTCCTGATCCATAAAGGTTACTGTGTACTTATTGAGCACTGCATCATACTGAGCAGTAATTGTCAGGTCAGAAGAAACATTTGTGAAGTCCTTATCCCAACCTGTGAAGGTGTAAGTATACTGTGCATCTGCTTCTCTTACGGGATCAGCAGGAGCTGTAGCAGACTCACCCTTTCTGACAACCTGTGTACTGAGAACTGTACCGTCGGAATCTGTGAAGATTACAATGAATTCGTCATCAGCAAGTTCCTTGTATATAGCAGTTACTGTGATGTCTTCTGTGATGCTTGTGAAGTCTGTATCCCAACCTGTGAAAGCAAAGCCTTCTCTTACAGGATCAGCAGGAGCTGTTGCAGCTTTTCCTCTTTCAACCTCTTCTGTCTTGAGCACTGTACCGTCGAAGTCTACGAAGGTTACTGTGTAAGCAGGAGCGCTGTGGAGAACCTCAAGCATCTTTGTGGACCTGTTGAAGTTGAATGTGTAAGTACCGCCTGTGGCTGTGAGAGTACAGTTTGTAAGTGAAGTATCTGTGCTCATCTGCCAGCCGATGGAACTGGTAGCAAGGGTTGTATCTGCAATATTACCGCCGTTGCTGTACCACATACCCACTCTGTAAAGTTTGAAGGAGTATGTGCCTGCCTCAAGTTTAAGTGTTACAGAAACAACATCTTCGTTTTCTGTTGCCACCATTTCAAGGCCTGTTGCCCAGTCATCGTTGATACCTCTCAGGTATACAACATCTTCCTCGTACTGAGCTGTAACTGTCAGGTCTGCGGTGATATTTGTGAAGTCCTTATCCCAGTTTGTGAAGAGATAACCCTTTCTGAGAGGAGTCTTGGGAGCGGTTGCTGCCTTGCCGTATTCAACGGTTTCGCTACTCAGAATATCTCCGTCGTAGTCAACGAAAGTTACTGTGTAACTGTTAACCTCTGCATCATACTGAGCTGTGATTGTTGTGTCATCGATGATTTCAGCAAAGTCCTTATCCCAACCTGCGAAGGTGTAGGTGTACTGAGCGTCAGCCTCTCTTGCAGGATCCTCGGGTGCAACTACGGTAGAGCCGTACTCAACAACCTGCTCTGAAAGAACGGTGCCGTCCCAGTCTACGAACTTAACTGTGTAGCTGTTGACAGTTTCTGTGTAAGTAGCAGTTACTGTCATATCAGAAGTCACGCAGGAGAAATCAAGATCCCAGCCTGCAAACTTGTAACTATACTGCTTGTTACCGGGTCTTGTAGGCTCATCGGGTGCTGTAGCGCCCTTGCCTCTTTCTACAATAGTCTGAGCAATTACTGTGCCATCGTAATCCACGAAGGTGATAACATACTCATTCTCTGCAGCTTCCATATATGTGGCTGTTACTGTCAGGTCTTCTGTGATACTTGAGAAATCTGTGTCCCAACCTGTGAATGCAAAGCCGTCTCTTACGGGGTCTGCGGGAGCTGTAGCAGCTTTTCCTCTGTTGACCTCTTCTGTCTTAAGCACTGTACCGTCGAAGTCTACGAAGGTTACTGTGTAAACGAAGGGTGTGTAGAGAATTTCAAGGAATGAAGTTTCCTTATTAAAGATAAATGTGTAATAACCGCCTGATGCCTTGAGGGTACAGTTTGTATCTACGCTTGCGCTCATTTCCCAGCCGATTTCAGATGTGGCAAGGGTTGTATCCTCAATTATTCCTGCGTTACCGTACCATGCGTTAACTCTGTTGAGTTTGAAGGTGTAATCACCCTGCTCCAGAGTAAGTGTTACAGAAACGATGTTATCGTTTTCTGTAGCGTTCATTACATCATTTGTACCCCAACCGTTGAAGTCACCTCTTAGGTAAACGATATCCTTCTCATAAGTTGCGGCTACATAAAGATTTCCTGTAATGGAGGAATAGTCTGTATCCCAGCCTGTGAAGAGATAGTCTTTTCTTGAAGGAGCTTCAGGTGCAGTTGCAGCAGAGCCGTATTCTACAGTCTGAGTAGAAATTACTCTTCCGTCATAGTCTGTGAATGTTACGGTGTAGCTGTTGGTGATTTCCTCATATTCAGCCACTGTTTCAAAGTTCTCTGTAACAGCAGAGATATCCTTGCTCCAGCCTGTGAACTTGTAGGAATACTGAGCAGTGCCCTCTCTTGCAGGGTCTGCAGGAGCAACAGCGCTTGTGCCGTAATCAACGGTAGATGTACCGATCACAGTACCGTCAAAGTCTACGAAGGTTACGGTGTACTGTTTTGTAATTATCTTATACTGAGCAGTTACTACTGTATCTGCTGTAATATTTGTGAATTCTGTATCCCAACCGAGGAACAGGTATCTGTACTGAGCTGTTTCCTCTCTTGAGGGAGCAGAAGGAGCCACTGCAGAGGAGCCTGCCTCAACAAGCTGACTCGAGAGAACTGTTCCGTCCCAGTCCTTGAATATTACAGCATAGGAGTTTGTTGCTGAAGTATACTGTGCAGTGATTGTTGTATCTTCGGTAATGCTTGAGAAGTCCTTATCCCAGCCTGAGAAGATGTAAGCGTAGGTTCCGTCATTTTCTCTTTCGGGATCAGCAGGAGCTATGGCAGCAGAACCATGCTCAACAACCTGACTTGAAATTATTGTGCCGTCCCAGTCCTTGAACAATACTGTGTATGTATAGGGCTGATGCAGAACAACCAGTTTGTGGGTACTCATATTGAACATAAATGTATAAGTACCGCCTGTGGTGACAAGTGTACAGTCATTGGAAACAGAAGTGGTCATATCCCATCCTGAACTTCCGCCTGTAGCGGTAGTATCATAGATGGTGCCTGCGTTACTGTACCATACATTGTAACCTGTGTCATTGAGTTTGAATGTATATGTACCTGCATCAAGTTTCATTGTTGTGGTAACAATGTTGTTGGTGCCTGTGTAATACATTCTGTTGTTGGTGCTCCAATCGTTGAAGGTACCCTTCAGATATACATCGGAGCTGTAATCAGCATTTGCCTGATAATCTACTGAAAGTTTTCCTGTTACACTGTTGAATGTGAATGTATACTTACCGCCTGAAGCCTTCAGTGTACAGTTGCCTGAAACATTTGTGTACATTGTCCAGGGTGTGCTTCCTGTAGAGTTTGTGATTGTGCCTGTGTTGCTGTACCAGAGTCCTGAGTCTGTTGTAAGTTTGAAGCTGTATGTACCTGCATCAAGATATACAACAGTAGAAGCTGTGGAGTCGCTGCCTGCAACCAGTTTGTTTGCAGCTGAATCCCAATCGTTGAAGGTACCAACGAGAGAGAAGTCTGTGGGATTACCTGTGGTGAAGGTGCCCTTGTCTGCTGCCTGATAAACAACAGCAATACCTGTGTCACCGATATCACCGGAAATCCAGCCGCCTGAAACGGTAAATACATTACCTGTAATGGAATCCTTATAAACGCCGTCTGCCATTGTATGAACAGGAGCAGTCATACCGTTGTAGTATGTACCGCCTGTGTTGACAATAACGATACCGGAGTTACCTCTTTCTACGCAAGCAAGGCTGTTGTAGGAGGAGAGGTATTCACCCTGACCGATGAAGTGATTCTTGAACTGGTTGACAGCTCTTACCTCAGGATAAGACCAGGAAGTAATGTCAGCCTGACCCATAAGGGTTGTTTCAATGTTATAAGGACGAGCCATATAAAGACCGCAGACGTTAGCACGTGAGCCAACGATTGCCCAGGTCTTGTTGATGTTTGCATCAGAGATAAAGCGTGTGCCGCTGTCCTTGTAAGTATCGTGTGTTTCTGTGAACATAACAGCCTTATCAGCAGACTCACCCTGATACAGACCGCCTATAACCGCACCGGCAGCATTGCCCTGAGTTATGGAGTATCTGATATCGTTTGAGCTTGTTTCTGTAAGACTCATGTAACGGGTGTAAGCACCTATACCGAGACCGCCGCCTGCACCGCCGAGAATCTCACCATAATAGTAAGGTGTGAAGCCTCTTGAAGACTGTGCATAAGCTGTTGCCTCACCCAGTACGTTCATCCAGAAATCAGACTTTGTACCGTCTGCATCCCAGTCGGTTTCGATGTGCTTTGCAGCATCAAAACGGAAACCGTCTGCACCTGCAGCAATAGCCTCTTTCAGGAAGTTTGCAGCGTGCCACTGAACTGTGGGATGTGCAGTGTTGAGGTCGGGCAGACCACTGAGACAATAGTGAGTTGTTTCATAACGATTATCAAAGTTGTAGATTGTCTTTGTGATATCGTGCCAGCAATCAGGATTGTCCTTAAGGTCTGAGGGAACCCAGGGATGGATGGTGTTCTCACTCATATCATTTGCTGTATGGTTGAAAACTACGTCAACGATAACCTTGATTCCGTATTTGTGTGCTTCTGCACACATTGCCTGGAACTCACTCTTTGTGCCCTGTGCATTGAAGTAGTTTGTTTCAATGGTAAAGGCTACGGGCTGATAGATAACCCAGGAGGAGTTCATCAGTGTATTCCAGCCGTTTGTTGTGCTTTCCTTGATAGGCTGAATGGGAGATACCTGAATAGCAGAGAAGCCCTGACTTGCAATAGTCTGGAGGTTTGCTCTGATGTTGTTGTAAGACCAGCACCAAGCCTGAAGAATCTGGCCCTGCTGCACTTCACCTGCAAGGTTATAAATGCCTGTGCTGCCTGAGTTTGAATTTACAGATGCAGTGTATGTGGCTTTTACTGTTGTATTGCCTGAGATGAAGCTGAAATCCTTATCCCAGCCTGCAAACTTATATGTGTACTGTGCAGTTGCAGGTCTTTCGGGATTTGCAGGAGCAGTTGCGCTCTTGCCGTATGCCACCAGCTGAGTTTTGAGCACTGTGCCGTCATAGTTTGTGAAGGTTACAGTGTAAGTATTTACAGTAGGTGTATAGGTTGCTGTTACAATTGTGTCCTCAACAATGTAGGAATAATCTGTATCCCAACCTGAGAATACATAAGAATACTGAACATCACCTGTTCTTGTGGGATCAGCAGGAGCTGCAGCAGAATTGCCGTAAACAACACTCTGTGTTGAAATCACTGTGCCGTCCCAATCCATAAAGGTTACTGTGTACTTTGTTCCGTTTGCTGTGAACTGTGCTGTAACAGTAAGGTCGCCTGTGATGTCTGAGAAGTCTTTATCCCAGCCTGCGAAGGTGTAGTAACACTCACCGTTTGCAGGTCTTGTGGGTGACTCAGGAGCAGTTGCACCCTTGCCGTACTCAACCTCTTCGGTCTTAAGCACTTCACCATCGTAGTTTACGAAGGTTACTGTGTACTTGTTGAGGGTCTGTGTGTATGTAGCTGTAACAGTAATCTCACCCTGAATGTCTGAGAAATCTGTATCCCAACCTGCAAAGGTGTAGGTGTACTGCACATCAGCTGCTCTTGTGGGGTCTGCAGGAGCTATGGCTGCAGAGCCCTTCTTGATGCTCTGTGACTCGATAACTGTACCATCATAGTTTACGAATGTAACTGTGAAGTAGTTAAGCTCGCAGAGAACTTCAAGCATCTTTGTTTCTGTGTTGTAATTGAATGTGTAGAAACCGCCTGTTGCGTTGAGTGTGCAGTTACCTGCACCGTCAATCATTTCCCAACCGATAGCAGCAGTGGTAGTGGTTGTATCATCAATAATGCCATAGTTTCCGTACCATTTATTGTTGGTAAGAATCTTGAACAGGTATGTGCCGGGTTCAAGCTCAAGGGTAACAGAAACAACATCACCTGACTGAGTCATAACAGTGTTTGTTGCCCAGTCATTGAAGGAGCCAACCAGATATACATTGGGATCATCTGCAACAACTTCCTTGTAAGTAGCAGTTACGGTTATTGATTCTGTAATATTGGAATATTCCTTATCCCAACCTGTGAACAGGTAACCGTCTCTTGCAGGAGCTTCGGGAGCAGTTGCACTCTGTCCGTGGTCAACTGTTTCTTCCTTGAGAACAGTGCCGTCGAAATCTTTGAAGGTTACTGTGTAGGTAATAACCTTATATGTTGCAGTAACTACTGTATCTGCTGTAATGCTTGTAAATTCCTTATCCCAACCTGTGAAGGTATAACCTGTTCTTGCAGGTGCCTCAGGAGCTGTAGCAGCTTTGCCTGCCTCAACAGTCTGAGTGCTGAGCACTGTGCCGTCAAAGTCTTTGAAGGTTACTGTGTACTGAGCTGCTTCATAGATAACCTCAAGCATTCTTGTTGAGTAATTGTAATTGAAGGTGTATGTACCGCCTGAAGCGTTAAGTGTACAGTTGCCTGCACCGTCAATCATTTCCCAACCGATAGCAGAAGTAGCAAGAGTTGTATTCTCAATAACACCGTCGTTTCCATACCAGATATCATCTGTGAGAACCTTGAACAGATAGGGACCTGCCTCAAGGTCCAGTGTCATTGTGAAGATATTGTCAGTAGTCAGAGTCATCTTACCTGTCTCTATGGACCAGTTGTTGAAGTCACCCAGAAGGTTTACAACGATCTCTTCATACTGTGCAGTAACTGTAAGGTCAGTTGTGATGTTGGAGATTTCCTTATCCCAGCCTGTGAACTTGTAGCCGTTTCTTACGGGTACTTCGGGAGCAGTTGCAGCTGCACCGTAATTTACAGTCTGGCTGTCAATCTCTTTACCATCATAATCCTTGAAGATTACTGTGTAAGTGTTTACTTCATAAACCGCAGAAACTGTGATATCTGACTTTACGTTTGTGAAGTTATTGTCCCAACCTGTGAAGGTGTAACCTGTTCTCACAGGTGACTCGGGAGCAGTTGCAGATGCACCGTAGGCAACGGTCTCTGTTTTAAGCACTGTGCCGTCAAAATCTTTGAAGGTTACAGTGTAGAAAACACCTTCGGTTGAATATGTTGCTGTGATGATTGTATCTGCAGAAATGTTTGTGTATGTCTTATCCCAGCCTGAGAAGGTGTATGTGTACTGTCCGTCACTTTCTCTTGTGGGGTCAGCAGGTGCCTTTGCATCAGAGCCGTAAGCAACGCTCTGTGTAGAAAGCACTGTGCCGTCGTAGTCTTTGAAGGTTACTGTGTAGTAGTTGATTGTGTACTGAGCAGTAACTGTCATACCGCCTGTGATGTTTGAGAAATCCTTATCCCAACCTGTGAAGGTGTAGCCTGTTCTTGTGGGGTCAGCAGGAGCTGTTGCCGATGAACCTGCCTCAACTGTCTCTGCCTTGATTACTCTGCCATCCCAGTCCTTGAAGGTTACTGTGAAACGGTCTGCTTCGTAAGTTACAACCAGCATCTTTGTTACTGTGTTGTATGTGAAGGTGTAAGCACCGCCTGAAGCATTGAGAGTACAGTCAGTTGTATCGGGAGTCATTTCCCAACCGACGTCAGAGGAGGTCGTGGTAGTATTCTCGATGGTACCTGTGTTTCCATACCATACATCATCAGTGAGAATCTTGAATTTGTATGTACCCGGTGCGATATCAAGGGTAATTGTGTAGACATTTTCAGAAGACATTGTCATCTTGCCTGTGTCCAGAGACCAGCCGTTGAAATCACCCAGGAGGTTTACGATAATTTCTTCGTACTTTGCTGTTACAGTAAGGTTTCCTGTAACCTTTGAAAAATCCTTATCCCAGCCTGTGAACACATAGCCGCTTCTGTAAGGATCCGCAGGAGCAGTTGCAGCAGAGCCGTATTCTACAGTTCTTGTTGCAAGAACTTTGCCGTCGTAGTCTTTGAAGGTTACTGTGTAACTATTGATAGTATAGGTTGCATTGACTACTGTATCAGCTGTGATGTTTGTAAAGGCCTTATCCCAGCCTTTGAAGGTGTAACCTGTTCTTACAGGGTCTGCAGGAGCTGTGGCAGCTTTGCTTGCCTCAACGGTCTGAGTGCTGAGCACTGTGCCGTCCCAGTCTTTGAAGGTTACGGTGTAGCGGGCTGCTTCGTAAGTTACAACCAGCATTTTTGTTGCTGTGTTGTATGTGAAGGTATATGTACCGCCTGAAGCCTTCAGAGTACAGTCGCCTGCAGTTGCATCCATCTCCCAACCGATATCGGAGGAGGTTGTGGTGGTATTCTCGATTATACCCCAGTTTCCCATCCATACACTGTCAGAAATAACCTTGAACAAATAAGAGCCGGGCTCGATATCAAGGGTAAGTGTATAGATGTTTTCAGAAGACATAGTCATCTTGCCTGCTGTTGTATCCCAACCGTTGAAATCACCAACAAGGTTTACAACTATCTCTTCATACTTAGCGGTAACTGTCAGGTCAGATGTGATGTTGGAAAAATCCTTATCCCAACCTGTGAACTTGTAGCCGCTTCTGTAAGGATCATCGGGAGCGGTTGCAGCAGAGCCGTATTCTACAGTTCTTGTTGCAAGAACTGTGCCGTCAAAGTCTTTGAAGGTTACTGTGTAACTATTGATAGTATAGGTTGCATTAACTACGGTATCAGCTGTGATGTTTGTGAAGTCCTTATCCCAGCCTTTGAAGGTGTAACCTGTTCTTGCAGGGTCTGCAGGAGCTGTTGCAGCTTTGCCTGCCTCAACAGTCTGAGTGCTGAGCACCTTGCCGTCCCAGTCCTTGAAGGTTACGGTGTACTCGGCTGCATCATAGAGAATCTCAAGCATTCTGGTTGAGTAGTTATAGTTGAATGTGTATGTACCGCCTGAAGCACTGAGTGTACAGTCGACTGCGTTTGCATCCATTTCCCAACCGATGGCAGAAGATGTTACTGTGGTATTCTCGATTGTGCCGTAGTTACCCATCCACACACCATCAGAGATTACCTTGAACAGATAAGAGCCTGACTCAAGAGAGAGAGTAAGAGTATAGACATTGTCAGATGTCATAGTCATCTTACCTGCAGTTGTATCCCAACCGTTGAAACCACCAACAAGATTTACGATAATCTCGCTGTACTGTGCAGTTACGGTAAGGTTTGCTGTAACATTTGAGAAGGACTTATCCCAACCTGTGAACTTGTAGCCTGCTCTCACAGGTGAATCGGGAGCAGTTGCAGCTGCACCGTGCTCTACAGTGCATGTTGCAAGAACTTTACCATTGTAGTCCTTGAAGGTTACAGTGTATGTATTAATAGTATAGGTTGCTGTGATTGTGATATCTCCTGTGATGTTCTTGTAGGATTTATCCCAACCTGCAAAGGTGTAACCTGTTCTGGTGGGATTTGCAGGCGCAGTTGCGTCTGAGCCGTAATTTACGTTCTGGCTGCTGAGAGTTCTGCCGTCATAATCCTTGAAGGTTACTGTGTAACTATTAATAGTATAGGTTGCTGTGATTGTAGTGTTGCCTTTGATGTTTGTGTATGCTTTGTCCCAACCTGCGAAAGTATAACCTGTTCTGGTGGGATTTGCAGGTGCAGTTGCAGCCTTGCCATACTCAACAGTCTGGGTTTTAAGTTCCTTACCGTCCCAGTCTTTGAAGGTTACGGTGTACTTATTGAGAACAGTTGAATACAAAGCATTAACAGTCAGATCAGACTGAATCTTTGAGAAATCCTTGTCCCAGCCTGAGAAAGTATATGTATACTGTGCATCTGCAGGTCTTGTGGGATCCTCGGGTGCTGTTGCACCTCTGCCGATTGCTATGGTCTGAGTTGAAAGCACTGTGCCGTCGTAGTTTTTGAACACAACAGTGTAATATACAGGCTCATAATCAATAACCAGCATTCTTGTCTCAGTATTGAAGGTGAATGTATATGTACCGCCTGAAGCATTGAGAGTACAGTCACCTGCATCAGCAGTCATCTCCCAACCTACAGCAGAGGTTGCAGTGGTGGTATCTTCAATGTCACCCCAGTTACCAAGCCATGTTCCGTCAGATATTATCTTGAAATCATAGGAAGCAGGATTGAGTTTAAGAGTAAGTGTGTAAATCTTATCGGAAGCCAGTTTCATCTGACCTGTAACTGCGTTCCAGTCGTTGAATCCGCCGACGAGATTTACGATAATCTCGCTGTACTGTGCAGTTACAGTAAGATTTTCTGTAATGCTTGAGAAATCCTTGTCCCAACCTGTGAACTTATAACCCACTCTGTAAGGATCTGAGGGAGCAGTTGCAGCAGAGCCGTAGTTTACAGTTCTTGTTGCAAGAACTGAGCCATCGTAATCCTTAAAGGTTACTGTGTAACTATTGATAGTATAGGTTGCAGTAACTACAGTGTTGGCTTTGATATTTGTAAAGGCTTTATCCCAACCCTTGAATGTGTAACCTGTTCTGGTGGGGTTTGCAGGTGCAGTTGCGTTTGAGCCGTAAGCAATACTCTGAGTAGAAAGCACTGTGCCGTCCCAGTCTTTGAAGGTTACTGTGTAGGTGTTGATAGAGTATGTTGCAGTAACAGTTACGTCGCCCTTGATGTTTGTATAAGAGCCGCTCCAACCTGTAAATGTGTAACCTGTTCTGGTGGGATTTGCAGGTGCAGTTGCGTTTGAGCCGTAAGCAATGCTCTGAGTAGAAAGCACTGTGCCATTCCAGTCTTTAAATGTTACTGTATACTTATTAACAGTAGATGAATACTGCGCTGTAACAGTTACGTCTGCCTTAACATTTGTGTAAGAGCCGCTCCAGCCTGTGAAGGTATATGTATACTGAGCTGTTGCAGGTCTTGAGGGGTTTGCAGGTGCTGTAGCATTTGCACCGTATTCAACGGTCTGGGTCTTCAGCACTGTGCCGTCCCAGTCTTTGAAGGTTACGGTGTACTTATTGACAGTAGAGGAATACTGTGCTGTAACAGTTACATCACCTGTAATATTTGTATAACTTCCGCTCCAGCCTGTGAAGGTGTAGGTATACTGAGCTGTTGCAGGTCTTGTGGGATTTGAGGGTGCTGTGGCACTGGAGCCGTAAGCAATGCTCTGGGTTGAAAGCACCGTACCGTCCCAGTTCTTGAAAGTAACTGTGTACTTGTTTGTTACCTGTGTGAACTGAGCATGAATATCCAGAGTTGACTGAACATTGGTGTAGGATTTATCCCAACCTGAGAAGGTATAGCTGTACTGTGCGTTACCTGCCTTTGTGGGGTTAGCAGGAGGAGTAGCATTACTGCCCTTCATAACAACATCGGACTTGAGCATTGTGCCGTCCCAGTTGAAGAAGGTTACGGTGAATCTGTCGGGATTATAGAGAACTTCAAGGAAACCTGTGGATTTGTTGAAGTTGAAGGTATAATCACCGCCGAATGCCTGCAGAGTACAGTCGCCTGCTGAGGTAGACATTTCCCAACCAACAGATGAGGTATTGAGAGTGGTATCAACAATTGTACCGCCATTACCCCACCAAGTACCGTCCTTTGTAATCTTGAACGCATATTTACCGGGTTCAAGATGAACGGTAACGCTTGCGATATTACCTGATTCGGACATTACTGTGCCGCCCCAGCTGTTCATATCACCCATAAGGTAATACTGAACATCCTTGTAGGTTGCAGTAACAGTCTGGTTTGATGTTACATTTGTATATGTACCGCTCCAGCCTGTAAACTCATAACCTGCTCTGGTAGGATTGGAAGGTGCAGTTGCGTTTGCGCCGTGGTTAACGGTTTTTGTTGCAAGAGTTGAACCGTCCCAATCCTTGAAGGTTACTGTGTAGGTATTGATGTTATAGGTTGCAGTAACAGTTGTGTTGTCTGTGATGTTTGTGAAAGACTTATCCCAGCCTGCAAAAGTGTAACCTGTTCTGGTGGGATTGGAAGGAGCAGTTGCAGCAGAGCCGTAGTTAACACTTCTTGTTGCAAGAGTTGTACCGTCCCAGTCTTTGAATGTTACTGTATAACTGTTTATAGTAAAGTTTGCCTTAGCGGTAATTGTTGCACCGTTGGTAAGTGTCTGAATTGTGATAGATCTACTTGAGGTAGTGCCTGAAGTAATCTTATAGTGAGTACCCGCTGTACCGCCTGTAATAGTCCAACCGCTGAAGGTATAGCCTGTACTTGCAGTAGCAGTAGACGACTTTGAGCCGTTGGTAGACGTTGTACCGCCCGTACTGGAAACAATACCGCCTGTACCTGCTGAGAAGGTTACTTTACCTGAGTTTGCCGCAAAGGAACCTGTTACGGTTACATTATTATATATGGTAAGTGTAGTGCTTGTAGCAG
This sequence comes from Ruminococcus sp., assembly GCA_045540595.1. GTDB lineage: Bacteria > Bacillota > Clostridia > Oscillospirales > Acutalibacteraceae > Ruminococcoides. The sequence continues at coordinate 13,631 of JAZQHL010000059.1, forward strand.
TAGTGCTGGAAAGTTTGCCATAGTTACTACTGTTAAGTGACCAACCTGTAAAGTGATAACCGCTATTAGGTGTAGCAGTAAGACTTTTGGTATCACCATATCCGCCTGTAGCAGAGGTTGGTGAAACAGTACCGTAAGTGGTGTTATTTGACTTTACTGATACAGTGTAAGTATTCTTAGAGAAATTAGCCTTACAGGTAATGGCCGCACCATTAGTCAGAGGCTGGATGGTAATAGACGCACTTGAGGTAGTACCTGAAGTAATCTTGTAGTTCGTACCCGCAGTACCGCCTGAGATAGTCCAACCTGTGAATGTATATCCTGCGTTGGCAGTAGCGGTTGAAGCCTTTGTACCTGTACCGCTTGTTGTACCACCTGTACTGGAAACTTTGCCGCCTGTACCTGCTGAGAAAGTTACAGACGCAGAAATAGCGGTAAAGGTTGCAGTTGCAGTTACGTTATTATAAACAGTCAGAGTGGGAGATGCAGAGGTAGTGCTGGAAAGGCTACCATAAGAAGAACTGTTGACTGCCCATTTACTGAAATAATAACCTGTATTGGGTTTAGCGGTAAGGGTTGTGGTCTTACCATAATACACTGATGTAGAGCCTGCTGAAACTGTACCATAAGAGGTGTTGTTTGCAGCAACTTTTACGGTATAAGGGCCGTTCAGCTGGAACTTAGCGTAGTAAGTTTTTGCCGAACCGTCATTTGTGTAGGTAAAGGTTGTACTTGTGCTTGTTGCAGAAGTTGCAGTTGTAGAAGTAAACCAGCCCTTGAAGGTATAGCCTGTTTTGGCACTAGCCTTCAGGGTAACAGTTGAGCCTGTTGCACAACTGATAGCTGTACCCGATGAAGTTGTGCTGACTGCTGATGCAGATGTACCCGATAACTTATAGCCTGATGCAGATACAGTACCGCCTGTAGTACCTGTAGAATACGAACCACCGCCCGAAGATTGGTAACAGGCATACGCTGTCTGGTTATAGTTAAGGTTCTTTGTAGCCATACTGGTATTATACAGAGTATTGGTGGGTGCTGAAGTCAGACAGCTTGTTGAGTGGTATGCCCAAGCCTTACGAGTTGTAGGAGACTGACCTTCATCTCCCCAACCGCTGTCCGCACACATAAATGCCCATTCTGAGGCACCGCCCCAATCCAATGTTGTACAATAATAAATATTAGTGTTTTTAATATTTGTCATTGCCCAACACGACGACCAGGAACCGTGACCGATAATAATATACACGGTCCTTCCGCTCGTGGTCCATCCTGTGGCATCAAAGTAGACAGTGGTACCGGCAGAAACATCCCATCCCGTTTCTGCTATGTCTACATTTGCGCCTGTCTCTGCTTTATCTATGCTTGCAGCACCGATGCCCGGCATTGCAAAGGAAGACAAAAGCAGACATAGAAGTAATACTATGCTGGTAATTCTTTTCCAAGCCATAGAATCCTCTCCTTCTTACTGAATTTGTGCTGTATACATAAAGCCTACTTTTACATATAATTACACACTATACATATAATATATTAACAAAATCCACTAACTAATGCAATAATTTTTGAACAACAAGCATAAAAAAGGCAAAGGATAAAAAACGACAATCTTATTTCATAATTTAACTGACTAAACAAAAAGACAAACCCATTTTTCTGTTAGAAATCGGGTTTGTCTTATAAATACCATATCTTGTTTATTCCTGTTTTTTATACTACAAAGGCTTGTGTTGAGCCTTGCCCTCACCGTCAATTTCAAACACACTGTCACAATACCTGAGCATAGACCTGCGGTGAGTAATAATAAAGCAAGTTTTATCAGTTTCGGCGGTAAGACGCTCAAAAATCTTTGCCTCTGTAGTTTCGTCAAGGGCTGAGGTCGCCTCATCAAGTATAAGCACAGGGCGGTTTCTGAGAATTGCCCTTGCAATTGCAATTCTCTGTGCCTGTCCCTCAGAGATACCTCCCGCTTTTTCAGAAAGAGGCGTATCCAGTCCTTTCGGACTCCTGCTGACAAACCTGTCAGCACAGGCAACCTCAAGAGCCTTCCACATCTGTTCTTCGGTGGCATTTTCATCTGCAGCAAGCAGATTACTTCTTATTGTGCCTGAAAGCAGAGTGTTTCCCTGGGGCACATAGGAGATAAATCGTCTGGAGTCAGGAGAAATATTTTCTTTCTCTCCGTCAACTGTATAGAATGCCTCTCCCTCGTCTGCTTCAATCAACGAGAGCATCAGCCTTATCAGCGTGGTCTTTCCTGCACCTGAGCTTCCCACTATACCTACCCGTTCAGAAGGCTTCACTGAAAGCGATACTCCATCAAGAACCTTCTCACTCTCATAGGTAAAGTTGACATTGCGGATCTCCAGTCCCACACTGTGAGGTATATCCTCTTTTTGGGTTTCCTCCTCGGCAGGAACTTCTGTGATTTCACGAAGTCTCCGAGCCGAAATAATAGTGGAAAACATCTGAGGAATAATTGCACCCAGACTCTTGATTGTACCCTGAAGTATAGAAACAAGAGACAAAAACAGAGTCATTGTGCCATAGGTGTAGCCTGTGGTAGGGTCAGAAAGTCTGTATGCACACCAGCTGAAAGCCACCACATATCCGATGTGATAAACAAGTTTCATAAAGATATGCATAAAAGCACCTAACCGTGAACTTCTCATAACAAGAGAAAGACGCTTATCTCTTATTTCTTCAAAGTGTTCCTTGTTTCTTTCTTCCAACTGAAATGTCTTTGTAACAGGCAGATTCAATAAAGTCTCCTGAAAGAATGAGTAGTACTCAGACTCACTTTCTCTGAGTTCCTTGCGGTATTTCATATACTTCCGTCTGAAAACAGTTCCTGCAATAACTCCCATAGGTCCCACCACAAGACCGATCAAAGCCATAACAGGGTCATAATAAATAAGCACAGCAGCAACAATCAGAAGTTCTGTCAGAGCCACTATGGCTGTGGGCACAATAGAGATGATTGCACCTGCCAGAGTATTCACATCACCTGTAAGCCGTGAAAGTATATCGGCAGAGTGGAACTTGCTTATATCAAACCAGCGACTGCGCTGCACACGGTCGAACATCTCTGCCCTGAGATTAAAGGCAAACTTTTCACTTACATAACTTGAAAAAAGAGTGGAAAAGAAAGAAAGTACAATTGTAAACAGGGTTGTACCCATCATTATCAGTATGTACTTCCAGAATGAGCCCGACTCAAATCCTGTTGCAGCATCAACCACATACTTACCTGCCACAGAAGAAGCAAGGGTAATAAGCATACTCACCAGACTGACAAGCAGAAAACCAAAGGTGTATTTGCGGAAACCCTTACCCTGTTCTATTATCCAGGCAATGTGTCCTTTATTATTTTTCCAGTCTTCTAAAAGACTTCGTTTTCTTTTAGGTGCCATACCGAACATCCTTTTTTTATCTGAATAAGTACATTTTATCACAAAACAACAGACTATAAAAGGGTATTTTTATATTTATGCAAATTCCTGTCACAAAAAAGCAAAAGGTGCCTGACACCAATCAGACACCTTGCTTACTCTGTTGTAAGTTACAAATTTATTCAGCCTTGAGCTTACCTTCAATTTCCTTATCAGGCCAGTAACCCCAGGACTCCACAATTTTTCCATTCTTTACTCTGAAATTTTCCAAAGCCTCAAAAGAGATTCGCTTTCCTGTGGGTGATATTCCCATGCACTCACCTGTGTGCACACCCTCAAAGCGAATTCTGGCGGCAACCATCTCCCCCTCTGAGAAAACGTCTGTAACAGTTGCCTTAAAATCAGAAAACTGTCCTGCAACAATTCTGAGGATTCCTACTGTATCTGCGTTGCTTCTGGCGTTTGCAGGACTGTTATCTATGTAATCATCAGCCACACACTGCATAACAAAGTCAAAGTTTTGGTTTGTGTAGCCCTCCTCAAAAAACTTGACTACCACATCCTTGGGGCTCATAAAGTAATTATATCTGCAGATTTCTCTGTCTGCTCCCTGATAGTTTCCGATTCCCTGAAACTCCTTCACAAATCCTGTTCTCTCCATTACCTTGACAGAAGCTTTGTTGTCTGCAAGGCAAACGCCCACCATTTCTGTGATGTTGAGTTTTTTCATTATTACAGGCAGAAAAGCCGCTACTGCTTCTGTAGCATAGCCTTTCTTTGTGTATCTCTCACCAATGTGATAGCCGATTTCCCATCTGTTATCTTCAAAGGGCACTGCCTGCACATAGCCGATATATGTATTATCCTGAAGCAGCACAGGGTATACAAGAGGGCCCTCACAGTTCTCATAAACACCTATCAGAAACTCCAGAGTATCTGCAGCGTCCTCTACTGTCTCAAAAACCTCATCAGGCACAAATCTGCGGTTATCCTCATCAAGAGAATTCTCGTGTACAGCCTGAGCCATATCCATTGTAAATCTTGTGATTGTCAATCGTTCTGTTCTGATATTCATAATATTTTATCTCCTTTTATTTTAATGCTTCATAAAATGTGTAGTCCAGTACACCATTGATTTTTTTACATGCATTTTCTTAAGTTTTTCACCATAAGGCACTCTGCTGCAGGAAGACCAACACTCTCTGCGGCTATTATACCGAAATCAGCAGAAGTAAGGAAACCACGATTGCGGTAATTCTGCGGGTTGCCCTCAACAATAACCACTTTGAATCCCATTTCCTTTGCTTTATCAAGTCCATACTCTATTATTTCCTTAGAAATATGCCGGCGCTGAAGTTCGGTTTTTACTGCAACGGGAGTTAAAATAAGAAGTTCGTCTGAAAACTTCCCACCCAGATGGAATCTTGAAAACTGAGCATAACCTATAACTTCGTCTTCCTCATTTACCATAATCAGTTCAAGCTCAGGTACATAAAACTCCTTTGCTCTGATTTCTTTAATTAAGTTTACAACAATTTCTGCGTCTTCTGTACTTTCGCTGTTTGTAAAAGTTCTTCTAACCATATCGAGTGAACTCTGCAGGTATTTATTTTCCATTGACTTAATTGTTCTGTTCATATTACCAGACCTCCTTTTTCTTATTCTTTTCGTATTTTCTTATGTTCTTTCCCCACTGCTGTTTCCGCCTGAGAAAATCTGTTTTATCGCCTGAATACTTTGCCTCGGCTTTTATCTTTTTGTAGCTTTCAAAGCGCACGGGGTCAAGTTCGCCTTTTTCTATTGCTTCTCTCACAGCACAGCCGGGCTCACCTTCGTGTTTGCAGTCACGGAATTTACACTTTCCTGTATACTTCTCAACATCGGCAAAGGCTTCGCCAAGACCTTCTGTCACATCCCACATACCAAGCTCACGCATACCTGGGGTATCAATAATCATCACGCCGCTATCAAGCATAATCAGTTCTCTGTGAGTAGTGGTGTGTCTGCCCTTGCCGTCGTCCTCACGGATACCGTTCACATCCATAATTTCCTTACCTGCAAGGGTGTTTACAAGACTTGACTTACCCACACCAGAAGAGCCCATAAACACAAGGGTCTTGCCTTTTTCAAGATACCCTGACAGTTCCTGAAGACCAAAACCTGTTTTCGCGCTTACTATGTGAACAGGAATTCCCTCTGCTACACGGCTTACCTCCAGGATATATGGCAGGTAATCCTCTGTAAGGTCTGCCTTTGTAAGTATAATCACAGGCTCCGCCCCTGACTGACCTGCTGCTGTCAGATATCTTTCAAGCCTCTTCGGGTTAAAATCCTCATTAAGCGACTGCATTATAAAAACATAATCAAAGTTTGCAGCAACTGCCTGCTCACCCCTGCCCTTGTCAGGGTCACGGCGAGAGAAGTAGGATTTCCTCTTCAGGGTAGCGGTGATTCTGCTGTCACCGTCTTCTATGTAATCTATCAGCACAAAATCTCCTGCTGTAGGGAACACTTCTCCATCGTAGTAATATTCTTTTGACTTGAGCTGAGCATAACCCTCACCGAAGTCTGAAACTATGCCGAATCTGCCTTTATGAACTGCGGTTATCCTTGCAGGGGTACCGCTTGCATTTTCAGGCATTAAATCATAACTGAAACCGTAATCTTTTATATTCAACTTTTGTTCCTCCAAAATCAGTTGTATTGTGTAATTAATCTGCTTTCCGCTAACTGAAAATGGACACAAAAAAGCCGCAGAAAGTAACCCTCTGAGGATTTCTGCGGCTGAAACAGACATAAAAAATACACACCCCTTTTTGAGTGTGCCTGAGTGTCAGACATAAATTCACGAAAGGTTCCTTAAAACGGCACGACAAATAAAGGGGCATAAAGTCCCTGAATATAAACACCGCGCCACTATTCAGTTAGCTTAAAACTACCTCGCTGTAAATCATACTGAAATTCTCCTTTCTTGTTTGCTTGTTGCAAACTTAATCTAAGAGAAGTATATTACTAAATTCTCAGTTTGTCAATCGCAAAACAAAAAGCCTGACAGCATAAACTTGCTGTCAGGCTTATGAAAAGTTAATGGAAGTTTTAGTTTCCTTCTGTTTCTGCAGGAGCAGAAAGAAGCTTCTGCTCTTCCTTTGCAACGTTCTTCTTTACTGCAAAGGCTATGCCCTTCTCTACAAGGTTGATAACAAGAATCATCAGAGAAACCATTGCGGTACCCTCGATGAATGACTGGGATTCAAGCTGAGGAATCAGCAGCGATAGAGGCATTGTGCGGAAATTCATAAGGAAGGATACAGCAGAAATTGTAATCATTGCGTTTACAAAGAAATAGCTGTACATCTCTACGATTGTAGCCCTTGTGCTGGGGATATAAACAGAGAAAAGGAGCTTCATTCTGTTGATACCCAGTGTATCTGCCACGTCCTCAAGATTTGGATTGAACTTGGAAAGTGAGTTGTATGCCAGCAGATAGGGTGATGAGAAGAAGTGAGCAATGTTTACAACCACAAGAATGAAGATTGTGCCGTAAATAGGAACATTCTTGAATGTAAGTACATAGGAAAGACCCAGAACAATACCGGGCACTGCCAGAGACAACATGCTGATAAAGTGGAGCAGTCCGTTTGAAATCGCCTTCTGGCTTCTTGCTGTAACATAAGCAGAGAAATAGGAAAGGCAGGTACCTACAAGGGATGTGAGCAGTGCAACTGCTACAGAGTTGACGAAATACTGACCTATACCTGAAGAAAGAAGTTTCTTTGCAGTCTCCAGGTTGAAAGACATATCTACAGGATACTGCTTTACAAAGCTCAGAAGTACAAATGCAAAGATAGGCAGGCAAAGAAGCAGGATTACAACAGCAAAGATTATGTATACAACCACATCTCTGCCCTTGTTCTCTTCAATGAGGTATGCCTTGGTAACTGTGCTGCCTGATGCGTTGATACCGCTGTTTCTAAGGTCCATAATAAATGCAACCATAGCAGGAAGCAGAAGCACAACACCTACTACAGCACCGCCTGAGAAGTTCATCATGCCGATAACTTCACGGTACATATATACAGGCAGGGTCATATCTGTGCCGCCTGTCATAAGAGATACACCGTAGTCGGTGAAGATCATTGTAAAAACTGCAAGGATTGCAGAAACAATTGTGCGGCGCATAGAGGGCAGAGTGATAGAGATAAACTGTCTGAACTTGGACATGCCAAGCACACCTGCAGCCTCATAGATTGTGTAGTCCTCATACTGGAAGGAGTCGTTGAACATCAGGAAGGATACAGGGAAAGAGTAGAGCACAGAGCCCATTATAATGCCCTTATAGCCATAAAGACCGATGTTGAGTCCCAGAAGGTTTGTCACAATACCGTTGTCACCAAAAAGGAAAACAAGTCCCATACCATGTGAAATACTGGGAATGAGCATAGGAATTGTGAAGAGAACAACAAAGAAGGATTTGAACTTGATGTTGGAGCGGTTGATCATCCAGGCAAGCGCAAAGGAAAGTGCTACCGAAATAGCGGTTGCAATAACTGTAGTTATTACAGAGTTCTTAAGCATGGGGAAAAACTGAGCAGAAGATAAAACATCTGCAATGTGGTTGCCCCTGATACTGCTGAAAAGGTAGATGATAGGCAGAACAATGCTAACCAGCAAGTACGCAATCAGCAGATACTTAAAGCCGAAATAGCCCTTGTTCTTATTTATCTTCATATTTACCTCGTCCTGTGTATCTGGAAAGATCCTGATACTTCTTATCAAGCTGTTCTACAACGAATTCACGGATATAGTCATTTGCAGGATTCTGATAAAGGTCAAGAGGAGTTGCCATCTGCTCAATGTTACCCTCGCTCATAACCATGATACGGTCAGAAAGGAAGAAAGCCTCTTCCTGGTCGTGAGTGATAAAGAGCATTGTTGCGTTGAACTTCTTCTGCAGGGATTTAAGCTCAGCCTTCATAATCTCTCTGTTTGTTACATCAAGTGCAGAGATAGGCTCATCAAGAAGAATAACATCGGGATTCATCGCCAGAGTACGTGCAATAGCAACTCTCTGCTGCTGACCGCCTGAAAGCTGATGAGGACGCTTGTGCATCTGGTCTGTAAGACCTACCTGCTCCAGTGTACGCTCAGCAATTTCACGAGCCTGCTTCTTGGTATCCTTTCTCAGTGTCAGTGCATACATAACATTCTGCAGAACTGTCATATTGGGAAAAAGTGCGTAGTTCTGGAAAACGATACCCATACCTCTGTCAAAGCTTGCAAGGTCTGAGATATCCTGTCCGCCCTTGATGATTTCACCTGAGTCTGCCTTTTCAAGTCCGATAAGGATTCGGAGCAGAGTGGTCTTACCACAGCCTGAAGGACCCAGAATAGAGAGGAATTCACCCTCCATAAGGTCAAAACTGATATTGTTGAGAACAGTTTTGCCTGCGTATGTTTTATTCAGATTTCTTACTGAAAGTTTTGTGTTTAATACTTCCATATTGACAGCAGCCTCTCTTTCTGAGCATAATCCTGAATACCTGTCATATCAGCATAAGGTATATTCTCAGGGTAGTTTTCAATATAATTCATCTGTCCGTCATAGATGGTCTCAGGACAGAAATATTCTTTGTCATATTTGAGGAAAACGTTTGCAATATAATCAAACACCTCGTCAACGCCTTTTTTATCCTCGTGTCCCTTGACGATAGCGGTACCTGTCAGAGAGAAAGGTGAGCCCTCGGGAGGGAAGATAATCTCAAAGGGCTGGCCGTCATTCCTCTCGCTGATACCCTGGAAGGTAAGAGCAAGACAAA
>JAZQHL010000060.1:0-28015 GCA_045540595.1 Ruminococcus sp.
TCATCAACCTCTACACGCATACCCTTTGCTTCAAGTGCTCTCTTAACATCGTATGCATAGTCGTGATGTCTGTCTGCGATGGGAAGAATCTTAACCTGAACAGGAGCAAGCCACATGGGGAAAGCACCTGCATATTTCTCAATGAGAAGAGCCATTGTACGCTCATAGCAACCGATTGATGTACGGTGAATAATATAAGGATTCTTCTTTGTACCGTCCTTATCAACATAAACCATACCGAACTTTTCAGCAAGAAGCTGGTCAACCTGGATTGTAATAAGTGTGTCTTCTTTGCCGTATACGTTCTTAATCTGGATATCAAGCTTAGGACCATAGAAAGCCGCTTCACCGATACCGATCTTGTAATCAATACCAAGATTATCAAGGATTCTGCCCATTACACCCTGAGCCTCGTCCCACTGCTCAACAGTACCGATGTACTTCTCTTTATCCTCGGGATCCCACTGAGAGAAACGGAAGGATACGTCCTCGTACAGACCGAGAGTTTTGAGCATATACACAGCAAGCTCAAGACAGCCCTTGAACTCATCCTCAAGCTGCTCGGGAGTACACATAAGATGTCCCTCAGAGATTGTGAACTGACGGACACGGATAAGACCGTGCATTTCACCGCTTGCCTCGTTACGGAAGAGTGTGGAAGTCTCGTTATATCTCAGGGGAAGGTCACGGTAGCTTCTGCCGCGGTTAAGATATGCCTGATACTGGAAGGGACAAGTCATAGGACGAAGTGCAAACACTTCTTTATCCTTTTCTTCGTCACCAAGAATAAACATACCGTCTTTGTAATGGTCCCAGTGACCGGATACTTTATAAAGATCAGACTTTGCCATAAAGGGAGTCTTTGTAAGGAGCCAACCTCTTCTCTGTTCCTCATCTTCAACAAAACGCTGGAGAAGCTGGATAACTCTTGCACCCTTGGGAAGAAGAATGGGAAGTCCCTGTCCGATAAGTTCAGAAGTTGTGAAAAGTTCAAGTTCACGACCGAGTTTGTTGTGATCACGGAGTTTTGCCTGCTCCATCATCTCAAGATACTCCTCAAGCTGAGAAGCCTTGGGATATGCTGTACCATATACACGACACATCTGAGCCTTTGTTGCATCACCTCTCCAGTAAGCACCTGTGCAGGCTGTAAGCTCAAAAGCCTTAAGCACAGCAACACTCATAAGGTGAGGACCTGCACAAAGGTCTGTGAAATCACCCTGCTTGTAGAAGCTGATTTTTTCACCTTTATCTGCGTGTTCGCGAACAAGCTCTACTTTGTAATCCTCACCCATATCAGCAAGAAGTTTCTCTGCTTCAACAGGCTCAAGTTCAAATCTCTCAAGCTCGATACCGGACTTTACTATAGCCTTCATCTCTTTCTTGATCGCCTCAAGATCTTCCTGAGTAAAAGGCTTCTCTACATCAAAGTCATAGTAGAAACCATTGTCAACTGCAGGACCGATGCCAAGTTTTGCATTGGGATAAAGGTGCTTTACAGCCTGAGCAAGTACGTGAGAGCAAGTATGCCAGAATGCACGCTTGCCTTCCTCATCATCAAAAGTGAGAAGTTCAAGTTTGCAATCTGCAGTCAAAGGTGTACGAAGGTCACAGAGTACCCCGTCAATTTTACAGGCACAAACAGCCTTATAAAGACCTGCACCCAGTGATTTTGCTACATCAGCAGCGGTTGTGTTCTGCTCGAACTCTTTTACAACTCCGCCTTTAAGTTCAACATTAATCATTAAAAACATCCTTTCTGAAAAAATAAAAGCCGCCCGATAATTCTCTGAGAGAATATCGGGACGGCGATAACATACGTCGTGGTTCCACCCAACTTCGGTACAAATGTACCCTCAATGCATATAACGGTGCGACCGCTGTGCCATTTCCTGCACAGACTCAGGGGTGGTATTTCAATTATCCTTGCCGCAGATATTTCAGCCATGTATCTGCTCTCTGTAGACAGGAGTAAAGGATTTTGTCCCCATCATCGTTCAAATATCCGATTGAAAATTATAATATCACTAATTCTTTTGAAAGTCAATCAAAAAAGATAAATTATATCTATATTTTCGAAAGAATATCAGACTATTCCAGCTGTGTACTTCTGTATTGCGGTAGCATCGCGGACATTGATTTCACAACTGAAGTCAGCGTCTCCTCTGAGGCAAGCACTGATATCCATTGTGAGAATTTTAGCAGATGCCTTCTGAATCTCTGTTGCATCACGGATATTGACTGTACCATCAAGGTTTGCATCTCCTATAGCATAGGACTTAATACCCTTTGACATACAGTAAATATCTATAATAGAATTCTCTACACACCAGACCGATAAAGATGAAGCACCTGTAAAGGAATTATCAGCAACAGACTTAACACTTGCAGGCACTGACATTTCCTTAATATTTTTACAATTGAGGAAAGCATACTCCCCGATGCTTTCTGTGCCTTCTGAAAGCATAACATACTCAAGACCTGAACAGTTTGCAAAAAGACCCTTGCTTACAGAAACACCTGCACAAACTTTTGCGTTTTTAATAGCTGTACAATTTATGAACACACTTTCACCAAGCAAAGAAACTCCCGAGGGAATCACAGCAGACTTCAATGCATAACAGTTTGAAAAAGCCTCTTTATCAAGAAGCACCAGACTTTCAGGCAAATCAGCGCTGCTCAGAGCGGTACAACCTGCAAAGGCACGCATACCGATTGCAGTAACCGTTTCAGGAATGTTTACTTTTTTCAGATTCTTATTGTTCATAAAAGCACCTGCACCTATCTGCTCAACAGAATCGGGAATTGTAACTTCAGATGCTGTGGTATTAACATCAACAAGGATACCTTTGCCAAGAATAAGAAAATCATCTTTTAAAGAAGAAAGATACGGTGTTTTATCAAAAGCGAAAGCACCAATATAGGAAACATATTTGCTGACAATTACATCTTTAAGAGATGTGCAGTTATAAAAAGCGCCCTCGCCTACAGAAGCAACGTTATCTCCGATTCTCACCGATGTGATTCCTGAATTATTGACAAAAGCATAAGGAGCAACAGAAACCACTGAAGGGTCGATAATCACATCGTCTTTTTCAGATGAATACACAAGAATATTTCCAAGAACCAGACTCTTGCCGATGTATGAATTCTGAAAGGGAGTATTATAGAAAGCATATGCACCGCAAGATGTAACATTTTCACCACCTGTAACTGTTTTCAAAGATGTGCAATTGGAAAACGCTTTATTGCCGATAATAGAAACCCCATTGAGGTTGACAGATGTGATGGAGGTATTGTTTTCAAATACAGAATCAGCAATATAATATACATCGGAAGGAATTGTAATTGTATTGGAACTTCCGTTATATTTTGTGAGAACACCATTGTCAACTACATATTCAGATGCAGCTGAAACAGTAACAGGAAACGTAATCATCAGACACAAAACAACAAATAAAGATAACACAGATAAAGCCTTATTCTTCATAATATCACCTTTTCTAAAAACAAAAGGGCGGAAAAACCGCCCTTAAAATCAATTGTCAGAAGGAGCATCTCCGCCCTGAATACTGATAATAAGCTGATCAATCTCATCAAGGCGATCAGCATATGTCTTTGCTGCAACTGTACCCGGAGATTCTACATCTTCCTGTTTATCAAGAATGAAAGAAGAGATATCTTCGGGGTCGGCATCAGGGGTTTCTGCATCTACATCGGAACCGTCAACAGTAAGGATAAAATCTTCATCATCATACATAACAGCTTCTCTCACGGTAGGACCCTTGGGTCTTGACTCGGAGTTTGAACTTTTAGCTGCAGGAACAGATGTTACTGTTTCTTCACCATCAATAATCATTTCTTCCTCGCTTTCCGCTGCATCAGTTACAGACTCTGTCACTTTTTCTGAAACAGAATCTCTCTCCTGTGCTGCTCTGTAGAGTTCCTCTGCAATATCACACTGTGAGTCTTCTTCCTCTTCCTCATCAGGCAGATTAACAGGAACATCAACATCAGTGAACGCTTCTGCTGTATCGTCTTCGGTATCATCTTCTTCGGCAACACGAATAACAGCAGGCTCTACATCATCAAAAACAACGATTTCTTCAGGGGAAGTCTCCTGAACATCTGCATTTTCAGAAACTTCGTCCTCTGTAACGTCATCATAAGAATCAGACTCTGAAACCTCATCAGAATCTTCTTCGTCGTTATTATCATCAACCGACTCAAGAATCATCTGCTCTTCTGTAGTCTTGAACTTAAAGGAAAGTTCTGCAGTAAAACCAAGCACATAAAGACCAACTATGCAATATGTTGCTGCAGGGATATAGTCAATAAGACTGCTGCCTGCCGAATTCATAACATTGAACAGAAGAGAAAGACCGTATACAAAAGAAATCACAACCGCAGGGAAACCGAATGTGATTGCAGACTTAACTGCATTCTTGCCGGGAATAACCGCATGAATCATCATAGCATTGATAAAGAACATTGCAAGAGCGACAAACATAATAAGATCAAGTGTGTCTGCTGCAGCAACAGGAGTTGCTGTATGACCCAGGAATCTGTCAATCAGGTGTACACCGCACCACAAAGGAAGAGAGAGATAAAAAATAGAAATCTCCTTGGGGGTGTTGGTGCCTGTGAAATGATTAATTCCGATAAACAACATAGCCACACCGCTCAATGCAGTAAACACCGATGTAATAACAGAAACAATCTCGAGATTACCTGTCTGAATCATAGTTGTAACGTCAAGAGCAGCGGTGCATGCAAGACCAAAAGCTGAAAGAAATGCTGTTGCTCCACAGAAGAAGTTCTTCTTGAGCATATGTATGGGAGAGGTTGTTTTATCAAACAAAGCTAAAACAAAGCAAGCAATAAACAAGCCCAGCACACTGAATGCTATAATTTCTGCAATTCCGTTCATATCGGTTGTAAAATAATCAGTAACAGAAGCAGGATATAAACCGCAGAGTGTAATAAGTGCTACTGACATAAGACAAACAGGAACAAACAGGATCCATTTTACCAAGGATTTGATAGATTTCATTTCATACTCCTTCCCTACGGTTAAATTCTAACCGTCTTAAAACATAAAACATATTAAATCCGAATAAAAAGCAAAAACGCTCAATATATATTACCTGTAAGGCATATAAACACAAATATATTGTATTCCAAACACTATCTGTTGTCAAGGCGTTTTGACAGCAAATCAGTTGTCAGAAGAAGAAAATAATTGGAGAAATAATATGAAGAAAATAATTATATGGAGTATATTTTTATTACTCGTTATTGCACTTATTCCAATGTTTTCCGGAATAAAAGGACTTGAAACACCAAAGATAATTCAAAACAACACAAATAACAAGGAAAAATCATTACACTCAGTTACTACTGCAGATGAAACTATTCCAGAGCAAAAACTCACTGATGAAGAAACAGAAATAATAGTTTGCAAGGTAATGGAGCATATCACAGAAGAAGCAGATACTGAAACTAAGAAAGCGATGCTTGCCATATGCAAGAATAACTATCTGTATCTGAAAGCTCAGGGTGTTTCCGAATTCGAAACCGAAATAAGTAAATACAGCGATAGTTTCTTTGAAGAACTCAAAACACTATATAGCGAAAGTGAATACATATTACTATATGACAACAAACAGATGGCAATTCCCATGGTACCGCAAAATGGTGGTTTCACAGCAACAAGTGATGAATATCCATACATAGAATCAGTTGCTTCTCCTTGGGACACATTAAGTAATAATTACATAAGAGGTGCTATATACCCTTGTGGGGTAAGTATCTATGGTATAGATTATTTATGCAGACAAGGATTAAACTGGCAGGAAGCACTTGTGTGGTACCTCCCCTCTTTCACCGTAGCATAAGCAAAACGCACCTGTAATCAGGTGCGTTTACTATATATGCATAAATTACATACGTCTGTATTTTTTAACTCTGCGCTGTTTCTTGCTGTTTTTCACATTAGAAACAAGGGAGATATACACAATAATAAGAATCAGTGCAATGATGAATGCAATCCAGAAAGGCCAGGAAGTAAGAATAACTTTGAAAATGTGCATTGTATATGCAAAAGCACTTCTTTCTATATCTTCGCTTGCAACAAGGTCAACTGTCTGAACAGCCTCATCTTTGTAGTATACGGTTGCCTTTCCGATGATATCTCCCTTTGTAACAGGAGCATCAACAGTTTCGGGCACATCAGGGACAACTCTTACATCTTCCGCTTTATGTTCTTTAGGGAGGATTGTGTTTACCGTCTGAGCAGGATAAAGAAGAATTGCTTTATCTGATGCGGTAAAATTCACGTCCACTTCACATACAGGTGTATCTGTTGTGAGCATACGCGCAAGTTCCAGATCAAGAAGCGCCCAACGAAGAAGCTCCTTTGCATCTGTCATTGCACCGTTATGGTCTGAGTTTTCATAAGGCGCACCCATACAGATACACATATATGCGTATCCGTCTGCAATTGCACTTGTAATAAGGCATCTTCCTGCCTGGTCTGTGGTTCCTGTTTTGATTCCCTTTGCGTAAGTATAATAGTAATCTCCGCCACGATTGACATCAATCATAAAGTTTGTTGTTACCAGAGGATAATCATCACCCTCACAGTAATATGTGGCAGTATCGGTAATCTCAGAGAACAAAGGAAGAGTAAGTGCATAGCTTGTGATTTTATAAAGGTCATAAGCCGTGGAATAATGGTCGTCATCGTGAAGACCGTGAGGATTCACAAAATGAGTGTTCTCACAACCAAGTTCCTGAGCTTTTTTATTCATCATTTCTACAAACTTGTCTGTGTCTCCTCCGCCCACATAGTCAGCAAGCACCAGAGCAGCATCATTACCTGAGGTTATCATCAGGCAATTAAGCAGGTCGATTACAGTGACTGACTCGCCTACTTTATAATCAAGGCCCGACATACTGCTGCCTGTACCAAGAAGAGGATTAAGAACTTCCTGTCTGATTTTAACACGGGTATTATATACATCATCAATATTCTCATAAGCTATGATATAAGTCATAATCTTAGTAAGAGATGCAGGATAACGTACCATATCCACGTTTTTTTCAAGCACAGGGATTCCTGTATCCATATTTATAAGAAGAACAGTCTCTGACTCAATCTCTTTTCCGTAATCATAGGTAATTGCTGATGTTGAAATCACTGAAGACACAAGCACAAACACAACACACAGGCAACAAATCAGTCGCAAGAATTTTTTCATAATATATCCTTTCATATAAACAAATAACAAATATTGACAATATAGAGTTCACACCTGCATTTCCTTTGACAATCAGGCGCGAAAATGATAATATAAATGTATTATACAATAGAAGTCTGACTATTTCAATGAGTTATGGGATTTTTTCTAAGGAGTTTTTACCGTGATATATGTTACCGGAGATACCCACGGGGATATAAAAAGATTCAAAAAAAGAGAACTTAAAAAGTTAACAAAAAAAGACCACCTGATAATATGCGGAGACTTCGGTTTTCTTTGGGATAACAGTGAAGAAGAAACCGAAAAACTGGATTTTCTGAAAAGCCAGAAATATACAATTCTTTTTGTAGACGGTACCCACGAAAATTTTGATCTTCTGGAAAGTTATCCTGAGGTTGATTTCTGTCAGGGTAAAGCCCGCAAAATTGCAAGAAACATTTACCATCTTATGCGTGGTGAAATATACGACATTGACGGAAAGTTCATTTTCACTTTCGGCGGCGGAGTCAGCTCTGATCTTAATCAGCTTATGGATTCTGGTGCATGGTTTGAAAGAGAACTGCCTACAGAAGAAGAAATGATATATGCGGTCAACAAACTGAAAAGCTTCAACTGTGAAGTCGATTACATCATCACTCATGAAGCATCTGCAACATATAAACATAAAATATGGCACAACTGCACCACAAACCCTGTCAATGACTTTCTTGAACAGATGAACAGTGAAGTAAGATACGACAAATGGTTTTTCGGAAACCTGCACGTTGACTTTGTTGTAAGTGACAATGCTTTTGCAGTTTTCGAAGAAATCATACCAATTGACGGAACAAGGAAAAGCCGTCAGTTCTGACAACATCATACACTATTCAACATAAAAACGCCACTGTACAGTGGCGTTTTTTTAATGTATCAGTTCATTATATTCTGAGAATCCTTGAAAAGTCTGCGGATAGAAGCTCTGAGACCTTTATACTTATCATCACTCAGATCCGGACTATCCTTCAGAATATCCTCTGCAATATCCTGAGATATGTACAGCGTGCTCATATCTGAAAAATCAGCAATTGCAAGTTTAGGCAGGCCATGCTGACGTTCACCGAAAAAGTCACCCGGACCACGGAGTCGCAGGTCTTCATCTGCAATCTTAAAACCGTCCGATGTAGCAGTCATTACAGATAAACGTTTCTGAGTATTTTCTGAGGTGTTATCGGAAACAAGAATACAATATGATTTACTGTCTCCCCTGCCTACTCTGCCTCTGAGCTGATGAAGCTGAGAAAGACCGAATCTTTCGGCATTTTCTATCATCATAACAGTAGCACTGGGCACATCAACACCTACCTCAATAACTGTTGTAGCCACAAGAAGCTGAAGTTCACCGCTTGCAAACTTACGCATTGTTTTTTCTTTATCCTGATATTTCATCTTTCCGTGGATGATTCCCACGGCATATTGTGAAAACTCCTCAAGCATAAGTTCAGCGCCATATTCTTCGGCAGCAGTAAGGTCAGAGTCATCTTCTTCAACCAAAGGACAGACAATATAGGCTCTGTGACCCATATCAAGTTCCTTCTTTATGAATCCAAAAGCACGATGACGTTTATCGGTGCCGATAAGAAGGGTGTCTATAGGCTGTCTGCCGGGAGGAATCTCGTCAACAATTGAAATATCAAGATCACCGTAAATAATCAAAGCAAGAGTTCTCGGAATAGGAGTTGCACTCATAACAAGAAGATGAGGATCCTCACCTTTTGTCAGAAGTTTGGAACGCTGAGATACACCAAAACGATGCTGTTCATCTGTTATTGCAAGTCCAAGACACTTGAATACTGTTTTATCGGTAATTAGTGCATGAGTACCAACAACAATATCAATCTCGCCTCTTTCGAGAGCTTCACGTATTTTCTTTTTATTTGATGCTGTAGCTGAGCCTGTGAGAAGGCCCACTGTAACATCAGTGTCAGCAAACAATTTCTTCAAGGTTGCAAAATGCTGTTCGGCAAGAATCTCGGTTGGTGCCATAAAAGCCGCCTGCTTGCCGTTTTTCACCATATTATAGCAAGCACAAGCAGCAATAGCAGTCTTACCTGAGCCAACGTCACCCTGAACAAGTCTGTTCATAGGAACAACGCCTGTAAGCATATCCCTGGCGCAGTCGTTCATCGCTCTGCGCTGGGCAGATGTGGGTGAAAAAGGTAACAAAGAGAGGAATTCCTCTGTGTAATCTGCAGTTATATTTGTTCCACGTGCTTCTTTGTGTTGCTGTTTGAGTGAACGGATACCAAGAGACAGCACAAGCAATTCTTCAATCATCAGACGACGACGGGCTTGTTCCAGAGCATCAGGCGATTTCGGAATATGGATATTGATTATAGCATCACGTAAACCGCATAAACGATATTTTTTCAGAATAAAATCAGGCAGTGGGTCAGATACCTTCTGAGGCAACATAGAAATAGCCTGTCTGACAGCACTCTGCACTGCTTTATTGGTAAGTCCTGCAGTAAGACCATACACAGCATGGAAAGTATCGGCAGTATCCTTGGCAACTACAAATTCAGGCGATATCATCTGAACACCTGAAAAATCCTTTGTAGCCTTGCCGTAGAAAAGATATTCGGTATCATACTTAAGCATCTGGGTTATATATTTATTATTGAAAAACACAAGGCGCATCAGATCCATACCATCAGAGACTTCGGCACGAACCATATATCTGTTACCCGGCAAGCGGGATTCACGCATAGTTGTTGAAAGTTTGCCACGGATACAACAAGTTTCTCCGCCCTTTACATCAGAAATGGGCAGAGGTTTACTCCAATCCTCGTAACTTCTGGGGAAATAATATAGCAGAGCACCAACAGAATCCACACCAATTCTGTGGAAAAGCTGTGCTCGTTTTTCCCCTACGCCTTTCAGACTTTGTATTGATATTTCAAACAGAGATGCCATAAATAACCTACCTGTACCTATATTCGTTATCCTTAAATTCAGAAAAAGGCGGACAAACTGTCCGCCTTTTAATTATACATATATTACTGAGCAGATTCAATACCAAGAATGTAATAGTAGATGGGCTGACCGCCGTTAATCATATTGATATCTACATTATTACCATACTTGAGAATGAGTTCATCATAAACCTCTGTTGCATCAGCCTCAGAAATTCCTGCACCGTAAATAAGAGTTACAAACTCTGCATCCTTGGTAATCATAGACTTTGCAAGTTTGAGAAGAGCCTTCTTGGGAGATTTCTCAGCAACAGTAAGTTTACCGTTATCAAGACCGATAATCTCGCCTTCCTTGATCTTCTTCATACCAAACTCGGAATCACGTGCAGCAAATGTGATCTGACCTGTGGAAACAGCAGCAAAAGCATCCTGCATAGCACCCTTGTTGATGATTGCATCACTGTCGGGATCATAAGCAAGCATAGCAGTGATACCCTGAGGAATTGTCTTTGTGGGAAGAATGATAACCTCTCTGTCCTCAACAATCTTTGCTGTCTGCTCTGCAGCCATAATGATGTTCTTGTTGTTAGGAAGAACGAATACAGTCTTTGCAGGAGTTGCCATAACTGCTTCGTAAATATCGTCTGTGCTGGGGTTCATGCTCTGACCGCCGGAAACTACATGGTTACAACCCAGGTCTGTAAAGAGAGTTGTGAGACCATCACCGGATGCAACTGCAACAAAGCCGATTTCTTCTTCGGGAGCAGCCACTTCAAGGTTCTTCTTAGCCTGACGCTTATCGTTATCAGCCTTAGCCTGCTCATGCTGCTGACGCATATTCTCAACCTTTACAGTGAGGAGCTGGCCATACTGAAGACCTCTCTGAAGTGCCTTGCCGGGATCTTCTGTGTGAACATGGACTTTGATAATTTCTTCATCGTCAACTACAACTACGCAGTCACCGATTGTTTCAAGATAAGCACGGAGTTTGAGAGGAGATGTTGAGATGGAAGCATCTCTGCCTACAATAAACTCTGTGCAATATGTGAAGTTGATAACCTCATCAAACTCTGCAGCAGCACTGCGGAATGTATCATCATCAGATGCTTCGGAAGTGCTCTGAGAAGCAGTGTACTCAATCATTATGCCATCTTTGATGAAAGAAAGCATACCTTCAAAGATAACAAGGAGACCCTTACCGCCTGCATCAACAACGCCTGCCTTCTTAAGAACAGGAACAAGATCGGGTGTGCGGTCAAGAGATTCTGCTGCAGCTTCACAAACTACAGTCCATACCTTTGCAGGGTCAGTTGTCTTCTTGACAATCTTTGCGCCCTCTTCAAAAGCTTCTCTTGCAACTGTAAGGATTGTACCCTCAGTAGGCTTCATAACTGCTTTATAAGCAGCGTCAACACCAAGTCCCAGTGCTTTTACAAGATCCTTACCTGTAGCAGTCTCTTTACCCTCAAGGCCCTTTGCAAAACCTCTGAAAAGAAGTGAAAGGATAACACCTGAGTTACCACGGGCACCACGGAGCATTGCAGAAGCAATAACCTTAGCAACCTCACCTGCATTATCAGACTCACATGCGGATACAGCCTTTACTGCCTCGCTGATGGTCATAGACATATTTGTACCTGTGTCACCATCGGGAACAGGGAAAATATTGAGATCGTTGATTCTTTCCTTCTGAGAACAAATGTTGTTAGCACCTGAAATAACAGCCTGCTTTAACATAGATCCTGTCAGCATTAGAACACATCCTTAATTTTCTATAAATTAGTATTATTATTTTCAAATCATACCAGCATAATTATATATGAATAAAGTGGGACTTTCAAGCAAAAAAAGATAAAATCGGTTATTTGCATAAAATAAAAGGTGTATTTTTAATACATTTAGCATTTACTACAGATGAAAATCATTCAATGCATAAACTCTCACAATGAATCGTTTTGCCTGTTTTTTCGTCTATTTCAAACAACACACAATCCATAGTGCTCTCCCCTTGCAAAGGTTCAAACCTTACTGGAAGTCTGGTGCGGAAACCTTCAATTGTGATTTCCGGGTTGATACCGAGAACAGAGTGTCTCGGACCTGTCATACCTGCATCTGTGATGTAACCTGTACCCTTGGGGAGAACCTGGCAATCTGCAGTACGCACATGGGTATGTGTTCCGAAAACAGCAGAAACTTTGCCATCAAGATAAAAGCCCATAGAGCGCTTTTCGCTTGTTGCTTCCGCGTGAAAATCCACAATGATTATTTTTGCATCAATTTCTTTGAGTATACTGTCTATTGTGCGAAAAGGACATTCAACAGGACTGGGATTATACATATTGCCCAGAAGATTGACAACCGCTACAGAATACCTGCCACAATCAAGAACACAGACACCCGACCCGGGAGTTGTACCTTTAGGGAAATTTGCAGGACGGATTATAAACTCATTATCATCAAGATAGGAATATATCTCTTTGCGACGGAAGGAGTGATTTCCGAGAGTAATAACATCAACTCCGCTTTTGAAAAGATAATCTGCTGATGTAGGCAGAACTCCGTTACCGTCAGCTGAGTTTTCTCCGTTACAGATAACAATATCGATACCAAGGGTGCGTTTGAGCGCAGGGAGTTTATCTCTGAGGAATCTGCAACCTACTCCTGCAACAACATCACCGATACATAATACTTTCATTTACACATCACCCGAGACGAAATCTTTCTGATTATTATACCATAAATTCTATCTGTTTACAATAATATTTTCTTCTGTAGCAATATCCTCTTTACATTCATACAATACATTTGCAATATATTCTGAATCCGATTCAGAAAATGTTATATCTGCATCAATCTGTGAACAATCTGATAAAGTAAACAAACGGTACAGATAATCCTCAATACTCAGCACCCTTAAAGCTGTCTGTTCGTCATATACAAAACTTACAGATTCATAAGCTGTACATTCTTCAGTTATCAACCCAAAAGGCATTAACGTATCATTAAGCATTATATTTTGGCTATACACACGTGATGTATTAACATTTCGGACAGACTCAAAAGATAAAGGCACCTCCAAAGCAAAACACCTGAGTTTATATCGCTTAACACATTCAAAAGGAATATAAACCTGACCTGATTTTATCACACTGAATCTGAAACTTCTATGTGTCTGAGCGATTACCTCTGCATCAGCATGAACAAAACTTACATCTCCCGAAGGATTTTCAAGCACTCCGCTCACAAGAAGGGACCCTTCTATTACTGCAGAGCCCGGAGAAACAACCGCTTCCCCATACTTTGTATTCATACCAATTATTACTCCATCCCGCTCAGCTTTAATATTACAGGGAACATCCGCCTCAATAATATGGGGTTTAATCTCTTTCTCTTTAATTTCAACCTCAGCTTTTGTGCCTATGATATTCACGGACATCCAACCGATTTCTTCTATTCTTTTCATTACATTACGTTGCAGAAGCGGTAAATCTGCTTTTCCTTTAAAGGTGCCATAATGCAGACCTTCTTCTTTGAGTGTTTCCAGAAATTCACTTTCACTGATTGTTGTAATTCCGTTTACTTCGATAGTCCACACAAAACTCTGCATAATCACAACAATGAGAACAAACAACAATGCTCCTACCATAAGCCCTGCTCTTGATTTGTATCTTGAAATAAAAAACGGCAAACCGTGTCTTTCGGTAACACGAAGTCTGACTGAGGATTTTTTTGCTGTGCGGCGTATATCTTTGTAATCACAAAGCAATAAAGCCGCTGTAAATCTGTTATTGTCGGGATTAACCGAAAACACAAACTTTCCTTGATACACCGAAAGATTAATGAATCTTTCGGGAAAACGTCCTAAAATTTCAAAAACAACATAACCTTTAATCCAACGTATTAACCTGAGTATCAGAATAAATCACCTTACATCAAATATTCAACAGAGGTAATAAAGCCTTCAATTACCAAGGAAGAAACTGACACAGACCGAAGATCAAGCCCTCTCCCCTTTATCTGCAACGAAAGATTTCCAAGACTTACTCTTATCTGGGTTTTACTGTATTCAAGAATACCTTTACACCCGTCTATGGTTGCAGATGTATTTCCTGATATTTCTATTCTGGGTCTGATACCAAAGGCATCTTTAATTGTATAGACGAGAGAGGATACATTCTCTTCATTATTTCTTTCCGGCTTACTTCTGTTCAAATTGCTCACCTGCTTTTTGTTATTGTATTAATTTTTATGCTGACCTTCTCATATATATTAGTCGGTGAGGAAAATGAAAATATATAAAACATTTACCAGAAACAAAACTGCACTTATGTGGATACTCAGCGGACTTTCGCTTGCGATGCTGATGATATTTCCTGTTCAGTGCAGAGCAGGTGCTGCAAACGGAGTTTTTCTGTGCATTCAGGTACTTATACCATCTTTATTTCCTTTTATGGTATTGTCATCATATCTTGTATGTTCAGGACTTTCTTCAAAGTTACCTGATAGTTTTGGAAAATTCTCAGAAAAGATATTCGGGTTACCGAAAGAGTGCCTTGCAGTTATTCTTTTGTCAATTATCGGAGGATTTCCTGTAGGTGCAAAAGGAATAAACACACTTTATAAAGAAAAGATTATAAATACAAAACAAGCAGAACAAATGTCCATATTCTGTGTAGCACCGGGACCTGGATTTTTAGTTACTTATGCAGGGTGTTCAATGCTTGGCAACAAAGCAGCTGGATATATTCTTCTTGTATCTCAGATTCTGAGTTTTATGATAACGGCTGTCATTTCAAAATTAACAAACAAAAAGAAAACAACAAACAATACTTCAGAATTAAAAAAAGTTCATTTTACTCCCAACGCTATGGTTATCGCGGTAACAGACGCAATCAAATCCTGTGCAATAATGTGTGCACTTGTGGTGATTTTCGGTGCAATATGTGAAATATTTATTACTCTTACTGAAAGTTTGCCTCAGTTTGCATTTATAACAGCCATAATTGAAATAACAAACGGGATAAAGTTTTTATCTGCACAGAACTCTTTGGTTCTTATATCGGCTATGTGTGGTTTTGGGGGCTTCTGTGTTCATTTTCAGATTTTTGCAATTTTGGGAAACATAAAAATATCAAAAGTAAAATTTTATATATTCAGAGTTCTCACCGCTTTACTGAACACAGGATTCACTTACATATTACTTTTGGTTTTTCCACAGGCAAAAACTGTATTCTCAACAGCAGAAACATCTCAACCTGCTTTTAATAAAGGAATATCAGGCTGCATTGCATTAATAATATGCTGTGTAGTATTCCTTTCATCAGTAAAAATCACAACTTTGAAACAATCCCCATCAAGATAGAATAACGGAGGTAATTTTATGTGCGGAATAGCAGGCTGGCTAACTGAATCCGTGAATCTTTACGAAAGAACAACTATACTTGAAAAAATGTCTGAAACACTCAGGCGAAGAGGCCCGGACGAAAAAGGATATTATGTAAACAATAATGCAGCACTTATACACAGGAGACTTTCTGTGGTCGATCCCGAACACGGCAAACAACCTATGTCGGAATTTTACGGCGGTGAAACATATGTGCTTGTTTACAACGGAGAACTATACAATGCAGAAGAACTCAGAAAAGATCTTTTACTGAGAGGATATAACTTTGAAAGCCACTCTGATACAGAAGTTGTACTGAAATCCTATATTCACTGGAAAGAACATTGTGCAGAAAAGTTCAACGGAATCTTTGCTTTTGGAGTCTATGAAGTTCAAAAAAGAAGATTATTCCTATGCAGGGACAGAATCGGTGTAAAACCTCTGTTTTACACACACAGAAATAAAGATTTTGTTTTCGGCTCACAAATCAAAACCATTCTTGCAAGCGGAATTGCTGAACCTGTGATAAATGAAGATGGTCTGTGTGAGATATTCTTCCTCGGCCCTGCACGCACCCCCGGAAACGGTGTGTTCAGAGATATTAAAGAAATAAAACCCGGTGAATACGCAATTTTTGAAAACAACAATCTGAGAAAGCAAAGATACTTTACTATTGAAGCAAGAGAACACACAGAAAATGAAGATGAAACTATTGAACACACAAGATATCTTATTCAGGACTCAATAAGACGACAATTGGTATCTGATGTGCCTTTGTGCTGCTTTCTTTCCGGCGGTCTTGACTCAAGCATAATAACCCAGACTGCATCAGCCTATTACAAAGCGAAAGACAAAGGCAGATTACACACATACAGTGTGGAATACACAGATAATGATAAGTATTTCAAGAAAAGTTTATATCAGCCAAACACAGATACCGAGTATATACACCTGATGACAGAAAGCGTGGACACAGAGCATCATCAGGTGATACTTGATAATATACTTCTTGCGCAGGCATTGCCTGAAGCCACACTTGCCCGTGACCTGCCCGGAATGGCAGATGTGGACTCATCACTGCTACTATTCTGCAAAGAAGTAAAAAAAGAATTCACCGTTGCACTTTCGGGTGAATGTGCCGATGAACTCTTCGGCGGATATCCCTGGTATCATAATCGTGATATATTGTTTGAAGAATGTTTTCCTTGGTCAAGAAGTCAGGAAATACGCAGAAGTATCCTGAAAAAGGGTCTGCTTCCAAAAGGTGAAGAATATGTGCACAACAGATACCTTGAAACAGTATCAATGGCACAGAAGCTTCCCACAGACACAAAACTTTCCGCAAGAATGAGAGAAATGTTTATGCTGAACTTCTACTGGTTTATGCAGTGTCTGCTTGACAGAAAAGACAGATGCTCCATGGATTGCGGACTGGAGGTAAGAGTACCCTTCTGTGATTACAGAATTGTTGAGTATGCCTACAATATGCCTTGGGAAACAAAAGCACTTTACGGCAGAGAAAAAGGAATTGTAAGAAAAGCATTTGAAGGTATTCTTCCCTATGAAATATGCTATAGAAAGAAGAGTCCCTACCCTAAAACTCACAATCCTGTTTACTTTGAATATGTATCAGAAAGAGTAAAGGAAATCCTTAACAAGAAAACAGACTTTACGGAAATGCTTGACAAAAAAGGAATATATTCAATTATAGAAAATCCTGACAGTATATCTTCTCCCTGGTACGGACAACTGATGCGGGCACCCCAGATACTTGCATATATAATACAAATTGACAGTTGGGCTGAGGAATTCAAGGTGAGAATAGAAAACTGATTCTGTACAAAACCTGCTCGATATGGTACAATACACCATGCGAGGTGAGGTTATGAACAAGGAAAGATATATGAAAAACAAAGAGTGGTTTGCAAATCATAAGACTGCAAAAACCATTCTCAGTTTTCTATATAGATTTTTACCGCTTATTATGGTTTTTGCAGTTCCTGCTTTGATAATAATCAAAGGTTTTATGGGAATTGATCAGGATTTTCTGCGTATGATATACGTTCCTACCTGTGTTCTTGCAGAAATTACAATCCTCAGAAAAATCATAAAAAAGCCAAGACCCTATGAAGATTATGAAACCGAGCCTGTGATAAACCGCGACGGCAAAGGTCAGTCTATGCCCAGCAGACACACCGCCTCTGCCTTTATTATTGCAATGTGTGCCATTCCTGTGTCGTTGCCATTAACAATTGTACTGCTTGTAATATCACTGATAATCAGTCTGACAAGAATATTTGCAGGGGTACACTATATATCTGACGTAATTGCAGGAGCTCTGATTTCCATAATCACAGGAATAATATTCTTTGTAATTCTATAAAGCAAAACGCACCGTGTTCCGAAATCCGAACACGGTGCTGTTTTTATTCGTTAATACATGCAAGGTCTTTTATAACCTCTGATGCAATAACGAGACCTGCAACAGAAGGTACAAATGCTACACTTGCTACTGTGGGCTTACCTGATGAATCAAGTTTTCCTGCAGGGGTTTTAGGTATTTCTTTGGAATACACAGTTTTCACGTGGGTAATTCCTTTTTCTCTCAGAAGTCTGCGTATTGTACGTGCCAGAGGGCAAACTGAAGTTTTTGAAAGATCTGCCACTTCCACCATTGTGGGATTAAGCTTATTTCCAAAGCCCATACTGCTGATAACAGGAATCTCAAGTTCCTTTGCTCTGCAGATGATGTCCACCTTGGCAGGAACGGTGTCGATAGCATCAACAATATAGTCATATACAGACAGGTCGATAAGATGGGAATTCTCCGGCAGATAGAAAATATCAAAGCAAGTAACCTTTACCTCAGGATTGATTGAAAGAATCCGCTCTTTGATAACTTCTGTCTTTTTTCTGCCAACAGTGTTTTCCAATGCAATGATCTGTCGGTTAAGATTGCTTTTTGCAACCAGATCAGGATCAACTATATCTATTGCACCTACACCTGAACGGACAAGAGCCTCGACGGTATATCCGCCAACACCGCCTACGCCAAAGACAATAACTCTTGATTTTTTCAGTTTTTCCATAGAAACATCACCGAACAATGCCTCTGTACGCAAAAATCTATCCATTATTTCACCTTAATTTTTTATAAGTTCAAGTAATTCGGTTTCTGAAAGAAAGCCCTTACCTGCTCCGTTTTCACCGATTTTATAAGATGCAAAGTAAACTGCTTTTCTCAGGGATTCAAGTGCATTCCTGTCTTTTGCATAAAAATGAATAAAAGAGGAAAACAAGCTGTCCCCTGCACCTACTGTATTAACAACAGGTCTTGTATACACTGCAGGAACAAAAGCAAATCCATCTTCCTTTGTATAAAGCAAAGCTCCTTTATCACCCATACCCACAACAATAACCGATGGGTTATATTCAGTTGTCAGTGATATGACAAAATCCTGCTCTCTGCCAATAAAACTCTCATTGCTGAGAAAAACTATATCAGCAACACGGAGAAATCTTGCATTGTATTCATCATGAATATCACCAAGACAATGAACGTCTGTTGCTATGGTAACACCCTTACTTTTAGCAATATGTAAAAGTTTGGCCGAATAATTGATGTTACACATACAGGCAAGGTCACAATCTTCAAGAGCAGATTCAAAGGCAGATTCATCATAGGAAATCTCCTGATTATCTGTCAGGTCGCAGATAATGTTTCTTCTGCCGTCTTTATCATAGAGAATTACAGATTGAGCTGTCGCTTTATTCCTTGAGAGAATATTATCTGTGCTTATGCCCTGTGACTGAAGATGACTCCTGATAAGATTACCTGAACTGTCATCACCTGTCATAGAGCAGAGTCTGACATTATCTCCGAGGGTATTAAGTGCAAGAGAAAGATTGAGTCCGACACCTGCAGGTGCAGATGCAACACCGAAAAAGCGATAATCCACAGGTCGGTATTCAATTGGAAAAGACTCTACTGATACGGTAGTTTCCATATTGACAAGACCACAGACAAGAATATTGCTCATATAATCACACCTTAATTTCTATTAATTAGATTTTATTACATTTTTATCATACCGTCAACTTTAACTTTTCTTCCATAATTCAAGGAGTTAGGTAAATAATAATGAAACAGGCAAAGGAGGAAAAGTTGTGGATTTACTTATTAATGAAAACATAACAAGCTTACGGGAAAGAAAAAACAAAGGAGTCTGGCTGTGTGCACCTGTGATAATAACAGGTGCCATACTCCTTAGTATTTCTTATCTGACAGATATCGTATATACAGGTACACCGGAACTTGGTATTGGTGAAACAACTGCATTTGCTAAAATGCTGTTCGGAATAGGAAACCTGATTAATAAACTGATATCCCCTTTACTTGCGGGAGGTATTGCACTGTACATCGGCGGTTTACCTGCTCTTTCTGCAGGGCTTATTGGCGGGATGCTTACAGGTATGGGAGTTACATTTGCTTTTTCCTCAGGAATTACTGAAGCAATAACCGGAATATATGGAAGTATTCTGGCAGGACTTGTAGCAGGATTCACCACAAAAATCACGGAAGAAATATTAAAACTCATACTAAAAAAGCAAAGCAACATAGTAACATTTTTATGCCCTGCTGTATCATTGATTCTGACAACGTTGTTTGTATTTATAGCAGATACATTATCAATGGTAATCAACGGCTTGTCTTCAATATCGTTGGCTGGAGTTGGTGATTTCAGTAAAACTCTGCTTGTGATTCTAATGTCAATCATGATAACAGCAGATATCGGCGGACCCTTTTACCTTGCGGCTTATGTATACGCCGTAGCATCGATAGCAACCGATGAGCCACAGATTATGGCAGCCTTAACCGCTGCAGGAATTGTTCCGTCTTTAAGCATTGGTCTTGCTGCAATATTATTCAAAGACAGATTTATAAAAAGAGAACGTTATTTTGCTATGACGGGTATTTTCTGCGGTTTGTGCGGAATAAGTCAGGTAGCCATTCCGTTTTATGCAACAAGACTTATGAAAGTAATCATCCCCTCTGTTACAGGTGGAGTGCTCAGCGGATTACTGTCATATCTGTTTGGTTGCAAAGCTTTATCACCTGCAGGTGGTATACTGTCTGTTGCAGGCTCGGGAACTTTTTTCTATTTTTTACTGTCCATAATTTGCGGAGTTCTGTTTTCAACTGCAATTATGGGATATACACTGAACAACAAAGGAATCCCTGAACAAAAGGAAAAGCCTGAATCAGTCCCTCAACCTCAGAAAGTTGTAATATAAAAGCCGCTGTGAAAATCACAACGGCTTCTGAGGTTTATTCAATTATTTTTCCGCCTGCAACTACAGTTTCTCCGCTATAAAGCACAAGTGACTGACCTGCAGTGACTGCACGCTGCGGACTGTCAAAGCGCACACAGAGGCATCCATCCTCTGAACAGAAAGCTACACCTTTCTGTTCAGGCTGATTATACCTGACCCTTGCTGTTACGGGAAGTTCAGAATCTATACATTTCACAGAAATATAGTTTACCTCCACAGCTTTAACAACAGAGGAAAACAAATCCTCATTAAAACCCAGAGTTACTGTATTGTCTTGCATATTCTTTGATACAACATACATAGGCTGAGGTAAAGCAAGACCGAGTCCTTTTCTCTGACCCTTTGTGTAACAGACAGCACCCTTGTGTTTTCCCAACACTTTTCCGTTAAGATCGATGAAATCTCCTTCCTGCATAACAACTCCGCAATTTTCACGAAGATAGTCATAATAATTACCACTGATAAAACAGATATCCTGGCTATCACGTTTATTGGCGTTTATAAAATCCTGTGACTGAGCAATGTTTCTGACTTCATTCTTTGTAAGTTCACCTACAGGTAACATAAGTCTTGAAAGCATTGGCTGAGTCAGATTATAGAGCACATAACTCTGATCTTTGGAAGTATCAACACCTTTTTTCAGTTCATATCGACCGCTTGATTCGTTGAATGAAACTCGGGCATAATGACCTGTGGCTACATAATCAAATCCGTTACGGTCTGCATAGTCAAAGACAAAAGGAAGTTTCACGTAACGATTGCAATCAACACAAGGATTGGGAGTTTCTCCGGAAAGATAAGATGAAGCAAAACGGCTGATAACTTCACGCTTGAATTCTTCTCTGTAATCTGGATTCACAAAGGGAATTGAAAGTTTATGACATAGAGTCTGTGCGTCGTAAACATCGGTTGAATCTTTTTTATCATAGAGTCTGAGCATAATACCTGTGACTTCAAAGCCACGTTCTTTGAGAAGATATGCAGCAACTGCGCTGTCTACTCCTCCGCTCAGTGCAACAAGGACTTTTTTCTTCATAGCAATAATCCTTTTCAGATATTTTATGAGTTTAATGATACCACAGCAAAAAAAATACTGCAAGTAAAACAAGTTGACAAATATGATAATTACTGGTATATTATGCAACAGACAATAATACTTACTGCCACCGGGTAGTGTAATGCTCAGCATTCGTAACACATCGTTAGGTCTTAGAAGATGTGTTGACGAGTGCTTTTTTTTTGGAGGTAATGATGACAAAGTTCAAATCTATGATTCACTATTTTTCTATTCTCGAATTAATACTATGGTGTACCTCAGTTATGCTCATTACAGTTTCATTCTGTATTTTTGACAAAGAAAACTACCTTACACTGTGTGCATCTCTTATCGGTGTGACTTCTCTGATATTCTGTGCAAAAGGAAACCCTTTCGGACAGGTGCTTATGATAGTTTTCAGTTTGATGTATGGTATTATTTCTTTCACTTTTGCTTATTATGGCGAAATGATAACTTACGCCGGAATGACAATGCCTATGGCTGTATTTGCACTGATTTCCTGGCTGAGAAACCCATACAAAGGCAACAAATCAGAAGTAAAAGTGAACAGCATCAGTAAAAGAGAATCTTTATTTATGTGGCTGTTAACAATTGCAGTAACTATAACATTCTACTTTATACTCAAGTATTTTGGAACTTCAAACCTGATTCCCAGCACCTTCTCAGTTACAACAAGTTTTGTTGCGGTGTACCTTACATTCAGACGCAGCCCCTACTTTGCTCTGGCTTATGCAACAAACGATATAGTACTGATTGTGTTGTGGCTTCTGGCAAGCACAACTAACCTGCAGTATATTTCTGTAGTTGTATGCTTTGTGGCTTTTCTGGCAAATGACATATACGGTTTTATCAGTTGGCGTAAAATGAAAAAAAGACAGGAAGAAAATAAATGAGAACAGGCACTTGCTTAGTAAAGCAGGTGCCTTGTTTTTATTTATTCTCGTTGATTCTGTTTACAAGGAAATCGTAAAAATCTCTTGCATATTCGCTGCTTGGAAGTTGATCATACAGTTCAATAATTAATTCACGGCTGCACTCAGGGTCAGATATATTTAAAAGAGTAACATTTTCGTTGCTTAGTTCTCCCCAGGAATATTCAGGCCAGAAGGCAACACCTGTGCCTGTGCTGATGATATTCTGAACAGCTGTTGGTGAATCAGACTCAAACAACACCTTAGGATAAAAACCAGCTGATGAACAGAATTCATTACATATCACACCAAACTGACGTGCATCGGATAAAAGCACGAACTCCTCGTCACGGACATCTTTGAGATTTACTGAAGTTTGTGATGCGTAAGGTGAATTATTCGGTACTGCAAGATAAATCCGCTCGTTTCTGACACATCTGCTGACACAGACAGAAGCAGAACTATGTTTTAGACCGTTTGTACTTATTACTATGTCGCAATCTGTTCTCTGCTCGTTCTGCTCAAAATCAAACACAGCATCAGAATGAATTTTTCTGTACTCCACAATGGTCTCAATAACAAAGGCAGAAGCTGCAAGAATATTGAGTTTTACTGTTTTGCACACTCTGTTTTTCATTGCGTCAATCTCCGCAGGAATACTGTCTATCTCAGGCAGTATAACCTCCAGTCGTTCTTTGAGATAACGTCCGTATTCTGTCAGAACAATGTTTCTGCCTTTCTTTACAAAGAGCTCAACACCAAGTTCATTTTCTAAAGACTTAATCGACTGGGATAAGGCAGGCTGAGCAATAGAAATATACTCTGCTGCTTTGGTCATATGCTGAAACTTTGCAACAGCATAAAAATAACGAAGTTTCTGTAATTCCATTGTGAAAACTCCTCCATCTATAACAATTCGTTATAGGTTTTATAAGAATAATATATTTTACTTTTAGGTTTGTCAAGAGTAATATATAACAAGTTAAAGAAAAGGAGAAAATATTATGACACAGATTTTTGAATTCATTATGCTTATTTGTTTTGGAATGTCCTGGCCGATTTCGGTTTACAAGAGTTTCACCTCAAAATCCACAAAAGGAAAAAGCCTGGTTTTTATTCTTGCAATCATTGTAGGTTATTTGTGCGGAATTATGGGTAAAGTGCTCAGCGGACAGATCAACTACGTTCTGGGACTGTATATTTTCAATCTTTTTGTAGTTAGCATTGACCTTGTGCTTTACTTTGTAAACAAGCACAGAGAAAAGAAAAGTTTTATTTAAAAAAATTCACATTTTTTCGGAAATAGTCAAGAAATATTCGTGCAGTTATTTTGCTATATAAGAAATTTACAATTACCACTTAGTGATATACTTGTTGCCGTGTATTAACAAGTATAATAAGGAGTGGTCAGATTGAAAAAGAGTTTTTATCTTAAACCGAAACTGTTTTCCACAATGAAAACCTACACAGGTCAGCAATTTCTCAAGGATGTTGTGGCAGGTATTATTGTGGCAATTATCGCCCTGCCGTTATCAATTGCTCTTGCTCTTGCATCAGGAGTTGAGCCTGCCTGCGGTATTTACACCGCCATTGCAGCAGGTTTTGTAGTGTCCTTTTTAGGCGGCAGCCGTGTGCAGATTGCAGGTCCTACTGCTGCTTTTGCAACAATTGTTGCAGGAGTTGTGGCAGCTCAGGGAATGGATGGTTTGTTCATTGCTACAGTCATTGCAGGTATTATGCTGATACTGATGGGTATTTTCAAACTTGGCTCACTTATCAAGTTTATCCCCCACACCATCACGACAGGATTCACTGCAGGTATTGCTGTTACAATCCTTATAGGTCAGATTAAAGATTTCCTCGGACTTACCTACGCTGAAGGAGTAAAACCTATAGAAACAATCGAAAAAATCGAGGCAAACATAGGTGCAATCGGCACATTCAGTTGGCAGGCACTTGTTGTTGGACTTGTGTGTCTTGCAATTCTTATCTTTTATCCCAAAATTGAAAAAAGAGTTCCTCCTTCACTGATTGCAGTTGTAGCCGGTGCTCTGATGGTAGCGTTCATTCCTTCTTTTCAGGAAAATGTATATACAATCGGTGATCTTTACACTATTCCTTCAGGTCTTCCCAAGGTTGACTTTGGTTCAATGGATTTCAGTTTTGAAAAAATCAAAGCTGTTCTCCCCGACGCTTTCACCATTGCAATTCTCGCTGCCATTGAATCTCTGCTTTCCTGCGTTGTGGCAGATACCATGGTAAACTCCAGACACAACTCCAATATGGAACTTGTGGCTCAGGGTGCAGGTAACATTGCATCTGTGTTCTTCGGAGGTATTCCTGCTACAGGTGCAATTGCAAGAACAGCCGCAAATGCAAAGAACGGCGGTAAAACACCTGTTGCAGGTATGGTGCACGCCATAGTGCTTCTGCTTGTTTTACTTTTCCTTATGCCTTATGCAGAGCTTATTCCTATGCCTGCTATTGCGGCTATTCTCTTTATTGTTGCATATAATATGAGTGAGTGGAAGAAGTTTGTCCGCATCTGCAAAAAAGCACCCAAGAGTGATATAATAGTAATGGTGACAACCTTTGTACTTACAGTTGTATTTGACCTTGTTGTTGCTATTGTTGTAGGTCTTGTGGTTGCTGCAGTTCTTCTTATGAAGAGAATGAGCGAGGAAACCTCAGTTGAAGGTTGGAAGTACATTGACCCGGAAAACGACTCTGACAGCATTGATCTTAAAACAGTTCCCAGAAATGTAAGAGTTTACGAGATAAGCGGTCCCCTGTTCTTCGGTACAGCAGACGCAATTATGGATATCAGACTGAAGGAGTACACAAGCTGTCTTATTCTCAGAATGAGAAGTGTTACTTCTCTTGATGCAACTGCTATGAATGCAATCGAGAATCTTCACAAAAAATGTAAGGATCAGAATGTACGGCTTATTCTTTCTCACGTTAACTCACAGCCTATGGCTGTTATGAAGAAATCAGGATTTACTGAGGCTGTAGGTGAAGAGTTCTTCTGTGCTCATATTGACGATGCACTCAGACTTGCAGAAAAAATCAGTGCATAAAGGAGACTCACATGGTTAAACATATTATTCTTTGGCAATTAAAAGATGAACTCACAACAGAGGAAATGACTACTGTAAAAGAGGGCATCAGAACAGGACTTGAGAGTTTACAAGGCAGAATCGACGGTCTTGTTGAAATCAAAGTTCAGTGTCAAAGCCTTGATTCTTCCAATGCAGATGTTATGCTTTACTCAGTTTTTGAGAATGAAGACGCACTGAAAGCCTACGCTGTGCACCCTGCACACGTAGAAGTTGCAGATACAAAGGTAAGACCTTACACAAAAACACGTCTTTGCCTGGACTTTGAATTCTGATTTACTAAAAAACCTGCTGTATAAAAACAGCAGGTTTTCTTTTAATTAACACTTTATTCCCTTTTATGCTTGTCATTGTGACAAAAAGACTGTATAATTGCTATGTTATTATTAAAGTAAAGGACGTTTATTAAATGAGAAAAATCAAAACCTTCTTTCGCCGTGTAGCATCGGGAAGTTTCAAACGTTTTTTCAGAAATCTGAATATTGTTCATAAGGAGTCAGGCAAAAACCGTATATATCTGTTTTTCGATATGATTATCAGTATGTTTACTTATGGTGTGGGTTACCTTGATTATATGACCTTTGGTTATGCTTACATCAAAAAGGATAAACGCAGAACTTTTATGACAATGGACGATAACATTCAGATGTGCAGACG
Source organism: Ruminococcus sp. (assembly GCA_045540595.1). Lineage (GTDB taxonomy): Bacteria > Bacillota > Clostridia > Oscillospirales > Acutalibacteraceae > Ruminococcoides. Next base: position 26,675 of record JAZQHL010000060.1, read on the forward strand.
AATGAACAATCCTGAAGCATCTGATGTATTTGAAAACAAACTGATATTCAGCAAAACTTTTTCCGAATATCTGGGAAGAGATTACACTGACCTGCAGGACGGATTTGAAAAATTTGCTGAGTTCTGCAAAGGAAAAGACTCCTTCTTTGCCAAACAGCCTGTTTCCTTCGGCGGACTTGGTGTAAAAAAGGTTGTTCTTGACGGACAGGATCTGAAGTCTGTTTACGATGAACTTATGGAAAGCAAAATGTTCCTTGCTGAAGAGACAATCACTCAGCACGAGGAAATGAACAGACTTTGCAGCCGCTCTGTAAACACAATCAGAATCGTTACAATAGTCAGTGACACAGGAAAACCTCATTTAATCTATGCACTAATCAGAATCGGCTCAGGCAAGAATGATGTGGATAACGTAACAAGCGGCGGTATGTATACACTGCTTTCCCCTGATGGCAAAATCACTCACCCCTGTTTCTGCGATAAGACTGTGTCTTATTATACAGAGCATCCTCACACAGGTTGCCCCTTCATCGGATTCACCGTTCCCTACTTCAAAGAAGCTGTGGAGCTTTGCTGCAAAGCAGCACTGGTTGAAAAGAGAATCCGATACGTAGGCTGGGATATTGCAATCACACCTGAGGGCCCTGTGCTTGTTGAGGGCAACAGCCTTCCCGGCTACGATATGCCTCAGAATCACAGATTCCACGACGACGGCTGCGGAATCAAGGCTGTCTTTGAAAATGCAATCAAGGATTAATAATCAAAAATACTTATCAGAATTAAGAAACGCTGAGTTATTACACTCAGCGTTTTTTGTTTATTCTTAATTTTCATCGAATCTGAAGATTGTTGAAGCTAATTTATTAACAAGACCTGCAAGTCTGAATAAAACTACTTCTATGACAATCAGGACAATATAAACAACAATCTTTGAAAGAATCAGAGTCCATATCTGGAAATCATCAAGGCAGTCAAGCATATAGGGCCATAACTCAACATTTGCAAGCACAAGGATAATATCAACGCAAGCAACAATGGCAGTAATAACTATAGCAAAGATGCAAACAGGCACCAGTTTTTCTGACAGATTCATCACCTGCATATATGATTCATTTTTCGCTTTTTCTTTAAGGTTTTCTTTATTATTCTTCATTATCTCTCTCCCTTTCTGACAAATCAACTTGAACATAACAAACTAAAAAAGCCTTTGATTAACAAAGACTTTATGGCACCCCCTGCGGGAATCGAACCCACAACTAACCCTTAGGAGGGGTTTATTATATCCATTTAACTAAGGGGGCATCTGTTATTAAATTTATGATGATAAATTGCAAAACAAAC
>JAZQHL010000061.1:0-2656 GCA_045540595.1 Ruminococcus sp.
CATTCTGTCAGCAGTGGATAAATCCATTCTGTCACCGATAGTTTTGCCGTTGTTTACAATGTTTCTGTGAAGTCGGAGGCCAAGCGGTCTTAGGAAGACAACATGTTTCCCCAACTCCTTGGCTCACAGAACGACATGGCTACGATCCGACTTCATTCTGTCAGCAGTGGATAAATCCATTCTGTCACCGATAGTTTTGCCGTTGTTTACAATGTTTCTGTGAGTCAGCATAACGCCCTTGGGGAAGCCTGTTGTGCCCGATGTGTACTGCATATTACATACATCGTCGGGTTTCACAAGGGAAGCGCGTCTGCGTACCTCTTCACGGGGAACAAGGCTTGAGCGTGAGAGCATCTGCTCCCAGGTAAGACAGCCGTTCATTGTGAAGCCTGCTGTTACAACATTACGCAGGAAGGGAAGTTTCTTTGAGTAGAGAGGCTCACCGGGAGTGAGGTTTTCAAGCTCGGGGCAAAGCTCCTGAATGATTTCCTTGTAGTTGATATCCTTGCAGTCTTCAATCATAACAAGTGTATGAGTGTCAGACTGCTTCAGAAGATATTCAATCTCGTGGATTTTGTATGCTGTGTTAACTGTTACCAGAACAGCACCGATTTTTGTGGTTGCCCAGAATGTGATGAACCATTCGGGAATGTTTGTAGCCCACACAGCCACGTGGTCGCCTGCTTTTACACCTAAAGAGATAAGAGCGGCAGCGCATTCGTCCACATCACGTCTGAACTGCTTGTAAGTTCTTGTGTAATCCAGTGTGGGATATTTGAAGGCATACTGGTCAGGGTAGTTTTCTACCATTGTGTCAAGCACCTGAGAGAAAGTGTAATCAATAACATCGTACTTTTTCCACACAAAGGTACCTGTCTTTGCCCTGTTGTAGTATGCTTCTCTGTATGTTTTCTTTACCCTCTTGAGAGAAGAAATGTAGTTTGCAAAATGAGTCAGAACAATGTCTGCATCGTTGATTTCTTCGTTCCATGCAGCACAGATAAAACCGTCAAAGTTCAGTGAAGAAAGAGCATTGATAAGTCCCTCAACAGGCAACTCGCCTTCACCGATAAGAACAGTCTTGTTGTCTTTCATATCACCCAGACGCACATACTTGATGTATGCACCCAGAGTCTTGATGGTGGTTTCAGCAGTTTCACCTGCACCGAAATATGTGCCTCTTACATTCCAGGCAACACCGATTGCACTGGAAGAGAAGAAGTTGATGATATCAATTACATTCTCAGTGTTTGCAAGGTAACCTGTAGTCTCCAGCAGAATACCGATATCAGCCTTCTGAGCGCGGATAACCGCCTTCTCAAGTTTCTCTTTCAGAACTTCATTGGGAGTTTCTTTTTCAACACGGATAATTACATTGGCAATGCCTGAGTTGATTGCCATTTCCACATATTTCAGATAAATATCTGCAGTTGCTTCCTGAGAGTCAGCACTGAAAGGGCAGGAGACAGCAGGCACTGTCAGATTTCTGTTGATGAGTTTTCTTTTAGCGTCTGCAACTCTGTCTCTTCTTAAAATGCTGTCGTGATGCTGACTGCGTTCCTTTATAGCATCGTGAATTTCAAATCCGTCAAAGCCGTAATCATAGGCATAACGGCATAAATCGAGAAAGGAACTGCGGGTTACATTTTTCGTTGAAAAAACGATTTTCATATTATTCCTCCTCGGCGACAATCTTGTTGAGTGCATTGATATATGCCCTGATGCTTGCGGCAACAATGTCTGTAGAGAGGCCGTTGCCTGAATAAAGCTTGCCGCCTTCTCTGAGTCTTACAACTGCAGAGCCCAGGGCTTCTTTGCCTTCTGTAACAGACATAACCTGGAAATCATCAAGTTCGTAGTGATAGCCGATGCACTGCTCAATAGCACGGAATGCAGAGTCGATGGGACCGTCGCCTGTGCTGACACCGCTGATGATGTCATCGCTGCACTTGAGTGTTACCTGAGTCATAGAGCCTGTCAGGTTGCTGCTGTTTGTTGTGTAACTTTCAAGGTGATATGTAGAGGGAGCCTGCATTGCAGAACTTGCAATGATTGCCTCGAATTCTTTTGCACCTACTGCGTCTTTTTTCTCGCATACTGTCATAAGTGCTTTGTGAACATTGCCGCAGTCAGCATCAGAAAGGTCATAACCTAAAATCTGAGCAGCTTGTGCAACCTGAGCAATTGTGCTGTCGCAGTCCAGAAGAATCTTCTTCTTTTCGCTTACTGCAGTTTCTGATTCGTAGTCTTCGTGATTAATTTTCTTCAGCATATCGTCAATGCTTGCGTGAATTCTTGTGTTGTTGAGACTTGTCTGTGCATCAAGCTGAGCACCGCAGAATTTGATTGCATCTGCAATCTCACCTGTCAGAAGTACATCTTTGCCTGCCATAGCACACTTGATGCCGTCAGCACCCTTGCGTACAGTAGCAACAGCACTTGCAACACCCATATTGATTTTGTCAGAAACCTGAACATATACAGGTACATCTACTGCTGACTTTACCTTTTCTGTAAGCTGTGCAATCTCCTCGGGGAGGGAAGTGCCGGCGTCATCACAGATTGTGATGATATCTGCACCTGCAGCTACAGCTTCTTTTGCAGCAGCGAGGAGGAAGTCCTCGTCTGCACGTGTTGCATCAAGTGCAGAGAACTC
>JAZQHL010000062.1:0-9545 GCA_045540595.1 Ruminococcus sp.
AAAAACTGGCTTTTTAAAAGTTTTGTTAATCGCCTTAAAAGCACCTCTCTCGAGGCAACTCTTTGCAATTAACGGGTCCTTTTTCATGATGCTGTTTAATTTTCAAAGTTCCATGCTTTCTCGCTCTTTTCTCGCGAGTGCTTGAATATAATAACATTTTGAAAAGAAAAAGTCAACACTTTTTTTCGTCTTTTCGCAAAAATGCAGAAAAAAATGATTTTTTCAACAGTTTTTAAACAAAACCACCAAATTATGAGGGGATTTCCGCAACCTCATAGCCCTCCCCTTGCAGATAGGCAATCAGCTGATCGGTTGTCTTTTCGCTATTTCCCAATAATCCGCCGGCTTTTAAATAAAAGCTTCCTTCCTCTTTTGCAATCTCTTTCAGACCATCGGCCGCTTTTTTTACACTCTTTTCTTTTCCGCTACCGGCAAAGATGGCTTTTTCCACAATTCCCTGCGCATTATCGGTGGCGCCATAGCAGCGGATACACATTCCAAAAGCGGAATAATCCATCTTAACTGCATAGCGCTCCTGATCCTCTGTTTCATAATAGAGGACCACATTTTGAATACTCATGGAGGAAATCAGCAAAATTGCACCCACTATTCCGAAAATCAAATATTTATAGCTTTGCCAAAAGCCTTCTTTTTGGGGCTCTTTCTTTTTTGACATTGAATTCTTCTCTCCTTATTTAAATAAATTTTAAAATTATGTTTATTTTTTCATTTCAATATATTATAATAGGGTTGATAACGATTACTTCATCTCTCAAGGGAGGTTTTACATTTGAGTATTATATCACAAGAATTTGAGCAATACAAGAGATTTTCCCATATCCACTTTGTTGGGATCGGGGGAGTTTCGATGTCGTCGTTGGCGATGATTTTGAAAAGCCAAGGCAAGAAGGTAACCGGATCCGATAGCGGCGGCGGCCCCACTATTCAGAAATTAACCGATGCGGGGATCACTGTTTTCCCTGTACATAGCGAAAAAAACCCTGTTGGTTGCGATCTTCTGGTTTATACTGCTGCCATTTCCGATAATAATCCCGAATTGGTATACGCCAGAGAGCAGGGCATTCCCATGATGGAACGAGCTGTGCTATTGGGATATATGATGGCAGAGTTTAAAAAGTCTATCGCTGTTTCCGGCACTCATGGGAAAACAACCGTTACTTCCATGATCTCTTCCATTTTGAAAACTGCCGAAACCGATCCGACAGTGATGGTTGGAGCCCATCTTAAGGCGATTGGCGGGAACTATTGCTTGGGGAGGAGCCCTTTCGCTGTTTATGAAGCCTGCGAATATGTGAATTCCTTCCATCATTTTTATCCCCATTGCGGAGTGGTGCTGAATATTGATGAAGATCACCTTGATTTCTTCAAGGATCTTTCCGCCATTCAGGATTCCTTCTGCCGCTTTACCGATAATTTTGCAGAAGATGGGTTGCTCATTATCAACGGAGATGACGAAAATTGCAAAAAGGTGCGAGAATATTATAAAGGCACCACTCTGACCTTCGGCATCGGCAAGGAAAATACCTGCCGCGCAGAAAATATTGAAATGATTAGCGGATATGCTCATTTCGATGTTTATTATAAGGACACCTTCATCACCGCTCTTGCTTTACAAGTGCCGGGGCGGCATAATATTCTTAATGCGCTCGCCGCTTCTGCCACCGCTTCCTACTATGAAATCTCCCCCGAAGCCATCAAAGAAGGAATTGAAAGCTTTACCGGCGCCGATCGCCGATTTGAAAGAAAGGGCACCTTCAACGGCGCCATCATTTTAGACGATTATGCCCATCACCCCACCGAGATCCGCGCCACCTTGGAAAGCGCAAAGGCAGCGGCAAACGGCAAGGTTTATGTTGTTTTCCAGCCGCATACTTTTACCCGCACCTTCTATCTGATGGATGAATTCGCCGAAGCCCTTTCCATCGCAGATCATACCATTCTTACGGATATTTATGCCGCAAGAGAGATCAATAAATTAGGCGTTAATATTTTAAACCTGCGGGATAAAATCGATGGCGCTATCTATATCAGCAATTTCAGAGAGATTGCCGAATACCTTCAATCGGTATTGCAACCGGGAGATATGGCAATTATGATGGGTGCCGGAAATGTAAATCAAATCTGCGGCATGATTATTGAATAAAAAAGACCAACGCGTATGAGTCGCACTGTTAAGGACAGTACAACAAGATACGAAAACACCCGTAGTTTTTTAAACTGCGGGTGCTTTTTAATATTCTCTTTATTTGTTGGTCAAGTTATGCTATAATACAACTGACCGATAAATAAGAATTTGAAGGAGGCTATACTATGGCAGTCAATATTGTAACTTTTCTTGTAGGTGTTGTATGTATTGTTCTTGGAATTTCAAATATGCGAGGAAACATATCATCTCTTCATTCATATCACAGGAGTCGTGTTTCAGAAGAAGATAGAATACCATTTGGAAAACAAGTGGGCTTGGGTACTATTATTGTCGGTATTGGCATAATCGTATTTAGTGTTCTGTCATTTGTAACCCTATATACTGAAAACGATATTTTTATTTTAGTTGGAACTGCTATTTTGATTATTGGTATTATTCTTGGACTTGTTATAAGTTTTCGTGCCATGATTAAATATAACAAGGGTATTTTTTAATTCGTCAAATTCCAATTTGTAAAACTAATAAAAGCTATGAGAGTTTTTTTCTCTCATAGCTTTTTTAGTTTACTCACAAAGGTGCATCCTTCCTTCGTGGTCGGTGGTGTAGTCACCCTCTAAAATGATTTCTGAGATAGGTACAAATTCATAGCCTTGTGCTCTTACCGCATCTATAATCTGTGGCAGGGCTTCGGGGGTATTTTTGGCTCCGTTATGCATAAGTATAATACTTCCTGATGTGAGTTTTGATGTTATCCTTTCCACCATCTGAGAGGGTGTGGGGTCTTTCCAGTCAAGAGAGTCTATGTCCCATTGAATACAATACATACCGCTGTCTTTTACTGACTTTACAACCGTGTTGTCGTAGTCGCCGTAAGGGGGTCTGAACAGGGTAGGGGTCTTGCCTGTAAGTTCCTTTATCTTGTCGTTGCAGTTTTTGATTTCTGAAAGCTGTTCATCCCTTGAAAGTTTTGTCATATAGGGGTGAGTGCTTGAATGGTTTTCCACGTCGTGACCCTGGTTTGCAATTTGTTTTACTGATTCGGGATATTTTTCTACCCATTCTCCCACAAGAAAGAAGGTTGCCTTTACCTGCTTTTCCTTCAGAATCTCAAGGAGAGTTTCCGTCTGCTCGTTGCCCCAGGCAGCGTCAAAGGAGATAGCCACCTTCTTGTCATCTCTGTCCACACAGTAAATTGGAATATCCCGGGGCTCAGTAGCGGTTGCAATTATCTTTGCGGTTGTGCGGAAAGTCACCGTCAGCGCAATAGCACCCAGAAGAATGCAGGAAAGTACCACAAGGATTTTATTCTTTGTAAGGGTATATATTTTCATAGTGTCACACCTCGGTAATTTATATGCTGTGAGGTGCAAAAAAAGCACTGTGAATCTTTGAACAAAACTGTGCAAGATACCTCTTTGCCTCCCTCAATGAGGGAGGTGGATTTCGGCATAGCCGAAAGACGGAGGGAGTAAAAACAAAAGCCTTTCCTGTTACGGAAAGGCTTTTCTATATATTTGATTTTATCAGCGGTTGAGTTTCCACTTGATGCCCTGAGGAGTGTCCTCTAACACTACGCCCATGGCGTTCAGTTTGTCACGGATTGCATCAGCAGTTGCCCAGTCCTTATTTTTTCTTGCATCACTACGCTGTGCAATGAGAGCCTCAATCTCTGCTGCTTCTTCGTCGGTGGCACCTGTGTCTTCTGTAACCTGTGCCTGATCCTGTGCAGCCTCAATAAGTCCCAGAGAGAGCACCTGCTCAAAATCTCTGATGAGATACAGCTTTGTGGCATCGTTCACAGGAGCCTTCAGAACATCGTAAAGGCAGGTAAGACCCAGCGATGTGTTCAGGTCGTTGCCTACGGCTTCCTTGAACTTCTCAATGTATTCCTGAGCCTTCTCCATATCAACCTCACCCTCGTCCTTAAGAGTGGCAATACGTGTAACCAGCTTGTTGTAAGCGACAACAGTATTGTCAAGGCTCTCGTATGTAAAGGTCAGGGGCTTGCGGTAGTGGCTCTGGAGACAGAACATTCTGTATACAAGGGGGTCGTAGCCTTTGCTCTCAAGAAGAGATACAGTCAGAAACTCACCCTTACTTTTACTCATCTTGCCTGTGGAGTCCAGCAGATGGAGCACGTGGAACCAGTGGGGGCACCACTGATGACCAAGGTATGCTTCACTCTGTGCGATTTCGTTGGTGTGGTGGGGGAAGGCATTATCAACACCGCCGCAGTGCAGATCAAGGTACTCACCGCCGTGCTTGATGCTGATGGCGGAGCACTCAATGTGCCAGCCTGGGTAGCCGTTGCCCCAGGGGGAATCCCACTTCAGTTCCTGATCCTCAAACTTGGACTTTGTAAACCAGAGAACAAAGTCGGTCTTGTTTCTCTTGTGCTGGTCTTCTTCAACGCTGTCACGAACACCAACAGCAAGGTCCTCTTCGGTCTGGTTGCCGAACACATAGTATTTATCAAGCTTTGAAGTGTCAAAGTAAACGTTGCCGCCTGCTTCGTAAGCATAGCCTTTCTCAAGAAGAACAGATACCATCTCGATGAATTCGGGGATACACTGGGTTGCAGGCATAACAACATCGGGAGTTCTGATGTTGAGTTTTTTGCAATCCTCAAAGAATGCCTTTGTGTAGAAGTCGGCAATCTCAAGCACTGTCTTCTTCTCACGCTTTGCACCCTTGAGCATCTTGTCCTCACCTGTGTCTGCATCACTTGCAAGGTGACCAACGTCGGTGATGTTCATAACACGGTTAACATCGTAACCTAAGTAGCGGAGGAACTTGTCGAGTGCGTCCTCCATAATGTAGGTGCGGAGATTACCGATATGAGCAAAGTGATAAACGGTAGGGCCGCAGGTGTACATATTTACCTTGCCTGCCTCGTGGGTTACAAATTCCTGTTTTTTCTGTCCTAATGTGTTGTATAAAATCATTTTTTCAATTCCTCCAATTCTTTTCTGAGAACTGTAATTTCGTGTTCAAGTCTGCACAGACTCTGTGATACAGGGTCTGATACGTGGATATGGTCGAGCTGGTCAATCTTCTGTCCTGCAATGCGGACAATCCTTGCAGGCACACCCACAGCGGTGGAATCCGCAGGAACTTCAGAGAGCACCACTGCACCTGCGGCAATGCGTGCATTGTCACCTACATTGAAAGGGCCCAGCACCTTTGCACCTGAGCCTACAAGCACATTGTTGCCAAGGGTTGGGTGACGTTTGCCGTGGTCTTTACCTGTACCGCCAAGGGTAACGTTCTGATATATGGTGCAGTTATCACCGATAACTGTGGTTTCACCGATTACCACACCCATACCGTGGTCAATAACAAGTCCCTTGCCGATTTGTGCACCCGGGTGAATTTCAACACCTGTGCGGCGTCGGCTGCTCTGGGAAATCCAGCGGGCTATGAATTTCATATTGTGATTATAAAACCAGTGTGCCTTGCGGTAAGAGCGGAGTGCCTTGAAGCCTGCATAGAGAAAGTAAACCTCAAATCTGCTTCTTGCAGCAGGGTCACGTTCCAGATATGCGTCAAGGTCCTGAATAAGATTCTTAAACAATATATCAACTCCTGTGAGATAATATCATTATTATTGGAACTCGGCAAAAAATAAAAGCCGTCCCAGATCAAGGGACGACTTATTGCCGTGGTTCCACCCGAGTTCAGCCGAAGATTCCGGTGAAAACTTCAGCCCTCTGTGACCTTTAACGGAGTCAACCGCCCAGAACTACTTTTTCTGATTTATGTGAAATCAGATGTTCGCCATGGGAGCTCACGGGTGCATTTCGCCTGCAGTGTCTTTGGGCAGATTTCAGCATACACTGCCCTCTCTGGAAAGTCTTTTCAGGTTACTTCTCCCGTTCACAGCCTGTATTAATATTAATCTGAATTGCCTCCCTTGTCTTAAAGGGAGGGGGACCGCCAAGGGCGGTGGAGGGATAATCCTCTATTTATAACATTATATATATACTCTGATAAAAATGCAACTGTTATATTTGTGCAAGTTATAAGCGGAAATTATCTTTCTTTTATGCAATCTTTGTTATCAACAAGGTAAATTACACCTGAGATGATTGCAAAGATAGTGCTTATCCACAGAAGCACCTCACCTGCAACAGTGAGCCATGGGGCAATCATATCTGTGATGTTCTGAGCAACAGGCAGGATTCCTACCTTGCACAGTTCAAGGAAAAACTGGAAAACAAACACTGCAACGATGGCAATAATCTGAGTGACAGTCTTAACCTTGCCCCAGATGTTTGCGGCAATAACTCTGCCGCCGGAGGCAGCCACAAGGCGGATTGATGTAATGGCGAACTCTCTGAAAAGTACAACGATAACCAGCACAGGGTCGCAGAGTTTCAGTGCCACAAAGCACACAAGGCAGGAGATAACAAGAATCTTGTCTGCCAAGGGGTCTGCGAATTTGCCGAAGTCTGTGATGAGGTTTCTCTCTCTTGCAATTTTGCCGTCAAAGAAATCTGTCAGTGATGCCGCACCAAAAAGAAGTCCCGATACAAAGAAGTGCAGGGGGAAATCTATTAGCAGGGTGGCTATCATAAAGGGCACAAGAGCTATACGAAGCAAAGTCAGTTTATTCGGTAAGTTCATTAAATCAGATCCTAACTTTTGTTTTGGGGTTATTCAACCAGGTCGCCTATCAGGTCGCAGTCAAGCACATCTGTAATTTTAACCTTTACAAATTCACCGGGAGCAACCTTTCTTTCAGAAACAAAGAAAACGTTGGGGTCAACCTCGGGAGCATCGGCGTAACTTCTGCCGAAGTAGCACTCTGCATAGCGGTCAAAGCCCTCGGCGAGCACCTCAATGGTGGTATCAAGGCGGGAGTTGTTGTAGTCTTCCATTATATACTGCTGCTGTTCCATTATGGCTGATGCACGGAACTTGCGCTCCTCTTCTTCAACCTGAGGAAGGTCTGCAGCAGGGGTATCCTCTTCCTGAGAATAAGCAAAGCAACCAAGACGCTCAAAGCCGATTTCCTTTGCAAACTCTGCAACCTCATCAAACTCCTCTTCGGTTTCGGTGGGGAAGCCTGCAATCAGAGTTGTTCTGAGCACAACTGAAGGAATACGTTCGCGGATTTTCTTGATAAGGGCTGTGAGTGATTCACGGTCGCCCTTGCGATTCATAGTCTTAAGTACTCTGCCGTTGCAGTGCTGTAAGGGCAGGTCGATGTATTTTACAATCTTTTCTTCACTTGCTATGGTATCAATGAGTTCGTCAGTGATTCTGTCGGGATAGCAGTAGAGTATACGTATCCAACGTAAATCCTCAATTTTGCAAAGCTCACGGAGAAGTTCAGGAAGCATCAGTTTGCCGTAGATATCCTCGCCGTAACGGGTGGTATCCTGAGCAATAACGTTCAGTTCCTTTACTCCGCCTTCTACAAGATACTTTGCCTCTGCAATGATATCCTCCATTTTTCTGGAGCGGAAGTGTCCTCTGATAAGAGGGATTGCACAGTAGGTGCAGCGGTTGTCACAGCCGTCTGCAACGCGCAGGTAGGCATAGTGCAGGGGAGTGGACTGAATACGCATACCGTCAAGGGGCTGGAGTGCTTTGTCGGGGAAGGACTCTGTGCGGTCGCCGCTTAGAACTGCTTTCACGGTTTCAGCAATGTCGCCGTTGGCACCCAGACCCGTAACAGCGTCAACCTCAGGAAGTTCCTTTGAAATCATTTCCTTGTATCTTTCGGCAAGGCAACCTGTTACCACAATGTGCTTTATGGTGCCTTCTTCCTTAAGTTTTCCAAGTTCAATGATTTCATCAATGCTTTCCTGCTTTGCGCTTTCAATGAAACCGCAGGTGTTGACAATAGCCACATCTGCTTTTGCGGGGTCATCTGTGAGAATGAATCCTGCTGCTTTTAATTTGTAGAGCATCATCTCGGCGTCAACACGATTCTTTGCACAGCCGAGAGATACTATTGAAACTTTGTAATTATCCATAGCAATACCTGTATATGTTAATTTATATGCTGAAATTATTCATAATCGTCCTGAATGTAAGAACTCAGCACAGATTTAATATCTGAAAAACGGTAGCCTGCCCTTTGCAAAGCGGCAACAGTACGACGTACACCTTTTTCGTCAGAAAGGCTGCGCGCATACTTTTTCTCCACAAGGGCGGCAATCTCTTCCTGTGGGTCTATCTGTAGACTCTCAATTATTTCATCAGCCAACTCCCTGTCGATGCCCTTTTCTATTAGCTTGTAGCGGATAGTGGAGGGGGACAGGTGCTTTGATGTATGAAGCTCTGCGGCGTAACGCCTTGCAAAGGCTTCGTCGTTAATAAGCCCTAACTCCTGCATTCTCTGCAGGGCGTTCTGTGTGGCTTCTTCAGAATAGTCTTTTCGAAGTTTCTGGTAAAGTTCCTTTGAGGAGTGGTCGCGGTAGGAGATAAGCCACAGGGCTTTTTCCTTTGCACGTCTTGTGTCAGAAAGCAGGATAAGTTCCCTGAGTTGTTCGTCGTCAAGCTCCACTCCTGCTGTTATGCGGTTTTCAAGAAGAGTCTGGGTGTCCAGCTTCATGGCGTACTCTCCGTCAATGTACAGGGCAGAGAGGGCTTTTCTTCTCTTCTCAACTGCGGTAACTATCATCAGTCTTCAACTAAGATATCAAGCTTTGCTCCTGACTTTGCAGGTGCGGCATCTGCCTTCTTTGCACTTGCGGCTACAGGAGTAACTGTGGGGGCGGAAGTTTTGGAGGCTTTTCCTGAACGGGGCTGGAGCTTGTCAATGTTTTCCCAGAGTTTTGCTTCAATCTCTGCAGCAAGTTCGTGGTTTGTGCGGAGCAGTTCCTTAACGTTGTCTCTGCCCTGACCAAGACGCATCTCACCGTAGTTGAACCAGGCACCTGACTTCTGGACTATGTCAGCCTTCACTGCAAGGTCGAGAAGTTCACCCTCACGGGAGATACCCTGACCATACATAATATCAAACTCAGCCTCTTTGAAAGGAGGAGCAATCTTGTTCTTTACAACCTTTGCTCTTGTTCGAGATCCGATCATCTCGCCGTTTGCCTTCAGGGTTTCAACACGGCGGATATCAATACGTACAGAGCTGTAGAATTTAAGTGCACGTCCGCCGGGGGTTACCTCCGGGTTGCCGTAAACAACGCCAACCTTCTCACGGAGCTGGTTGATGAAGATGGCAACACAGTTTGACTTGGAGATAGCACCAGCAAGTTTTCTCAGTGCCTGAGACATAAGTCTTGCCTGCAGACCTACGTGGCTGTCGCCCATTTCACCCTCGATTTCAGCCTTGGGAACAAGTGCTGCAACAGAGTCGATAACAATAACATCAATAGCGCCTGAGCGGATAAGTGCCTCTGCAATTTCAAGT
>JAZQHL010000063.1:0-8931 GCA_045540595.1 Ruminococcus sp.
CAAGAAAACCAAACGCCGAGCTCCAAAAGCGGACAATGCCCCGAAGAATATGTTTTGTGATTTGCTCTACTGTGCTGATTGCGGTAGCAAGTTATGGTCGCACGTAAACACCATAAACAAGGATATTCAGTATTTCAGTTGTTCTAACTACAAGGTGGATACAAGAGGTACTTGTGAAACACGGCACTATATCCGAGCCGATGCCATAGAGCAAGTAGTAATGCTTGAACTAAAGCGAATGGCAATGTTCTTGCAGAGCGACGAGGAAGCCTTTGCGGACCTACTTGCACAAAAGACACAAAAGGATATTAACAACGAGCAAAAAGCCTTGCAAGGCGAACTACAACGCTGTATGGCACGAAATCAAAAGGTTGCCGAACTTTACGAAAAGCTCTATGAGGACAACGTTTCGGGCAAGGTGACGGACGAATGGTTTATGCAGTTATCCCATAAATACGAAGTGGAGCGTATGGAGCTAAAAACCAAGATTGCATCCCTGAATGAGAGAATAAATAATCTTGGCACAATGCAGCAGAACAAAGACAGATTTATCAACGCAATCCGAAGATTTATGGAAATGCAAAAACTGACTGCACCGCTTCTTCGAGAACTCATAGACGAGATAACGATTTATGAAACCGAAGGCGTTGGTAAAAATCGCAGTCAACGAATTATGATCCATTACAAATTCATTGGGTATATTGAAATACCCGAATGCGGAAGTAATTACAAGGCTGACACACGAAAAGGCGTAGCCGTCGAGTATATTACCAAATCCGCATAAAACAAAAGAGCAGGCTTCAAAACCTGCTCAGTACATAACGAAGAAACTCGAAATTACAAAAAATCGAGTGTCCATAACTCAAATCCGTTATGAACACTCGATATGGTGCGGGTGACAGGACTTGAACCTGCACGGGGGTGCCACCAGAACCTAATTGTAATGCAACCTTGGAGATGTTTTGGTTGCACTAACAGAATTGTCTCAAAAGACTAGTGTTTATCGCGGTTTTAAGACTTTTAAGGATACATCACATTACATCCACAAAATGTCTTATGAAGGATAGATGTAAAAACTATCTTGATGGCATACACATAACATTTGAAAATATTCTAGATTTGAGTGGTGTTATCAAAACCTATTGTGACGTGTTTGCCAACAGACTTAAAATTGCGATAAATACTATAACTTTGATTGTATGCTTGATTTCGTAAAAAGTATAATTCAATATAATATCGTCGTCAAGATAGGAGTGCGTCTGCCAGTTAGTAATACTCAATTTAGTCGGATTTTTATTTATAGTTGTTGTGTCTGCCAAGTAAATACTTGACAAATAGCGGAATATCATATAGAATTAATATTAGAACAGATGTTCTAATTGAATATTGAAAGGATGAGGATTTGACAAGTTTAGAATTTAGAAATGACCCTATGTTTCTGCGAAATCATTTTATAGGTGAAGGTACTTTTGAAATGCCAAAAATCAAAAAGTAAGAAGTGGACCTTGAAAATATAGAACTTGTAGGTTATGATAAACTCAGCAGTAGTAAAGATAATCAGATAGTTCACTTTTTTCTTGATGATTATAAGTTCGAAGTGATGTGGAATGACCCATTACCTCGAGTTGAAAGGTTAAAATCTCATAAAGCGGTACTAGCACCTAACTTTAGTGTTTATACTGAAATGCCTATGGCTATGAAGATTTATAACACCTTTCGTTCAAGGTGGTGTGGGGCATATCTTCAGTCAATCGGGGTTAAAGTTATTCCGACCCTTGCATGGGGCGGTCCTGATACTTTTTGGTTTTGCTTTGATGGGATTCCGAAAAATAGTGTCGTAGCAGTTTCCACAGTTGGAGTAAGAACAGAAAAAGACTTGTTTATGCAAGGTTATAATGAAATGCTTAGGCGGATTAAACCATCTAAGATTATTTGCTATGGTAAGTCTTTTGAAGATATGAAAGGCGACATAATCGAAATAGATTATGCGAAAACAAACAACCTTGATAAAACTGCTGATACATCTCATAGTTTCATCAAAAAGACAGTAGGTTATGTTTTGCCTTGTAGTGAGAAAGGTATGGGTCGTGCAGGAGGCGGTGGAAAACCTACATGGCAGCCAAAGAAGCCTGAGGATAAAAGGCTTATAGGAAAACCGGGTGAAATTAAAGAGACATTTACTAAGAGAGGAGAACGATTCTTAACAAAAATTGGAGATAACGGATTTGCATCTAAAGAACGTCAATACACAGATCACGCTAAGCCTCATAAACATTCAAATCCACATGATCATTATATTGATTGGTCAAATAATTTTCCTGATTTTGGTCCGCCTATAAATTACAACGACGCTGCACCCGAATTTAAAAGATATGGAGTTTTATCTATGAGTAGAAAAGGATATATTGAGTTTAGTAAGTATGATTCTATTGAAGATTTTAGAAATTCACTTTTGTATGGAAAAGAAATTGTGTTTTCCTATAACAATAAGGAATACGGTGTGTTTTGTGAAGGTAAAAGTTTATTTACCTTTAATGAAGCGAACAAGCCTGAAACAGAAATTGAATTTTCTAACATTGATGAACTTTTAGGTACTGATGTTCAGGGTAAATCTTTATGTGAAATAATCACCGAAGTGGAAGTTTTACACAGAAATGTTTAAGTTGGTGTTAGTATGACTGAGAACTTTACTCGAAGAGCTTATGTGGCTTTGTTTAATTTGCTTGATTCAAGATTTGACAAAACACAAGATGGAGAATTGGGTAGATTATTAAGCGGTATGAATCCAAACATGTTTTTTGATGATGTTTCGGCTGATTCGGCGTGTTACGAAGATTTTTGCGAGAGCTCCATGTTATATAAAGAGGATAATGTGAGGGATGCGTACAGAACTTCGGTTAATTTCCTGAATTTGTATTGCAATGAATTTGGGTTTGACATAAAGAGTGTTGTAGAAAACATCACATTGGATGAATATGTTAACTTCTTTGAAAATGCTAACTGGTAAACAGGGGAAGTCATTAAGAATATCATAACTTGCGCCTATGGCAGACACAACAAAACAAATGTTGTGTCTTCCATTAATCTTTGTGATGACTATTATTAGGCGATATCAGAACCTGATGTGCCATGTCTGCCAAAGGTGTTGTAGAAATCGCAGTATATTTGCAAAGTTATGTTGAATAATGCGTCAAAATCTGACATTGTTACCTTAAGGTAACATCACATAAGTTTGTGTGTCTACCATCTGAGGGGCAAATAAAATGTCGATAAAAAAGAAAAAAAGCCTGATTTCATCAGGCTTTTTCGAACTTTGGTGCGGGTGACAGGACTTGAACCTGCACGGGGGTGCCACCAGAACCTAAATCTGGCGCGTCTGCCAATTCCGCCACACCCGCGTGTTAAGCTGAATTTTTATTGTTTAGCTTTTTTAATAATTATATATTTGATTGACATTGCAATTAAGGAGATTAAAGCAACAGATACACTTCCTATAGCGATTGCATAATTACCCACCAGAAGTGTTCCGTGGTCTGAACTGATGTTGTTATAGTATAGCATGGTTATGAGAATATTTGCAATGATTGTTGATATCAGCAGATTGATTGATAAAAATCTGTGCTGTTTCAGACTGTCAGAAAATGCAAAGTTTGCAATAATCAGTGCTGATTGCAAAATAATCAGTACGGGGAACAACCTATAACCTGTATTGTAAAAGAAAAGGCTGAACAAAACAGGAATATAGTTGATAATAACAGCAATGAACGAAAATAACTTTGTCTTGCTCATAATATGCTCCTTGCCATTAAGATGACATAAACAAGGGGTGGTGTCTGCCAATTCCGCCACACCCGCATATTCTATCGGACGCATAATATTATATATCTTCAGAGGGAAAAAATCAAGGGGATTTTATATGTTGTTCTGTTGAGTGCTGTGGGTGTATCCGCATAGGGCATCAGGCGGTTTTGTTCTGTGTTGGTTTAGTTTTATTTTAGTGAACTAAAAATTTTTTCAAAAAGTTATTGACAAGTGGTATTTGTGCGAGTATAATGTATTACAAATTTGAATATCACAAAAAATGACTATGACGAAGACGGTCGGATTGAATAGCCTCGAGAGAGTTGGCGGTTGGTGCGAGCCAAAGGTGAAGCTTTCCAATGACCCATCACTTCTGAGTCGGAGGACCGAAAAGCTTATGCCCAGTAGACTCCTTCCGTAATGCTGCGTAAAGGCAAAAGACTTGTTAGAGTCTGGAAAGTGGCGGATATCCTTATCCGCAATTTGAGTGGTACCGCGGGTTTATTAACTCGTCTCAAAGTTTATCTTTTGAGACGGGTTTTTTTGTTTTATTCAAAGCCGTAATTTTTAGCTTTTTAAGCAACGGAACTGAAAGGAGCAAAAACATGGATTACAATCTGAAAGAAGTCGCAGGCAGAATCAAAGACCTGCGAGAAGCAACAGGCTATACTCAGGAAGAACTGGCAAAACTCACAGGTGTTACTGTGGAGGATTACAGAATTCTTGAGCAGGGTGAAACAGACTTCAGTTTCACATTCATTTATAAATGCGCAAAGGCTTGCGGAGTTGAGGTTGTTGACCTTCTTGAAGGCCGCAGCAGTACCCTTACATCATTTGCAATTACAAGAAAAGGCGAAGGCCTTAAGATAGTAAAGCAGAAAGGCTTTGTTTATAATAACCTTGCACCTAAGTTCAAGGATAAACTTGCTGAGCCTTTCCTTGTTAAGTTCCCTTATCTTCCTGAGGAGCAGGATGCTCCCATCAAGCTCAGCTCCCACAACGGACAGGAGTTTGACGTTATCGTCAAGGGCTCTCTGAAGGTACAGGTAGGCAACCACATCGAAATCCTCAATGAAGGTGATTCTATCTTCTACAACAGCCTTATTCCTCACGGAATGATTGCTGTCAGTGAGGGTGGCTGTGAGTTCCACGCAGTGGTACTCAATCCCCAGAACGGTGAGTACAGCGAGGCATACCCCGATGCACCCTACGTTAAAGAGCAGGAAGAGGCGCCCGAAGAGAAGAACCGCAGAACTGTTGCTGATGATTTTGTTGAGTGCACCCGTGATGAAAACGGCGTGTTCAACGGCATCACATTCAAGAACGAGGATAAGTTCAACTTTGCTTTTGACTGCGTTGATGCTATTGCCAAGAAAGACCCCGACAAGACAGCTATGATGTGGGTTGGCAATGATAAGTCAGAGAGACGCTTCACCTTCAACGATATGAGAAGATATTCCGCAAAGGCTGCAAACTACTTTGAGTCTCTTGGTATCAAGCGCGGTGACACAGTTATGCTTGTGCTCAAGCGTCACTATCAGTTCTGGTTCTGTATGCTTGCTCTTCACAAGATTGGTGCAATCGCTATCCCTGCCACAAATCAGCTTGTAGAGCACGATTTCGCTTACAGATACAAGGCTGCAAAGGTAAAGGCTGTTGTCTGCACTGCTGATGGTGATGTATCCGTTGAGGCTGAGAAGGCTGCCGCAGAATTTCCCGGCATGGTAAAAATCCTTGTAGGCGGTCAGAAGGAAGGCTGGAACGACTTCAACGTTGAGATGGAACGTTTCAGCACCCACTACTTCAGAAACGAGAATTCTCCCTGCGGTAACGACCCTATGCTTATGCTCTTTACATCAGGTACCACAGGTTATCCCAGAATTGCAACTCATTCCTATAAATACGCTCTGGGTCATTATCCCACAGCAAGATTCTGGCACAATGTAAAACGTGACGGCCTCCACTTCACAATCTCCGACACAGGTTGGGGTAAGGCTCTCTGGGGCAAACTCTACGGTCAGTGGCTCTGTGAGGCAGGTGTGTTCACCTATGACTTCGACAGATTCCACTCCGAGGATATTCTGCCTCTGTTCAAAAAGTACAACATCACTACCTTCTGTGCTCCTCCAACAATGTACCGCTTCTTTATCAAAGAGGACCTTTCAAAGTACGACCTTTCCAGCATAAAGTATGCGACTACAGCAGGTGAAGCACTGAATCCTGAAGTTTTCAACCAGTTCAAAAAGGCAACAGGTCTTACAATTATGGAAGGCTTCGGTCAAACCGAAACAACTCTTTCCATTGCAAACTTCAAGCACTCCACTCCCAAAATCGGCTCAATGGGCAGACCCAGCCCCCTTTATGATGTTGTTATCCTTGACCCCGACGGCAACGAGTGTAAAACAGGTGACACAGGTGAAATCTGTATCCGTACCAAAGACGGAGCACCCTGCGGTCTGTTTATCGGTTATTATCTTGACGAAGAAAAGACAAATGAAGTATGGCACGATGGTTACTATCATACAGGTGACCAGGCTACAATGGACGAGGACGGTTATCTGTGGTATGTAGGTCGTATTGATGATGTTATCAAGTCCTCAGGCTACCGTATCGGACCTTTTGAGATTGAAAGTGTTATCATGGAGCTTCCTTATGTTCTTGAGTGTGCAATCACTCCTGTTCCTGACGAAGTAAGAGGTCAGATTGTTAAGGCAACAATCGTTCTCACAAAGGGTACAGTGGGCACAGATGCTCTCAAGAAAGAGATTCAGGAGTATGTAAAAACTCACACAGCACCTTACAAATACCCCAGAATCGTAGAGTTTGTTGAGGAACTTCCCAAGACAATCTCAGGCAAGGTAAGACGTGTGGAAATCCGCAAGAACGACCTTGAAAAACTTAATAAAAACTGATTCTTTCAGCAATATTCAAGCGGATACTCCGAGTGGGTATCCGCTTGGACTTATGTGTACAATTTGTAGTGAAGCATAGATGAGATTTCTCAGAAAAGCACTTGTCTGAAAAAATCTGAAAAATCATAAAATCCGTGAGATGTTTTGTGTTGTTCATTTGTATTATTAACAGAGAGGATAAAAGGATTTATGCAGGTGGAGATATACCTGCTTTATCATATTTTCAAAGGAGGTCTTTTTATGAAAAAAATCTTATCTTTTGTTATCTCTTTGTTGTTAGTCTTTTCTGTGTTATCTGTATCAGCTCTTTCACCAATTCCACCGTATGATTGCGGAGATACAGACATGTCAAGGAAAGTAACCATCTCCGATGCAACCTTAATTCAGAAACACGTTGCAAAGCTTCAGGAATTATCAAAACTTCAGCTGTTTATAGCAGATGTGGACGGAGATGATGAGGTTACAGTTAAGGATGCTACAGAAATCCAGAAGTTTTTAGCAGAGATAATTCTGTATTTTGAAAACGGAAACTATGGATTTGACTACCTGAATCTGGAATCCTTTACTGCTGACTATGATAGCAATAATGCAGTTACAGGTGATGAAGTAACTTTTTACGCAAAGGGTTATTCCGGTAACAGATGTGAGACAGAATATGCTTTTTACATTAACGGAGAAATGGTACAGGAACGCAGTTTGATTAATACAATGACCTGTTCCTTTGACGAAGCAGGAGATTATAAAATAGGCGTCAGAATGTATGATAAATATGATATCACTGCATATAAAGAAATGAATTTCACAGTTGCAGAATCCAGACCCTCAACTGATGACTCTGTGTGGATAAAAGGCTTCTGCCGTGATTATAACGCCGTTGAAGATTTCTTCTACTCTTTCGCTACAACATTCACAGCTTATGCTGCAGGCGGAAGCGGTGAATACGAATACTGCTTCCTTATGAACGGAGAGGTTATTCAGGATTTTTCAAAGAGCAACACCTGTCTTTCACCTGAGATGGTGTCCTATGATGACCATATCTTTACAGTTATAGTAAAGGACTGCGTTACAGAAGAAACTGTCAGCAAAGATTTGCTTGTACCAATACATGTTATTTTCTGATTTGTTTATATGAAAAAAGAGCCTCCCTGCAAAAGGAAGGCTCTTTTTGTCAGCAAAAACGGAGGTAAGAACTGAATCTTACCTCCGTAATTTGTTTTGAGTTTTATTTTTTTATACCCAGAATTTCAACAGATTCGTCACGCATTTTGTATTTGAGGATTTTGCCTGCGGCGTTCATGGGGAACTCCTTGACAAACAGGAAGTATCTGGGTACCTTGTGACGTGCAATGAAACTGTTGCCGAATTCACGCATCTCTGTTTCATCTGCTTCTTCACCTTTATGAAGAATTATCCATGCACAGCACTCTTCACCGTATCTTTCATCAGGTACACCAACAACCTGAACGTCCCTTACCTTGGGGTGAGTCAGGTAGAATTCCTCAATCTCACGGGGATAGAGGTTTTCACCGCCTCGGATAATCATATCCTTGAGTCTGCCTGTTACCTTGTAGTAGCCGTCAGGTGTGCGGCAACAGATATCTCCTGAGTGGAGCCAGCCGTCAGCGTCAATAGCCTGAGCAGTAGCCTCGGGCATTTTGTAGTAGCCCTTCATAATGTTGAAGCCTCGTGCTACAAATTCACCGCTTTCACCGTCAGGAAGCTCTTCGCCTGTTTCGGGGTCAATAACCTTACACTCTACACCGGGGAAGGGACTTCCCACAGTCTCAACTCTGTGGTCGATATCTTCGTTAACTTCACCCATTGTGCAACCGGGAGAAGCCTCGGTCTGACCGTAAACAGAGATGATTTCTTTCATGTTCATCTCGTCAGCGGCGCGGCGCATCAGGTCTGCAGGACAGTTTGCACCTGCCATAATACCTGTTCTCATATAGGAGAAATCAGTCTTTGCAAAGTCGGGGTGGTTGAACATAGCAATGAACATTGTGGGAACACCGTTGGAGCGGGTGATATGTTCATCGTTTACACAGGCAAGGGAAGACTTGGGTGAGAAGTAGGGAATAGGACACAGTGTACCGCCGTGAGTCATCATAGAAGTCATAGAAAGCACCATGCCGAAGCAGTGGAACATAGGCACCTGAATCATCATTCTGTCGTATGTGGAAAGATCCATGCAGTCGCCGATAGCCTTACCGTTGTT
>JAZQHL010000064.1:0-2714 GCA_045540595.1 Ruminococcus sp.
CTGTAAGTACATAATCGCCGATGGAAAGTTCCTCGTCAATATACATATCCAGCACTCTCTGGTCAACTCCCTCGTAGTGACCGCAGAGAACACACACGTTCTCACAGCTTGATGAAATTTCCTTGACAACCTGCTGATTCACTACTCTGCCCTTTGGTGACATATAGATAAAGTGAGGTCTTGTGCCGGTTTCTTCGCAGATGCTTTCAAAGCAAAGAGCAATGGGCTCTGCCATCATCAGCATTCCCATTCCTCCGCCATAGGGAGCATCGTCCACACGGCGGTGCTTATCAAAAGCAAACTCCCTCAGCTGGTGGCAGTGAATCTCCACCGCACCGCTTTTTCTGGCTCTGCCTATGATACTCTCAGACAGGACTGCTTCGCACATTTCGGGAAACAAAGTTATTATATCAATCCTCATCGTCAAATATACCTTTCATAGGAGTTATAAGCACATAACCCTTTTCGGGAGCAATTTTCTTTACAACATCAGGGATAACAGGCAGATAAAAAGCCTTGCCCTGTGAATCCTTCAGCTCGTAAACATCGTTGGCACCTGTCTTGATAACATCTGTCAGTGTGCCGTAAACCTCATCAGTCTCTGCATCTCTTATCTCAAGACCCACCAGATCCTGCACAAAGTGCACACCCTTGGGAAGCTTTGCATCCTTGCGACGCATATAGAGAACTTTACCTCTGAGCATATCCGCTTTCTCCACAGTATCCACACCTTTGATTTTCACAAGGGCAATGTTCTTGTGGGGACGGGCTTTGACCTCTAACTTCTCTTTTCCGCCGTCAAAGTAAAGGGTTCTGAACTGTGCCACAAAGTGCGGTGAGTCGCACCAGCACTCAACCCTGCACTCACCCACTACACCGTGGGTACCGACGATTTTACCGATTTCAAGAAATTCTTTCAGCATAGTATCACTTATCCTGTAAATTATTGATTACTTCTTTTTCTTATGATTATTCTTCTGATTGTTCTTCTCCTGCTTTGCTTTCTTCTCCTTCTTCTCCTTGATGGTGAAGTAAAGATAAAGTCCGCCTACAATACCTGTGCAGGAAACCACAATGATAACAAGGGTTATCACAGTGTTTTTATTTGAAAGCCACTGTATCTGGTCCTTTGTAGCCTCTGAAAGTTCCTTTGCGGTGCACTTTTCTGCCTCGGGAAGTTCATCGGCAGTTGCAAAGTGACCGGGAGTTTTCCACTCTATTTCATACTCCTTGGCATAATCAGCCGCAAGAGAGCCTTCGTTTGCATGAAGGACAAAATCCTCCACCCTTTCTTCTCCTGCTTCGGTAATAGCCTTGAAGCCGAAGGAGTAAATACCCATATAGTAAATACTGTCAGGCAGACTTACGGCCTTGAGGTTATTACAGCGATAGAAAGCATAGTCACCGATAAAGAGCATGCTGTCGGGAATATTCACATAAGTAAGGTTTTCTTTGCCGTCAAAGGCATTTCCGCTGATGGCGGTAACACCTTCGGGGATATTGACAACCTGAGCATCACCCAGATATTTGTAGAGGATTCTTCCGCCCAGAATGATGGAAGTGTTATCCTCGAATCTTGTAATCCAGGGAGTGTTATCAAAGGCAAAAGCACCTACATAGATAAGGTCAGCAGGAATATTGACAGACCTGAGGCTTGAGCAGTCGCAGAAGGCAGCAGCCGCAATCTCCACCACCGTGTCGGGCAGGGTGATTGACTCAAGGGACGAACAGCCCTGAAAAGCCCTTGCTCCGATAAACTCAAGATATGCAGGCATAGAAACTGCAGTGATGTCCTTGCAGTACCAGAAAGCCTCTTCGCCAATGGCAACAACGGTCTGGTCTTCAATCATATTGGGAATGAACACGTCTCCGCCTTCACCTGTGAAGCCTGTGATAATCACTTCGCCGTCGTATATTTCATACTCAAAAGGGCCGAAGGTACCTTTCTTCACCTCAGTTTCATCAGCCGATACCCCTGTCAGTGAAACACACATCATCATGCAAAGGCTCAGCAGAATCATCAGCACAGACACTATTCTTTTCATCTTCATTGTTTTCTTAAAAGTTGTCATAAGAACACCTCTTCTCAATATAACAGTATATAAAAAAAGCATCACGTTGTCAAATAGCCCCCAAAGCAAAAGGCATATAGCACTGAAAAGCTCTGAGGCTCTGCAATGCTATATGCCTTTGAATGCTGTTTTGTGCAGGAAGGAATCAGTCGATTTCAACCTGAACCTTAACGTCCTTGCGGATAGCTGCGGAACGGGCAACTGTACGGATAGCCTTGGCGATTCTGCCCTGCTTGCCGATGATTCTGCCCATATCGTCCTCTGCCACGTGAATGTGGTAAACGGTTGTGCCGTCCTCAAGGGGCTCGTCTGCTGTAACTTCCACTTTGTCGGGAGCTTCAACAAGACCTTTCGCAATGATAGTGAGTAAGTCTTTCATCAGTGTTTACTCCTGCTATCAGATAACGCCGTTACGCTTAAGAAGAGCCTTAACCTTATCAGTGGGCTGTGCGCCGTTAGCAATCCACTTCTTAGCTGCTTCAGCGTCAACCTTTACCTCAGCGGGCTCTGCGAGGGGATTGTAAGTACCGATCTCCTCAATGAAACGACCGTCTCTGGGATAACGGGAATCTGCAACTACGATACGATAGAAGGGGTTTTTCTTAGCACCCATTCTGCGAAGTCTGATTTTAACTGCCATGG
>JAZQHL010000065.1:0-17866 GCA_045540595.1 Ruminococcus sp.
ATTTATACGCATCTTCAAATTCATGGCTCCTGCCGTTTGCGTCTATGGTGAACCGTACACCTGTGTAGTACTCCATCATATTGAAATCAGCATAATATCTGTATTTCATATTTATCTGCACCAGGTCCATTATCCTCAGTAAACGGATATCATCGCTCAAAGCCATTATCATCAGCATCTGCGCCCTTGGGATATGCCCAGCTTACCTTAGACATAGGCCAGTAAATCTGCTCTGCGGTACCAGCACGATAATAGTCAAGTGCAAGTGATGTGTTCATAGCACACATAATTGCTTTTCTGAGATTGATATCGTTGATCTTTGCAGAGTTAACACCTATATAACCGTAACCAAGCTGGTCTTCAGTAAGAGTTACAACACCCTTGGAGGAAAGATTCTCCAGCTTCTCATAGTTATCGGTTGTAAGAGAAGGTGAAATATAGTGAACGTTACCGTCCTGTAATGCAGCAATTGCATTCTGAGAACTTACTACCTGATAGCGGATTTTCTCAATCTTTGCATTCTCGATGCCCTCACCCACTGTGTTGAAGTGCTCATTTGCTTTGAAATAAACTACGTTATTGATATAGAAATCACTTTCAGAAGGAGTATCTTCATTCTTGGTGTTAGTAGCTTTGTAAGCACCTGCACCCATAGGAAGTTTGATATTTCTTGTAGACTGCACAATATCAGTCATAAAGTCAAAGCTTGCAAATTCAACGCCGAAGAGGTTGTTTTCGATATCAACACCTACCTTACTGCCCTCACCATAATAATGCTGAGGTGCTACAGGAATAGCAAAGTTCCAGATAGCCTTGGGATCAACGCCGTCAATTGTAATTGAAAGAACATCATATTCGTTCTCTGCAGCAACTGTACCGTCATCATTGTGAGAAGATGCAATCTTATATTCTGTGCCGTTAACAGTAATGGAAGAGCCTGCTGCATCTGTATGACCAAGAGAAACAATACCTGTGATGCTGGGTACTGCAAGTGTGCTGTCATCAGAAACGTTCTCGTGAAGGATTACTTCCTTTGCCTTTGCAGTAAACTCTGTTGTAAGAGTTGAAGCTGTTCCCCAATACTGAAGAATAATATCAAGTTCTCTTGCAATCTTATCGTTGAAGATATAATCAATAGCTGCTTCCTTAGTTGTGATTGAAGAAGGATAAGCAGGTGTAAGAGTCTTGATGTTTGTACGGTCTATTTTGCCGTCCTCACCCTCTGCATACTCTACCTCTACATAACCCTCAGTATACATAAAGCAGAAAATCTCATCTTTGAACTCTTCATAAGACTTGTAAGGCTCGTCAATGTATGACTCCTGTGCACCAAGGTAATCGTTTTCAAGTTCTTCCTTGAAAAGTTCAAGTGCATAGTCGTAGTCAGCAAGAAGGTTATCGCTGGTTACAGAATCAGCATCATTGGAAATTGCTGATTTGTAGCCATTACTTACGCTGTAAGATGTGATTGCTTCTTTCATAGCATCATAACCAACTTCTTTGGTAGAAGATGCCTTGATTTCGGAGTTAAAGAGATTTACAAGCTCCATAATTCTTGCATTTGCTCTTGATGAAGCCTGTGATGTAATAAGGTCATCACTGTCATCAGATGCAGAACCGATTGTCTGGGTTCTGTACTCTGCAAGACCTAAGATATCTGTGGAATAAAGAGTTGAAGAACCTGTGTAAACAGGATCAAGATAAACATAGTAGTTGAAAAGTACATCTTCCATTGTAAGAGGATGACCGTCAGAGAACTTGATGCCGTTCTTGAGAACGAAATTATATGTTGTGGTATCGTCATCGTTTTCAACAACATCATAGTCTTTTACAACTACCGCTTCGTCCTCACCATAGGCAACCTGTACTTCACCATCAACATACTTGGAAGAAAGCATACCAATCTGAGTCATGCTCACGATTGTGCCGTCGTTTGCAGATGTTGAGAAGAAGGGATTGAACAGACCATCAAGCTGCTCTGTCATAATAACAAAAGCATCTGAATTGCTGCCACCGCAACCTGACAGTGTTGCAAGTGTACCTAAGCACAATGCTACACATAAGATTAATGAAATAATTCTCTTTTTCATTTTGTGACTCTCCTTTAATATATATTTGAAATAATCAATCACTTAAGAAATCAAGAGTAACTGTATTATCTTTCACATTAATTTTTATGCTATCGGGATTATCCCCGACAACCTTGCAATCAACATCAACAGAATCAAACACAGTTGCGTCACCCATACCGCAGGAAAGACCCAGAGTATAATCGTCTACACCAAAGTAGCAAGAAGAGTCAATCTGGAGTACGCTGTTTTTAATATTCACCTTGCGGACATCAGCATCATCTGAAACCGTACCTGCAAAAAGTCCGTAACTGGTACCAACAACACGTGTACCTAATTTAACGGTGAAAGTAATATTATCAAAAGTTACATCAGAAATTTCAGCAGTCTCTGTCAGATATCCGAACATTCCTGCGTTAACTTTTGAGTTGTTTGTCTGTGTCACATCCACATTTTTGATAGTGTGACCATTACCTTTGATTGTACCTGAGAAATTACCATACATAAAGGAAGTAGGCCAAATCTCATCACTGAAGTCAAGGTCAGCAAACAGTTCATAATTGCCGCCTAAGTTTGCACTTTCTGCAAACTGTTCAGCATTATAAATGCGATACCACTCGCCTTCAGTGTAATCAACATAAAGTTTCATTACTGAGTTGTCGGCAACACCTGTGTTATAATCAACAACACCTGTGTGAACAACCTTATCCCCAGTGAGTTCTTTTGTACCTTCAGCATCAAGGTATGCTTTGTTGAACGTATAACCCTGTCTTACAGGGAAGTCATTCATTTCAATACCGCCTGTCTCTTTGTCCCAGTAAGGTAACAAGAACTCCGTCTGAACTGTGGGATCAAACTTCAATTCATCAACAAACTCACCTGTTTCCTTTGAATAGAACTCTATTTCAAACAAAGGAATCCACGCTGCATAAAGCGTAAGTACAGGTTCTGAAGATTTGTACTGAGCATTAGCGTCAACCTTGAGAATATCTTTCTCAAAGTCCCATTTGCCTGAATATGTATAAGCTGTATTTCCGTCTGCATCAACAGATTCAATACATTCTTTATACCAGCCTGCAAGGAAACAACCGCTCTTTACAGCAGAAAAAGCATCTGTACCTCTCGCGGGATTGTCAGGAGAAATCAGGGCAATTTCAGCCTCAGAAGAACTGTTTTTCTTTATATCATTGAGATTGAACGAATCAACAATAACAGAAGCATTTGTAGTAAAGACTCCGCCGTTAGCGTCATATCTGACGCTAACGGTGTAATTGTCTTCATCGTTTGTAATATAAGGTGTTATCTGTGCTGAACAACCTGCAAACAATAAGGCAAGAACAAGAGATAAAACTACGACTAAATATTTAATTTTCAGTTTCATTATCTTCCTCAGCCTCCTGTTCTGCAGTCTGTTCTTTTTTATCTGGTTTCTGAGCAAGTTTCTTTACGAAATTTACTACTGCTTTTGCTAACTTCTTAGCTAAAGCCACAATCTTGGAGCAAACAAGTTTACAGATGTCACCTGTTTTTCTTATCACCGGTGAAAGAACTTTTCTGATCTTATCAATAACAGGACCAAACACAGGTGCAAGTTTGTCTGTAACAGGCTTAAGAAGCACAGCAAGTTTATCCTTGAAAATTCTGCACATAACAATTACTGCAGCAATAAACAGAACTACAGAAAGAATAATAATCAGTGCAACAGGTGATGATTCCTTCTTATCTGTCTCTGTATCTTCTGTATCCTTATTCTCGGCATTAGCAGGATCAAGTGCCTTGATACGCTGTTCAGCAGAAATAAGGTCAGCATAGTTTGTTACGAGAGCCTGCTGCTCTAAAGTAGCAATCTTTGTGTATGCTTCACGAGCAGCTTCAACCAAAGCTTTATCGTTGTAAACTACACGGTCAGGGATATTCTTGATTGCTCTGATAGCAGCAGCCGCTGTTTCATCAGGAGCTGCAGGACCATCAATGGTAAGGTCGAAATACTGTGAACAGATGAAAGAATCATAACCCACACCATTTACAGGTTTAACCATTGTAAGCTTGTCCTCTACTCTGCCAACATAGTCAACAAAGTTCGCACCATAGAAAACATTTGAATACATCTCAGCTGTTGCGTTCCACATATAGTAAGGCAACAAGCCTGTACCGTAAATCTGAACCTCGTTACCGTCATAGTCGGTATAAGTTCCATAATCACCGGAGCCGGGAATATTCTCAAACATCTGATAGAATTTAGGATCAAATTCTTCTTCAAACTGAGGAACAGTATAACTGCCGAATGTTACCATATCGAGGTTGTTGCAATCGAAGAATGCCTTGTGACCGATAGCAGTTGTAGTGAAAGGCATCTTAACTCTTATCACGTCACTGCCGGCAAAAGCGTAAGCGGTAATTCTCACTGTATCTTCTGCAACAACAACATTCTCTTTATCAAGTCCTGTGTAGGTGATAAGTTCAAGTCCGATATCGTTCATACAATAAAGTGAGCCATCTATAATCTGAACTGTATCACTCAATTCGTAAGTATAAGATTCAACCTCATCTTCTGTAGAACAGAAGGGTTCAACTTTACACATTGCAAAGGGGTTATCACTGATCTTCTCAATATCATCACCGAGTATAACGGTAACAGGAGTAAGTTCTTCCTTCATAAAGGCGTTCTTACCAATAGTAACTGCATTTGTAAGATCTATATCTGTAAGTGCTGTATAAGCAAAGCAGTAATCACCGATATTCTTAACTGCATCAAGATTCTCTACAGCATCAAGAGGATCGCAGTATGAGAATGCAGCCTCACCAATATCTTCTGTATCCTTACCAAGAGCAACACTCTTAAGATTATGGTTTGTAACAAAGGCATACTCACCGATGGTTTCAACCTCAGGCATTGCTACCTTCTCAAGTCCGCATTCCATAAATGCATAATCACCAATAGACTCGACATTCTCAAGATTGATGTTCTTCAGTGAATCACAGCCTGCAAATGCGTACTGGGGAATCTCTTTGATATCTTCGCCAAGTTTTACTGTTTTAAGGTCACGACAATATGAGAATACATATTCACCGATACTCTTTGCAGAAGAAACATCTGCATTTGTGATAAGAGGACCATGATATGTATATCTGTAGAAACCTTCTGATGTAACATCAGCAATGGTCATATCCTTATCAAGACACATATAATATACGTCACCGGAAACAGCATAATCACCTAATGACTTTGCCTTTGAAAGGTCAATGCTCTTGAGGCTTGACATATTGTAGAATGCCATCTTACCGATTTCAGCATTTGCACCAAGTGTAACCTTCTCAACAGCAGAAGCATTGGAAAATGCATTTTCGCCGATTACAGCATCATCACCAATGGTAACAGAAGTAAGATTTGATATAAACTTATATCTGAAAAGTGATTTACCATTGATAACTTCCTTTACAACCTTGAAAGCAACATCTTTGTTAAGACTGAATGCATAATCACCGATTGTAACATCGTTGCCGATTACAACAGACTCAAGTTCAAGGCATTCACTGAATGTGCCCTCTTCAATTTCAGACTTATCAGGGATAGTAACTGAAGTAAGCTTTGTAAATGAGAAAGCATACTTTCCGATTTTGGCTTTATCATCAAACTGAGGTGTTGTGGTTACGGCAGACTCAAAGAAAGCATATTCTCCTACCTTTTTGAGGGTACCAAGTTTAACTGTAGCAAGACCGGTATTGGAAGCAAGGCCGTAATCTCCTACGGAAGTTACATCTTCCATCACAACAGAAGTAAGTTTCTGATTGTGAGAGAAAGCACCCTTGCCAATTTCTTTGACACTCTTACCGCCGATGTTCTCATAAGTGAACTTACCGCTCACAAGAGGAGAAACAGCAACAAGTGTATCACCATCACGGGAAAGAATATAGTTTTCTGTCTGAACTTTATATGTTTTGTTATCTTTAGAAATCTCAAACTTATCTACTTTTGAGTCTCTGAATGCAAACACACCGATATCATTCACATCAGGACCGATTGTGACTGACTCAAGATCCTTACATTCATAGAACATACCCTCAGGAAGTACGTAAGAATTAACATAAAAATCTTTAAGAGATTTACAGCCTGTAAATGCATACGGACCATATTTGACTCGGGAAGCGCTGATTGTAACATCTTCTAACTTCTTACAACCTGCAAAAGCATACTCACCAACTGAGAACAGAGATTCAGGAAGGTTTATACCTTTGAGTTTCTGGTTACCTGCAAAAGCGTAGTCAGAAATAACGCAGATTGATTTGAGTTCCAAAGTGTTTCTCAGGTCGCAATTCTCAAAAGCATTCTGGTTGATAATCTTAAGGTTATCATCAGAACTGAAGGAAATCTTCTCAAGTGAAGTACAACCATAGAAAGCACCATAATCAATATGTTCAAGGGTTGAGGGGAAAACAACTTCTTCAAGGGCCGTTAGATTTGCAAAAGCATAGTTTGAAATCTTTTCAACACCTTCGGGAATGATAACTTTGGTAATAGTGTTATCACCGATATACCAAGCCTTTGAGGTTTCGGCATCATCAAAGGCAAGTTCTTCTTCAGTTTTGAGAACATATTCGAAGTTTGAGAAAGCAAACTGACCGATCTCTTTGAGCGATAAATCCTCGGGAATGTCTACAAGTCCGCCGTTACCATAGTAGTGAGTAAGGCTTGCACCTGTTGTTACATAAGGATCTTTTACTTCAACTGATACAGTTTCTGAGTAATATGTACTCTTGTCATCAAGAAGTACCTTAATCGATACAGAAGCAAAACCTTCAGCTACAGCTGTCACCTTGCCATAATCATCGATTGTTACAATGTTCTCGTCACTGCTTTCAAAAGCAACAGTAGTGTCTTTTGGGAAATAAGCATCGAGAGAATAGTTCAATGTTACACTTTCTGAGGGATACAAATCAAGTTTGAAATCACCCTCAAAGAAGTTTGTAGAGCCTGTATCGCCAATATCTTTGTCTTCATTCTCAAGAATATAATAGGCTTTGTTTGTATAGAAGCCATCAAGAGTGAACACATCTACAACAGGTTTGTCGTATCTTCTGTAGCCTTCATCTTCCTTGCCAAGAACTGTTACATCAAAGGATACACTCTTCTTGGTTGTAGGATCCTGTGCCTTGATGATTGCAGTACCTTCTGAAACTGCAACCAGTTTGTTGTTAACTACACGAACAACACTGGGCTTTGATGAAGAGTAATCAATAAGTTCACCCCATTCACTTGTAGGTGTAACAACAGGTTCAAGTGTGAAAACTTCATTAACACTGAGAGTGAGACCTTCGTCAAGACCTTCAAACCAGAAATCAGTGTAATCATAAGGAAGACTGATTTCAAAGGTTGCATAGTTCAGTGCATAGTCATAAACATTAATAGCAAAGGAATTCTTATTGGTAGCATTGTTCTTGATGTCATAAATATAATCTGTAACTTCAAAGGTAACCTTGGTTGTGCTGTTACGCTCTGAATATACAGGAGTCATATACTGCTCAAAAGCTTTCATTGCAGGAGCCATATTACCATTTTCGTCTTCTTCTGTGGTAATATAGCCAAGCTGTGAAGACATAGCATAATGATTATCATAGATATAAACATCAGCATAAAGACGATTCTTTTTCAGCGTTTTGTCATATTCACTGCGATACTCAACGTTTGTTACGGTGGGAGCCTCAAAGTCAGATACCAGAGGGAACTCCATAACATTTTTCTTGTTTGTATCAAGACCGCCCTCACCATAATCAACGAAAGCTTCAAGTCTTACAGTATATTCACTGTTGTTTTCAAGATTATACTCAGTGGTATCAAATTCAATCTCAACATTAGAGGGGTAAATTGATGCACCGCCATCGCTGTACGACTTACGCACATCAATTTCTTCTTTTTCAAATATTACTTCACCTGTTGCGTTGTCAGTGATAGTAATAAGGATTTTAGACGAATTACGCAGCAGACCTGCCCAGACAAATCGAAGTGAGTGAATTGTGCCCACCTGATTTGAAAGTGAAATATGTTTTTCATCTGCAGGAATTACCATATCATCAGGATCCTGCAGGAAATAGTAAGAGCCAAGATAGCTTACATAGTCTTCACTGATTCCGCCAACAGGACGTGAAGCATATGCATCTGCCATAATCTTGTCTTCAACATCGATACCGTCATCAAGTTCATCTGCATTGGTATCGTAATATGTAAGGTCAAACAGAGGAGCGACAGTCCAGTCACCATAGTAAGCAAGGTAAGGAACATTAAGGTCAACATCAGTACCTGATTTAGCATCAAGAGTGATAAAGCCCTCAACATACATACCATTTTCGAATGAAGAATTAAGATACTCTTTATCTTCTTTGCTGAGAGTAATTCTGACAGTAACAGTTGCCTGCTTGCCCTTTCCTACTCTCACCTTATTGCCCACAAGTCTGCCATTCTCAACAGAAACAACATCGAATTCAGCGCCTTCTAAAATGTATGACTCTTCAGTAATTGTTGTTTCACCTGCGTTTGTTTTTGTTTCACTGACACCTTCGGTCATAACGAATGAGCCAATTTCATAAGAAACCGCTCTTTTACCAAAGTTAGTGATATCAAAAGTCATTTCATAAACGCCTGTTCTGTCGGGATCATCACCAAGTTCAAGTTTTGGTTTGTCCATAATCTCCCCATCAGAATTGTATGTGGAAACATAAGCAGGGGTTTTAATTGAAGATGTAAGATTTGCAAGACCAGCACCCTGTTTTCTAACAGAGTAAGGAAGTCCGTTGGTACCAAGAGCAATATCTGCAGTAGACATCAGCAAGGAATTAACCATTGCATTAACTTTAAGGTTATCATCTGCAATATCTGGGAAAGACTCTACAACATACTGTCTTAAAAGAAGTACAACACCCGCAAGGTTGGGACAGGCCATTGAAGTACCTGAAAGTCTGTCATAGGATCCACCTGTGATTGAAGAAAGAATACTTCCACCGTGAGCGGTAATCTCAGGCTTGATTCTGAGGTCAGGTGTGGGACCCCAGGAAGAGAAGTCTGAAATAAAGGGACCGGAAGTCTGCTTACTGCTTATCTTGAGTTTTCCTCCGCCTTTTTCAACCAGCATCTCACCATCATCCTGTGAGATTGAGCAAACAGCAAGTGTTGCATCGCCAACGTTCATCTTGATATCACCTGAAACGTTGTTGTAAATAACAATACCTGCAGCACCCTGTTCCTGAGCAATTATAGCTTTCTCTTCAAAAGTATTTGAGCCTCGGCGTACAAGCGCAATCTTGCCTTTAACATCAATACCTGTATAGTCAGCAGATCTGCCTACACCGGGAATTACAACATATTCAAGGTCAACAGTTTTTTCTTCACCAAGAAGTGTTTCGCAGAATTTATTCTCCTCTGCTGCTGAGTTAGTGGATTCGGTAAAATAAATAATTGTGTTGTTAAATTTCAGGTAAGGTGTCTCAACACCGCTGATGGAAGCAACAGACATAACTCCTTCATAAGTAGAGGGAGAACCTACTGTTCCGGTGTCGGGATTGGATGTGAGAGCAAGGTTACCATTTGCTTCAGAGCCGTATGCTGAGCTGTAGCTGTTAGATGCAGCAACAATCATACTGATTCCTGCTTCACGGATTTTATCGTAAATACCGTTAACAATTTCTTCGTCAGACTCTCGGCTGAAACCGCAAGCAGTACCGATAGACATATTGATTACATCAACACCAAGTACAACGCAGTCTTCCAGAGCGGATAAAATCCATGCAGATCTTGCTGTATCCATAACGTCAGAAAAAATCTTCATGGATACAAGCTGTGCGTTAGGTGCTACGCCGCGGATAGTATCATCGTTACCAACAATAACGCCAGAAACGTGTGTACCGTGATTGTTATGTGTAGAATATACATCAGGATCACTGTCTGCATAGTCGAATCCATAAGGAACTTTTTCATTCACATATACATCGTCTACAGTAAGACCTTCTAAAAGTTCACTGGCAGAAGTTTTGTCAATTACATCTGCAACATCGTCATAAGTAAGAGATAATTTATCTGATGTAAAATTGTCCACAGAAAAAGCGGTATGGTTTGAATCAAGACCTGTATCAAGCACAGCTACAACCATACCTGAACCGTCATAACCTGAATCTGAACTGTCAAAGATACCTGTATCAAAAACGTTAACTTCGTTTTCAACAAGCATTGTCTCACAAGTGTGGTATTCCTCACCTACAATTACAGACATATCATCAGACAAAGATTTGCAGGTTGCTTTGAAATCTCCTGCTTTGATAAGAAGTTCAAATCCGCCGAAAATAGTGGAGTATTCCTCACCTGTTTTATACGGAATATTCTGAGAATCAAGAGATCTGAGCAGTTCTGCTTTTTTATGTGAAACAGTTTTTCTGGCATTAGCAGCATACTCACTGTTAGCGGCATACTCAGCAAGGCTCATAGTTTTATCTGTACCGTTATACGCATCCATAACGCTTACATGATCAAGGGTAACGATAACAGAAATCTCATCCTCGTCCTTAACATTATCAGGAAGTTCAAACACAACTGAATCGTCAAGATACTTATAATAATCCGATGCCATGTTTTCGATTTCCTTGACATAAGGAGAGTTGAGCTGTCCTTCTGCAGCTGAAACTTGTGCAATAGGTAAAGACACAAGTGCAATCAACACTGCAAGAATGGTTACAATTATCCTTTTTGACGTATTGACAATTCTGTGATTTTTCATTAATTCAATCTCCCCTAACTCAGTAGTAGATCTTTTAAAGGTGAATAGATATTTACATACATATATGATATATTGTACTTCATTTTGACAAAATAAACAAGTAATTTTGCACATTTTTTTAAAAATAAACGTGGATTTTTAATAAAAGTTCAATTACTTTTAGATTTACTTTTTATATTGTAAATGATATAATAACTTTATTCTATTATGCTATTAACACATTTAAACTTTTTTGATTAATAAAAACATAAATGTATCCATTCAGAGGTGTAAATATGAAAGAAAAAACTATATCAGTATTTTCTGCTGTATACAGAATTCTCTTAACTGTATCAATCATAGCAGCAGGTCTCTGCCTGATTTACGGCTGTCTTACTATTTACTTCACAGGAGACCATACATACTCAAGTCAGATTGTTGCTGAAGTTTTCAATAAAATATCAATTCCAGTGTATATTTGCCTCGGTCTTATAGGAATAAGCATACTTTTAAACCTGTTTATCCCTGATAAAGAGAAGATTGAAACCAAAGCAAATCCTGCAATGAAACTTCAGTTTTTATACAAGAGAAAAGAACTTAGCAAAGAGGATATAAACTACGATCAGATACACATAGAAATAATAAAACGCTTTATAGTCACCATATCTCAATACATTTTACTTTTTATATCAGCAATTCCATTTTTGATATATGCATTAAACAGCAAAAATTTTGATACAACTCAGATAAACAGTTCGGTTATCAATGCAATGTTCGTACTTATCCCCTGTCTTGTTTTTATGTTCTTGACTTCAATTATTACTGAAGTTTACAAAACAAATAGCATCAAACGCGAAATATGTTTAGTATCCGGATTACCTGATTCCAAGAAATCAACAGAAAATGACAAATCACCTGACAACAATTCAAACAGGAAGATTACTATTATCCGTAGTGTGATTCTTCTTATAGGCATCGGTTTGCTGGCTTACGGATTCTTCAGCGGTGGTACTGCTGATGTGCTCACCAAGGCTGTAAACATCTGCACAGAATGTATCGGTTTAGGATAAGGTGACAATATGAAAAAATTCTTTGCAAAACTTTCTTCTTTGAAACCTACAAGAAGAAAAATTATTCAATTATACACAGCATTGCTTTTCAATGCAAATCTGAAAGGATTCTCAACAGGTAATATTTATCAGGGCAACACAAAACAAATGTGTGTTCCCGGTATA
Source organism: Ruminococcus sp. (assembly GCA_045540595.1). Classification (GTDB taxonomy): domain Bacteria; phylum Bacillota; class Clostridia; order Oscillospirales; family Acutalibacteraceae; genus Ruminococcoides. The sequence goes on from JAZQHL010000065.1 coordinate 12,043, forward strand.
AATTGCTACTCCTGCCCTGGAGCGGTCGGTGCTTGCCCTTTAGGCTCTTTGCAAGGCAGTTTCAGTGCAGACAAAAGCACTATTTTTTACGTATGCGGTATACTGGTGCTTTACAGTATACTTTTCGGAAGAATGATATGCGGTTGGCTTTGCCCCTTCGGTCTGATTCAGGAACTTTTGTATAAAATCAAAACACCTAAAGTAAAAAAGAGTTTTATCACAAGGATTCTGTCTTTCTTCAAGTATGTTGTACTTGTATTCTTTGTTCTGATTGTACCCATAACATACGCATTCAGAGATACACCTCTCCCTGCATTCTGTAAATATATATGTCCTGCAGGTACCTTGGAAGGCGGATTGGGGCTACTTTCAAACAAAGTAAATGAAAGTTACTTCTCTATGCTTGGTCCCTTATTCACCTGGAAGTTTTTACTTATGGTCAGCATACTTGTAGCGTGTGTGTTCATCTTCCGAATGTTCTGCAGATTCATTTGTCCTTTAGGCGCATTATACGGCTTATTCAATAAAATTTCTATTTTTGGAATCAAACTTGATGAAAACAAATGTGTAGGTTGCAATAAATGTATTAATAAATGCAAGATGGATATAAAACACGTCGGAGACCAGGAATGTATAAGCTGCGGTGAATGTGTCTCGGTTTGTCCCACAGGCGCAATTGCCTGGAAGGGAGTAAAGTTCAAGAATAAGATTCCATCTGACGACCTGAAAACTAACAGTAAAGCAAGAAAGATAACAAGAATAATATCATCAGTTCTTCTTCTGGCTTTGCTTATTACATCAGTTGTTTACTATTGGAACGCACCAGATAATCAAGTTAATCCGCCTGTTACTGAAACAGAATACGGCAATCAGGTTGGTGATAACTGCTTCGGTGAGAATCTCCGTATCATCACAGGAGACGGGATTTCTGAAACAACAATTAACCCCATAGAAACAGGCAAGATAACAATCATTAATTTCTGGGGTACATGGTGTACACCATGTGTTAACGAACTCCCCTACTTCGATGATATCGCCACTAATTACAAAGACCGGGTTGCAGTAATCGCAATTCACACAGACATGGTAAAAGACACAGCTCCTGCATATATAAAAGAGCATTATCCTGACAGCAATATAACGTTTGCCTGTGATACAGAAAATGCAGGCTACTATACAACTCTTGGCGGAAGAGGCTCATATCCTTACACAGTAATAACAGACAGTAACGGAGTCATTACAGATGTAATCTTAAAAGCACTTGAGTACGAAGACCTTGAAGCCGCTGTAGAAAACATATTAAATAAATAAACGCACAAAAACACAGGCATTGAAATTTCAATGCCTGTGTTTTTATTTGATAGATGAGTTAATCAGTAATTCTCTTTCTTGCAAAAAGAACAATGCCTGCAGCAGAAATCATAATCACAACTGCAATATAAGGTAATACGAATTCACGACCTGTGGGAATGGTTGAAGGATTGGAGGGTAATCCGGGTGTATTATCACCTGAATATACACCTTCCTGATAGAAACAAGCAAACATCCATGCATCATCAGCAATACCGCCAACCCAGCCTGTTCTGCCGTACCAATCATTTGCAAGACCTACAACCTGATACATTTCAATAAGATCTGCAGTCAAAGGATAAAGATAAACAGTTTCTTCACCATTTACTATCTGAGCAGCATTATCGATATATTCAAGAACAGCATCTGTGTAATCAATCTTTTCTGTAACGTTGCCTTCTTCATCATAGAACACAGCGCAAAGCTTGCCGTTCTCTATAATTTTCACCAAAGACATAATGTTGCTATTAAGGTTTACATAAAGGATCTCACCCTGTTCACTGTCAAGGTGGAAATATCCATCATTGCCAAGAACAGCCTTGTTAGCTTCATTGTCGTAAATCATAACATCAACAAGACCTGTAACATCAATGGAAGTTTCAAACTTATTAACTTCTGCTAAATTATCATATACATTCCATTTACTCTCTTCTTTGATTTCCACATCACCTGTCTTTGCAATGTTCAGATTACATGTGGAGGTGTTGCTGACAGCGATAATAATATCTGCACCTGAAGAGAACTCAAGACTTGTTGAGTTTGAAGTGCCGACTGCAGTAGCAGGGATATAATTAACGGTACCTGCATATGCACCAACAATTGCATTAGCATCACTTGCAGTTATTGTATACACAGCAAACTCAGAAGGAGTAAACTCAAAGAGTGTAATTCCAAACACTTTGCTGATTGTAATTGTATTATCACCAAGCTGAACAGGAGATGTGCTTAAACAATAATCGTCATACAACTCAACAAATGCACCCTCCTCATCAGTTTCTGTCTTCTCAGGAACAGTTGTGGGAATAACAACTTCTGTAGGCTGTGTTGCAATTGTTGTTTCAACAACGGGCTCTGTTACAACTGTGGTAACAGGCTCTGTAGCAGCAGTGGTTTCTTCTACAGGGTCAGTAACAACACTTGTTTCTTCTACAGGATCAGTAGGAACAGTAACAACAACTTCAGGCTCAGTAACAGTAGTCTGAACTTCTTGGGTTGTAACAACCTCTGTAGCATCAGTCTTCTCAGGCTCTGTGGAAACAGTTGTTACTACAGCAGACTCAGTAACGGTGGTTTCCTCTTCTTTTATAAGAGAAGCTGTGAAAGAAACACTACCTGCTCCGAACTCTTCAGTAGCAACCCACATAGAAATCTCTTCCCCTGTTGTTACAGGATACTCAATAGGATTAACTACAGGTTCATCAGAAGCACTGCAATATGCAGATTCTGAAACACCGCCGGATATGGAACATACCCAATTGCTTTCGTTTTCAATTTTGATAGAAAGAGTTCCATCCTCTGTTGCTGTATATGTGTAATAATAGCACACAGAAGAAATATTTGCAGTAGAAAGTTTGTCAAGCACGAGAGTTGCAGGATCTTCGTAAGTGCCCTTTGTGCCAACATCTGCAACTGTTACCTGTAAAGAATAACCTCCGCCGATACCAGTGTTCTTGTTAGTAATCGAAAACATAATATATCCTGAAGCAGCAAAAGGAGTAACTGTTGCAACAGAGGCAGAACCATTCTCAGACACAGCAGTTGCCTTGTTGTTCTCTACATACAGATCAAAACTGTCGTTAGCATTTGAGCCATTTACTTTAACATCATACTTCTTTGTCTTATCGCATGCATAAAGATAATAAACTGTCTCACCCTCTTTGATGGAAGGAAGACTATTCACAGAGTCATCAACGAGATAAGGATTGGCGTATGTACCTGCTCCCTCAAGACCTGAAACAGTTGACTGGGTGTAATATGCAAAGAAAGCAACTGTACCTGATGTTTCAGTACAAGTCATAACACTGATTTCATAATCATTTCCAGCTTTAACGTTATAAGTAACACCGGCTGTTGAATTGAAGCCACCCTTGGGATAATACTTGAATACAACACCTGAATCATCAGAATCGCTTTTATTAACAACAGAAACAAGTGTATCTTTATATTCTTTATCAGGAGACAAAGTCAACTGACCGTCAGCTTCAGGTGTCCATGTGTAAACATAGGCATCATCAGATGCATTTGCGGCACTTGTACGAACAAATTCTACAGAATACCACATAGTTGAGTAGGGATCGAATACTTTTTCAGAAGCAGTTGAAGCACTTACTACCATAGGCATTACTAAGAATGTTAGGCTCAAGAGCAGGCTTAATGCTACAATGAAAGATTTTTTCATTATAATCCTCCTTTGATAAATCGGAATTAACCGATTAAATTTATAATGTCATTATACTTTACTTTTTTTACTAATGCAACAAAAATCATAAATATTTAATAAATTTATTGTAATAATAATCAGTAATCGTATAAAAAAAGGAGCTGACATAAAGTCAGCTCCTGATTTTGTGTAATTAACTATTAAGCAACTACGTAAGAAAGAGTCATTGTTGCTGCATCGAAAGTAAATGTAACTGTACCTGCAGGAACATGAAGCTTGTTGTTGTTTCCACCAAACTCGCCGAGCTCACCGGAACCGGGGTTCATTTCGAGCCAGCCGTTTGTCCAGTAACCAACGTTGTTGGAATCCTTAACGATAACATAGCTGTCAGCAGTGAGTACGAGTGTAACTGTACCGTCAACGAACTTGTACTCGCCAAGATTGTTCCAGTCATCCTGGATACCGTAGTCAGCACCGTTGATGTAACCAACGAGATAGTAGTCAAGAACTACCTCGGGCTCATCTTCTGTTGAAATTTCATCATCTGTAGGAATCTCATCAACTGTAGGAATCTCATCATCTGTGGAAATCTCATCATCTGTGGAAATCTCGTCATCTGTGGAAGGTACTGTTACATCACCAACAGTGTAGATTGTACCTGTGCGACCATCTACAGGAAGAAGTGCAATGTACTTCTGAATCTCTGTAGCATCCTTGATAGTAACCTTACCGTCAGCATCTACGTCTGCAACTGCAACCTGAACCTCGTCAAGAGTTGTGAGAAGTGCAACGTACTTCTGAATCTCTGTAGCATCGCTGATAGAAACCTTACCGTCGAGGTTTACATCACCATAGAGATACTGATCAGGAGTTGCGATCTCGTCCTCTGTGGGAATCTCATCAACTGTGGGAATCTCATCAACTGTGGGGATCTCATCAACTGTGGGAATCTCGTCCTCTGTGGGCTCCTCAACAGCAGCTGTCTCTAATGTTGCAAGGAAGTATACAGAACCGGGAACATAATCACTTGTTGCAACCCAAACTGTGATAACCTCACCTGCTGTAACAGGATATGTTACAGGATTAACTACGTTATCATCAACAGATGAACAGAAAGCAGCATCAGCAGCGCCACCGGAGATAGAGCATGTCCAGTCGTTTGAAATCATAAACTGAATGGAAAGTGTGCCATCCTCTGTTGCTGTGTATGTGTAGTAGTAGCAAACTGAAGTAATATCAGCTGTTGTAATTGTATCAAGAACTAATGTGTCGGGATCAGCCTCTGTACCGAGAGTGCTTGCTTCATTCTCTGTAATCTCAACGGAATATGCAGCAGGAGCAAGACCAGTGTTTGTGATACAGAATACTACTGCACCTGTAGCCATAAAAGGTGCAATCTTCTCGATATAGGATCTGCCCATCATAGAGTAAACAGTTGATCTTGTGTTCTCAACGAATACCTCAAAGCTATCCATCATACCTGAACCGGAAATGCCAACATTGTAGGTCTTAGTTACATCGCCATAATATGCGAAGTATGCAGATGCACCGGAAGCGATCTCAGGGAGTGTTGCAGCTGTATCTTCGATCACGTAGGGATCATATACAGAACCTGAACCCTCAAAACCGCCCTCATCATCAGAAGCAGACTTCTCTTCAAAGAAAGCCCAGAAACCAACAGTACCTGTAGCCTCAGACCAAGTCATAACAGAAACTTTGTACTCTGTACCTGCTGTTACATTGAGAGTAACACCCTCTGCAGGTGAAGAAGGCTCAAGAACAACTACATCGTAGTAACTGTTTGTGTTCTCAGCAACAACCCAAGCATCATCACAATCAGAATCATTCTGAAGTGTGAGCACACCGTTTGTTGCAGGTGTCCAAGTGTACACATAAGCGTCGTCGTTTACAAGCGCTGCATCTGTACGAACAAACTCTACCTCATAGTAGAATGTTGATGTGGGATCAAATGACCCCTCAACAGCAGTTGATGCACTTGCTGTTACGGGAATTGCGAATACAGACATAACCATCAGTATACACAAAACCATAGATACGATTTTTTTCATGGATATTCCTCCTTAATATTTACTC
>JAZQHL010000066.1:0-4400 GCA_045540595.1 Ruminococcus sp.
TGACTGTTTCGAAGAAAGCGTCAATGTAGGAGGGGATCTCTCCGCTGATTACAAAGGGCAGAGCTCCCAGACCTGCCATCAGCAGCCAGGCAAGGGAAACAATAGCAAAACTCTCTTTGGCGTAAATAACTTTTGTGCCCGGTCGTGATGTGAATTTCAGCAGAAATCCCAGACCGAGGCTGATTCCTATGGTTATCAGAAATGCCCAGAAGCATTTTTCCATATATATCACGGACACAATAGCAGGCAAGGCAAGTAAAGCGGCATTTGCCAGAGCAATATGTCCGAGAGTGTTAAGTACCATTCTACGATTCATAGCAGTACCTCTTATGCGATAATATCAGCCAGGTCGTAGAGGATATGTCCTGTGCTGATTACAATCACCTTGTCGCCGGGTAAGATAACATCATTGCCGGTGGGGACGATTGCCTTGCGGTTTCTGAGAATTCCTGCAATAAGAATGCTCTTTTTGAATTTAATGTCCTTCAGGGGAACGTTGATGTACTTGAACTCTTCGTGAACGTTGAATTTCAGTGCTTCAGCGTTGCCGTCCATAATCTTGTAAAGTTTTTCAACGTTACTTCCCACTGAGTTTTGCAGCGCTCTTGCATATCTTACGATAACATCAGAAATTGTACGTCTGGGAGAAACTATGGTATCAAGTCCCAGTTTGGTAGCAAGAGTAACAAACTCATTACGGTTTACCTTGGTAATAACCTTGGGAACTTCCTTTGAAGCGGCAAAGTAGGAGATAAGTATATTCTCCTCGTCAATGTTTGTCAGCGCTACAAAGGCGTCCATATTGGCAAGACCTTCTTCGTTGAGAAGTTCCTGCTGAGCACCGTCACCAAGTATTATGTTAGCACCGGGCAGAGCTTCTTCAAGCTCATGGCAGCGGACAGGGTCTTTGTCAATGATTGTAACCGAGCTGCCTGAAGCCAGAAGCATTTTTGAGAGATAATACGCAGTACGGCTGCCACCCATAATCATAACGTTCTTTGCCTGCTTGCGGGTGATTTTAAGGCTTCTCAGCAACTTGAGTATCTCTGTGGGAGCAGCGGTAAGAGCAATCTTGTCACCGCCCATGAGTTCAAAGTTACCATCAGGAATAAACACTTCCTCACCACGCTGTACTGCACAGATAAGGAACTTAGCAGTCTGCTGTTTTCTCAGGTCCATAATCTTCATGCCTGAAAGCACAGAATCCTCTTTCAGAACAAGCTCGATAATCTCGAAATTACGGGTAGAGAAGGTCTCAATGTGCACAGCTGAGGGCAGTTTGAGAACGTTGTAAATATCGTATGCAGAGAAACGTTCAGGGTTGATGGACATAGAAAGTCCCAGTTCGTGCTGCAGAAAACCCAAGTTGTTTTCATTGTAAGCACGGTCACGGATTCGTGCAATGGTGTTTTCGGCACCGAGAGTCTTTGCGATGTAGCAAGAGAGCATATTCATCTCATCAGACCCTGTAACAGCCACAAACATATCAGCCTTGTCCACACCTGCTTCAGTAAGCACTTCACAGTCTGTGCCTATACCGTGAACACCCATAACGTCATAGATGTTGTTTATTTCAGAAATCTTCTCTTTACTTTTATCAATGGCAACAACCTCGTGGTTTTCTTTGACAAGGCTTGCAATCAGTGCCTCGCCAACCTTGCCGCAACCGACAATAACGATTTTCATAGTAGTCTCCTTTAGTGAAAAAGTATAGATGAATCTTTATAATAACACGTGTTTATATTACAACTTTTCTATGGAAATTACAATGATAATTTTGGTTTTTTTACCTATTTTACAAATATTTAACCTGAATATACATACAGCATTTATTAATAAGAAAACTCTCTGTGCCAGAAACTTCCGCAAATAACTTAGCTTCCTTTGCGAATGCTATTAATGCACAAAAAGAAAAAGGTGATAAATATGAAAGAAGAAAAGAATCCTTCACGTTTCCCTGATGAAATCCCTATGGGAGACAACAAGAAGTTTGACCACGGTGTTATTGTGGACGTAGTTCAAAGTGAACTTTGTCCTCCTAATGCCACAACCCCCATAAAACCTGCTGATACAGATTCCATTAACACAGAGTTTGCCAAGCAGGCAATGCAGAACAATAATTAAATGACAGCACAGCAGGAGGCGTAGTTGCGTTCTTGCTGTGCTGTCTTAATGTTATTCAATTTATGCAAGTTATGTTAGATACATGTATCTGATGTGTTAAAAAAGAGCCGATACCCAAAAGGTATCGGCTCTGTGTTTTATTTAAGTGTTACCTTGTTCAGAGTGTCGGTAAATCAATACTTCTTTCTCTCAACGTAGGTTGTGTGCAGGAGCTCGTGTGCCTTGTGGCCACCGGGCTCGCCCAGGTAATCCTCATAGAGCTTCTTAACGATGGGGCTCTCGTGAGATTTTCTCAGGGGCAGACCTGCGTCCTCAGCATAGAGAACCTTTGCACGCTCTGCACGGATATCAGTGTAGTTTCTGATTTCAGCAGGAACGATGGGCTGACCGCCGCCGTTTACGCAACCGCCGGGACAGCACATAATCTCAACAAACTGATAGTCAGCCTTGCCTGCACGGATATCATCAAGAAGCTTTGCAGCATTGGAAAGACCGGAAGTAACAGCAACCTTAACTTCCATACCTGCAACGTTGTATGTTGCATACTTGATGGGCTCTGTGCCTCTTACCTCAGTGTAGTCAATCTGCTCAAGCTCCTCACCTGTGAGGATATCAGCAACTGAACGCAGAGCAGCTTCCATAACGCCGCCTGTTGCACCGAAGATAACAGCAGCACCTGTGAAGAGACCCAGTGCGGGATCATACTCTTCATCGGGAAGAGCTGTGAACTGGAGACCTGCACGCTTGATCATATCAGCAAGCTCTCTTGTTGTGATTACGATATCTACATCCTGGATGCCGTCTTTGCCTTCGTCCTCACGCTTGTGCTCGAACTTCTTAGCAGTACAGGGCATAACGGATACGCTGACGATATTCTTGGGATCAATGCCTTCCTTCTCAGCATAGTAGCTCTTGATGATAGCACCTGTCATCTGCTGGGGAGACTTACAGGTGGAGAGGTTGGGCAGAAGGTCGGGATAGTAGTGCTCGCAGAACTTAACCCAACCGGGTGAACAGGAAGTAATCATGGGCAGAACGCCGCCGTTTTTTACACGGTTGATGAACTCTGTGCCTTCCTCAACGATTGTAAGGTCTGCACCGAAGTTTGTATCGAATACCTTGTCAAAGCCGAGACGCTTCAGAGCAGCAACCATCTTGCCCTCTACGTTTGTGCCCATGGGAAGACCGAACTCTTCGACGAGAGCAGCTCTTACTGCAGGAGCAGTCTGAACGATAACAACCTTCTCGGGATCAGCAATAGCCTCGAATACCTTTGTTGTCTCGTCCTTAACAACCAGAGCACCTGTGGGACAAACTACAGTACACTGACCGCAGGATACACAGGGAACATCAGCAAGATTCTGGTCGAATGCGCAACCGATAACGGAATCGAAACCTCTGTGGTTTGCACCGATAACGCCAACGTGCTGCTCTTTACAAGCTGCTACGCAACGACGGCAGAGGATACACTTGTTGTTGTTACGAACAAGGTGAGCTGTTGAAGTATCAACAGGCTGCAGGGGATTCTCACCTGCAAAGCGGTTTTCGTCCTCAATGCCGTACTCCTTACAGAGTGACTGAAGCTCACAGTTGTTGCTTCTGGGACAGGAGAGACACTTCTTGTCGTGGTTTGAAAGGATAAGCTCAAGAGTAGTTTTTCTTGCTTCCTGAACTTTGGGAGTGTTAGTGAAGATTTCTGTTCCTTCTCTGTCAATGGGGAATACACAAGCAGCAACAAGGCTTCTTGCACCCTTAACCTCAACTACGCACATACGGCAAGCGCCGATTTCGTTGATTTCGCGGAGATAACAGAGAGTGGGAATTCTGATGCCGAACTGACGGCATGCGTCAAGAATGGTTGTGTTCTTCTCAACAGAGAAAGGCATACCATTGATTTTAATGTTGATCATTTCCATAGTAGTTTCTCCTTTCTCTTATTCTTTAACAATTGCACCGAACTTGCACTTCTCCATACAAGCTCCGCACTTGATACACTTGGACTGGTCAATTACATGAGGCTCCTTAACCTTGCCGGAGATTGCACCAACAGGACAAACTCTAGCACAGGCTGTACAGCCCTTACACTTGTCAGCAACTACATTGTAGGAAGTCAGAGACTTACATACGCCTGCAGGACACTTCTTGTCAACAACGTGAGCAATGTACTCATCGCGGAAGAAGTTAAGAGTAGAAAGAACAGGGTTTGGAGCTGTCTGGCCAAGACCGCACAGAGCGTTATCCTTGATGTAGTAGCAGAGCTTCTCCATCTCGTCGAT
>JAZQHL010000067.1:0-2210 GCA_045540595.1 Ruminococcus sp.
GAGCTTTTCAGGCAGATGCCTTATCTCCGAGTATCTCACAGGCAGAGACCCCAACCGTGGCGACTGCTCACAGCCCTGCAGATGGAAGTACCACCTTTACGAAGAAAACCGTGAGGGTAACTACTTCCCTGTGGAAGAGGATAACGGCGGTACCTTCCTTTATAACTCCAAGGATATGTGTATGATTGACTATATCCCCGAACTCGTTCAGTCCGGTATCAGCAGTTTCAAGATTGAGGGCAGAGCCAAAACCGCTTATTACTCTGCAGTTGCTACCAACGCATACAGACAGGCTGTGGACGCATACTTTGCAGGAGGGCTGAGTGATGATTTCAGAACTCCCGATAATATCCGTGAAGAGCTTGAAAAAATCAGCCACCGTGACTACAGCACAGGCTTTTACCTTGGCACAACTCCCGGTCAGAATACTTCCTCAGGGGGCTATATCCGTCACTATGATTTAGTAGCACTCTGTGAGGAAGAAACAGACTTTGGCGGTATAATCACCCAGCGTAACAAGTTCTATCTTGGAGACGAGGTTGATGTGCTTCCTCCAAGCGGCATTCCTTTTACGGTAGTTGCCCATAAACTTGTGAACGAAAACGGGGAAGAGGTAGACTCCACACCTCACCCTATGCAGAGACTTCAGCTTCATTGTGACAGAAGAATCCCTGCAGGCTCCTTCCTCCGTGTAAAACGCAAAGTGTAATTATTGTATTTATCAAATTATATGGGACGTCGTTGCGACGTCCCGTTTTTATTTAATGAATATGCGTAGGGACGAGCATTGCTCGTCCGCAAGCCTTCCCCTTGAGGGGAAGGTGTCATGGTATAACCGTGACGGATGAGGTGGAAACTTTGTTGATATAGCGACGAAATAAACGGACATATACGTGTCCTATACCTCAGCAGTCGCCTTTGGCGACAGAGAAAACAGGCTTCCTCTCTGAGGGAGATGTGGGGCAATGTTCGTCTGCAGGTTATTCCCTGTCATCTAATTATACTTGACAATCCCTTATATAAAAGCTATAATACCCATAGATATTGTTATACAGCGTTGAAGGGACGAGATGTTACCCTTTTGCTTTCAGAGAGTGTGCCCAAGGCTGGAAGGTGCTCAGCAGAATCAACATCAGCCACCCCTGAGCTTCGTGCGACGAGTACGACGTAAATCTGCGTTAAAGATAACCGAGTGGGCGTGTTGTGTTCAATGCGTCAATCAGGGTGGTACCGCAGGAATTATACTCTTGTCCCTATTTTGGGGCAGGAGTTTTTTATTTTAGTTTTATATTTTCAGTAATTAATTGAAAGGATGATTTATATGAAGTGGACAGGTCTTAACGAACTCAGAGAAAAGTTCCTTTCCTTTATGGAGAGCAAAGGCTGCCTCAGACTTGAGAGCTTCCCTCTGATTCCCAAAGACGACAACAGCCTTCTGCTGATAAACAGCGGTATGGCTCCTATGAAAAAGTATTTTACAGGTGAGGTTACACCTCCCCGCACAAGAGTAACAACCTGTCAGAAGTGTATCCGTACTCCCGATATCGAGCGCGTTGGTATCACTGCACGTCACGGCACATACTTCGAGATGCTGGGTAACTTCTCTTTTGGTGACTATTTCAAGATTGAGGCTACAGCCTGGGCATGGGAGTTCTTCACAGAAGTTCTTGAGATGCCCAAGGAGCTCCTCTATGTTTCCGTTTACGAAGATGACGACGAGGCTTTCGACATCTGGACAAAGCGTGTAGGCGTTGACCCCTCACATATGTGCAGAATGGGTAAGGAAGATAACTTCTGGGAGCACGGCTCAGGTCCCTGCGGTCCTTGCTCCGAAATTTACTTTGACCGTGGTGTAGAGAAGGGCTGCGGCTCACCTGACTGTAAGGTAGGCTGTGAGTGCGACCGTTTTGTTGAGGTATGGAACCTTGTATTCACTCAGTTTGAGAGTGACGGCAAGGGCAACTACACACCCCTTGAGCATCCCAACATCGACACAGGTATGGGTCTTGAGCGTCTTGCTTGTGTAATGCAGGGTGTAGACAACCTTTTCCTTGTTGATACAGTCCAGAACATTATGAAGCATATTTCTGAGGTTACAGGTGTTGAGTATGGCACCGACGAAAAGAAGGATATCTCCCTCAGAGTAATTACAGACCATATCCGCAGCACAACCTTTATGATAGGCGACGGTGTTATGCCCTCAAATGAAG
>JAZQHL010000068.1:0-4454 GCA_045540595.1 Ruminococcus sp.
TGCTCTGTTGTAGAGGTAATGGGCAGACGTTGCGGTGATATTGCTCTGCAGACAGGTATTGCCTGCGGTGCTACTGCAATCCTCGTTCCTGAAAAACCTCACGATATTGATACAATGGTTGTTGATAAAATCCTTGCTACACAGGCTACAGGCAAGAAGCACTTCATTGTTATTGTTGCAGAAGGCGTTGGCGGCAGTGCAGAGATTGCAAAGTACATTGAAGAGAAAACAGGCATTGAGACAAGAGCCACAGTTCTTGGACATGTACAGCGTGGTGGATCTCCCACACTCCGTGACCGTGTTATTGCTACTGCTATGGGTCATCATGCAGTTGAACTTCTTGTAAATAACATCGGCAACCGTGTTTGCGCTCTGCAGAACGGTAATGTTGTTGATTTTGATATCACAGAAGCTCTTGATATGAAGCGTGTGTTTGACGAAAACCTTTACAATATCGCAATGGATGTTTCCATCTGATCTTACAGTTTACAGGCACCTGAGTGTGCCTGTATTTTGTATCTGATAAAATTCTTTCCGCAGATAGGAGAACTCTCTTATGACTGAAAATATAAAGATACCTTTCAATGATGTTTATTTCTATGGTGTATCTCTTTCTTCAAGAGATACCGACATCAGAACTGACATATTTGCTAATATCCTTATGAGGTATCTCCGTACTCTCAAGCCTGTCTCAAGTAAATTGTACCGCACAGCAGATGGCAACAAGTATGAGTATAGTTATTCTTTTATTCCTACAAAACCTCTTTCCTGGCGAGTTATCAAAAACAGACGTATTGTCGAGGAAATTGAGCAGTTGTCTGACGGTAAGTATTGCCTTAATTATTACGATGATCAGGGTAGAGATGTCAAAAGAGTTCTTTTCAGCAGACAGCATAAATGGCAGAAAACAAACTATTACAACACAGTGAATTCCAGTGAAATAATCTGTTCTCTTGTTCCAAAAGAAAAGAACGGTGAAACCGTGATTTTACAGTATGTTACAGGTGAAACTTATCCTGTAACCCTCAGTTGCTGTCCAAAAGCAAGCAACGACGAAGTTCTTGCTAAAACTCTCGACAGAGTTCCTGCTCCTCAGGCAATGGCACTCACAAACTATGGAATTCTATATTTTGCAGATGCTGAAACTCTCAATATTTACAATCAGGTGCTTTCCGAGGAAGAAGAAAAATATGCAGCAGAGCACAGACCTGAAGTTTTTACCAACGAAGAAGATATTGCAGGCGGTTTCTGCTTTGATTTAGAAAATTTTGATTCTACCAAGCCAATCGGCAGTATGTTTGATTTGTCAGAAGCAGAGGAACTTTCAGAGGAAGGTTTCGCAGCACCTGCAGCAGAAGAGACAGCAATTCCTTCAGAATCTTCATCTGATTCTGTATTTTTGGAGGAATCAGAAAATACCAATGCTCCATCAACTGAAACTGCAGAAGTATATTCACTTGATTCAGATATCGCTCAGGCAATAAAAATGATATCCGATGCAACTGATGTTCATATTGATGAAGCTGTTGTATTTGGTGAGGTTGCAGAAGAATCATCAGATGTTGAGGTACCTGCCGAATCCGGTTCCGGTACAACAATTCTTTCTGATACTCAGATTGAAGATTCTGTTGTATCTGAAGAAGCAGAATTATCCGAAGACTCATCAGAATCTGAGGATAATCTCGATTCATTTGTGATTTTGAGCGATATCCCTGAGCCTTCTCAGCAGTATACTGTGTCAGAAGAAGCCGTATCACCTGAAACATCTGAGCCTCAGTCCGAGTCTCTTTTATCAGAAACTTCCGATTCAGATTCTGCAGATGAAGTTGATCTCCTGACAATGAACGATGAAGCGATTGATGATTATGTTCAGTCTCTGATTGACTCAATTCTTCTTGACGCAAAATCAGTTGCAGAACTTAAAGATTCTGCAGATAATGCTTTCACAGCAGGCGGAGTTGAAGCCTGCGTTGAAGATACTGATTCTCACCATAACAGTGTGCAGGAGCTTGTATCTGATAATCCTGCTGATGCTGTTATTCAGAGCAATGGTGCTGACTATTTCTACTATGGTGAAACTGATTCCACGGGCAAACGTTCAGGCAGAGGTAAAACACTTATGGCTGATGGTAAAACTGCATACGACGGCGAATATAAAGATGATATGCGTCACGGTGCAGGCAGCTTCTACTATAAAGACGGCAGTCTCTGTTATTGGGGTAACTGGGAAGAAAATCTCAGGAACGGTTTCGGCGTAGGCGTCAGTTCAGAAACAGGCACCGTACATATGGGTACCTGGCAAAAAAATAAGCCTGTAGGCGTTGGTGTCCGCTTCGATAAAAACGGCAACTTTATGTATATTGACTCTGCTTGTCATCGCACAAACGGTGGTATCCGTATCACAGGCTTTACAGATAAAACTTTTACAGTTGAATACTGGGACGAAACCACCCTCAGAACTGTTAAAAAAGAAATATCTCTTGATGATTTAAAATAATAAACATAATTATTATTTTTATTCACATAATAATACCGTTCTTATCTTTTGGTAAGAACGGTATTATTACATTTTGAGGTGAATTATGAAAAGAATAATTGCAATCCTTTTGCTTTCAATTATGACTTTATTTGTGTTTGCGGGTTGTAAACGTGAGGGCGAAATGATTGAAACAATGGTTTCATCAATCTTTTCTACTGAAAACAGAAACAATACCAACGATGCAACAGCCAGCAGCGGCAGAGTAACAGATGATGATGGACACATTGGTAATGAGAAAGACGAAAACACAACTGCTTCGGGATTAATGGATAACTTCACATCCACAACAGATACTCTTGATGATAATGTTATCTGATGCTTTTCGTTTATAAAAAGAGGATCGGTCAACAAAAATACTGTTGCCGATCCCTTTTTGTTACTGCACAACCTTTTCAAGATCTGTTTTTAGTTTGGAAATAATTTTTTTCTCAAGTCTTGATATGTAAGATTGGGATATCCCCAACATATCAGCCACTTCTTTCTGCGTGTGTTCCTTCTTTCCATTCAGCCCGAATCTTAGTTCCATAATAACAGATTCTCTTTCGCTGAGTCGAGATACCGCAATAAGTAATTGTTGTATCTCAAGTTCTTTTTCCATATCAATGTTCACTGTGTCAGACTCACTGCCAAGAATATCACACAATAATAGTTCGTTTCCGTCCCAGTCTGTATTCAGCGGTTCATCAATAGAAACCTCGTTTTTCATCTGTGATGTTTTTCTCAGATACATCAGTATTTCGTTTTCAATACATCTGCTTGCATAGGTTGCAAGTTTGATATTTCTGTCAGGTGAAAAGGTATTTACGGCTTTGATTAGACCTATTGTGCCTATTGATATCATATCTTCAACAGAGCAGTTTGGGCTTTCAAACTTCTTTGCTATGTATACAACCAACCTGAGATTATGAACAATCAGTTTTTCTCTGACATTTTCATTTCCGTTTTGCAGTTCTATCATTATTTGCAGTTCCTCTTCTTTGCTCAGGGGTGGTGGCAATGTTTCGTTTCCGTTTATATAGAATACTTCACCATTTCCGCTAAGCCTCAAAAAAAGTCTTTTTACTGCAGTTTTGATTACTGAAAATATTTTCATGCAATTACCTCCGATAATTCTGCACTCATCAATGATTTTATTTCTCCGTGAATTTTCTTGTTGCAAACACCTATGTAACATCCTTTATAAACTTCTTTTCCGTCAATAAATACTTTTGATGGTTTAAATCCTGTAATCATTCCGTCTCCTGATGCTGTACTGAAGGGAATGATTCTTTTGCTTTCATCTGAAATATCAATACCTTTCAGTAATTCGCTTTCTGCTATAATTACATCAAGCCCCGAAAAAGGCTCTTTCAGATTACAGCCTGTATCAACTATTGCTTCAAAAGTCAACTTGCTTCTATCTTTTATTTCTATAGTAACAGTTCTGATTTTACAGTTATGTTTGTGTTTGTCACGTATTCTTTTGTATATACACATTGCAAAATAAACCCCAATTGTGGTAATAATAAGCAGAGCAGGGGAGATGTCAAAGTATAAAACATTGTTGTATATCATAACCTTTGAAGGATTCCACCATAGTTCAAGAGTGATAACAATGCCACATATAAGCATACTTGATCCCATATATGCAAGTGTTCTTATTATTAATTTTCTGATGCTTTTGAATCCAAATGAAAGAAGTATAATTAATACTGCTACAGCAGGGGTGTAGATCAATGAAAATATATCATTATAAAAGGGCAGGAATATTGCTGTTGTTGAAACTCCGCCCAGTAACGCTCCAAAGATTATTCTGCTGTTTTTGCAGTTAATATGCAGAAACTTTCTTATAATTATCAGCAGAATATAATCAATAATCAGATTAACGCAAATTAATGTATCTATGTAAATAACCTGCATTGCATACTCCTTATAT
>JAZQHL010000069.1:0-8332 GCA_045540595.1 Ruminococcus sp.
CGTGTAGCCAACGGGAAGGTGAGAGGAGTTTGTGTAATAGGGTGTGCCGTCATCCTCTCCTGCTGTGATAATGTCGGGATAATGCTTCAGATCGTGCTTCGCAAGACGATATGCTGTGGACTCGGCAGGTGTTGCTTCGAGGTTGTACAAATCGCCATATTCAACCTGATAGTCAGAAAGGCGTTCACGCATGTGATTCAGAACATCCTTTGTGAAGCGCTGTGCCTTTTCCTCGGTGAGGTTTTCACGAATCCACTTTGCGTTGAGGCAGGCTTCGTTCATGCCAACAAGACCAATTGTGGAGAAGTGGTTGTTGAAGGTGCCAAGGTAATGCTTGGTGTAAGGATAAAGACCCTCGTCCATAAGCTTTGTGATAACGTCTCTCTTGGTTTTCAGAGAACGTGCAGCAATGTCCATCATACGGTCGAGCTGCTTGAAGAAGTCTGCCTCGTCCTTTGATGTGTGTGCGATTCTGGGCATATTGATGGTAACAACACCGATAGAACCGGTGCTTTCACCTGAGCCGAAGAAACCGCCGGACTTTTTGCGAAGCTCTCTCAGGTCAAGACGGAGACGGCAGCACATGGAACGAACATCGTTGGGCTCCATATCGGAGTTGATGTAGTTTGAGAAGTAGGGTGTGCCGTATTTTGAAGCCATCTCAAAGAGGAGACGGTTGTTCTCTGTGTCGGACCAGTCAAAGTCACGGGTGATGGAGTATGTGGGAATAGGATACTGGAAACCTCTGCCGTTGGCATCGCCCTCGATCATAATCTCGATGAATGCCTTGTTGATCATATCCATCTCTTTTTTACAGTCTTTGTATTTGAAGTCCATCTCCTTGCCGCCAACGATAGCAGGAAGCTCTGCAAGATCGGGGGGAACTACCCAGTCAAGAGTAATGTTGGAGAAAGGTGCCTGTGTACCCCATCTGGAGGGAGTGTTAACACCGAAGATGAAGGACTCAAGAGCCTTCTTTGTCTGCTCGTAGGTAAGGTTATCAACCTTAACGAAGGGAGCAAGGTATGTATCGAAGGAGGAGAAAGCCTGTGCGCCTGCCCACTCGTTCTGCATAATACCAAGGAAGTTAACCATCTGGTTGCAAAGGGTTGCAAGGTGGCTTGCAGGTGAGGATGTAACCTTGCCTGTGATACCGCCCAGACCCTGCTGGATAAGCTGCTTCAGAGACCAACCTGCACAGTAACCTGTGAGCATGGAAAGGTCGTGAATGTGAATGTCAGCACGGCGGTGGGCGTTTGCAATCTCATCGTCGTATACTTCTGAAAGCCAGTAGTTAGCAGTGATAGCACCTGAGTTTGAAAGGATAAGTCCGCCTACAGAGTAGGTAACAGTGGAGTTTTCCTTAACTCTCCAGTCACTTACGTTAACGTAGTTGTCAACGATCTCCTTGTAGTCAAGGATTGTGGATTTAACTCTTCTTAATTTTTCACGCTGACGTCTGTAGAGAATGTAAGCCTTGGCAACGTCGCCGTAGCCTGTCTGAATGAGAACGTCCTCAACGGAGTCCTGAATGTCTTCAACTGCAATCTTGCCGTCAACTACCTTGGGAGCAAAGTCGGCTGTAACCTTGAGAGCGAGCAGGTCTATAACAGAGGGGTGATAGTCCTTTTTAGTAGCCTCAAAAGCCATCTTGATAGCTTCGGTAATTTTGGAAAGATCAAAGTCAACTATTTTGTTGTCACGTTTAATAACCTTGTACATAATGTGTCTCTCCTTTACGTTGATTTCTTTGTTGCTACACAATAATACACAAAAAATAGTGGTTTGTCAATAGATAAACCACAATATATTGTGACAATTCTGTTATTCTTAGTTGCAAATTAGAATTAAAAAACACCCCATAAAAACCAAAAATCCAGTGTACATCGGAGTTTTTGAGGTTTTAATATTGTAACCACTATATTTTGTGGTGTAAACTTACCACACCAATATATAGTGGTATATCTTGTGGCAGACACAAGAAACGCGTTAATGTACTAAATTCTTCTGAGCGGAGAGAATAAAAAAGCCCTCCTTGTGTAAAGGAGGGTGGCTTTGCCGTAGGTTAAGTCGGGAGGGTTGTCAGGAGATTTTTTTGTGTATCAATGCTTCGTTTGTGAGGGACTTTACAATCCCTCAGCCGATGTTTATATGCCTCGCAGTTGTGTGCAGGGCAGGTGTTTTTTCACTGCCTTGTACATTTCCTTCAGTTCTTCGTTAGTGTAGCCTGTGCACTCTGAGTCAATCAGATTGCCTGAATCCACAAACTGCTGGAGGAACCAGGCATCACAGCCTGAAATCCACTTTGCAATATCCAGAAGGTCCTGCAGGGTGTGGTAGTCTCTTGTGACGGTTGTGCGGAATTCGTAGGGAATATTGCCTGAAATCAGAAAAGCAACGCTTTCGTTTACAGCACTCAGGTCAAAGAGCTTCTTGCCTGCGGTGACAGCGTACTTTTTCTGAGAATTCTTTATATCCATTGCCACATAGTCCACAAGTCCCTGTTTGCACAGTGACTTGAGTTTTTGAGGAAAACTTCCGTTTGTGTCCAGCTTTATAAGGAAGCCCATATCTTTTATCTTTCTCAGAAAATCTTCCAGACCCTCTTGCATCAGAGGCTCACCGCCTGTAATGCACACGCCTTCAAGCTTGCCTTTGCGTGTTTCAAGGAAGGTGAGTATCTCTTCCTCAGAAATAAAAGCCTCCTGAGGGTTTGTTACAAGCAAGGCGTTATGGCAGAAAGGACAGCGGAAATTACAGCCGTGAGTAAATATGGTGCATGCCATTTTCTGGGGAAAATCAAGGAGTGTGAGTTTTTGTAATGCTTCAATCTTCATAAACAATACCTTTATACTTCGCTGAGTTCAGATATAAACTTAATGATTTCACCGTCGTATTTTTCGGGTGCATTTATTCGCAGATGTGAGTGAGCACCTTCGTCAAACCATACGAGTTTTTTGTGCTTGCTGGAGCATTTGTCAAAGAGTGACTGGCATTTCTCGGGCAGGGAGTACAGGTCTTTCTTGCCGCAGAGCATAAGCAGGGGCACGTCAATCTTATCTATATACATAATGGGAGACTGCTTTTTGATGTCAACACCTATGTGGAGTTTGCAGATAAGACGTATCTGCCACAAAATAGGATATACAGGCTTTTTCAGCTCAATAAGATGCTCACGGAAGCTCTCATAGAAGGAGTGGAAGGGCCCTTCTGCAACGATACCTTTGACACATTCGGGGAAGTTTTCGTTTGCTGCTGCAAGGATTGCCGCAGCGGAGCCGATGCAGATTCCGTGAATATAGAACTCTTTGTTATGAGGAAATTTCTCTGTGATGTGATTAATCCATACAGGGATATCACGGCTTTCGTAAATGCCTGCACTGACATACTTGCCTTCGCTGAGACCGTTTGCACGGGTATCAATAACAAGCACGTTACAGCCTGCGTCCTTGTAGGGCTTTGCAAAGTAGTAATCATACAAGAGGGATTCTGCTCTGCCTTGCTCAATAAGTACGCATTTGTTAAAGCCAAAGTCAAAGTATTCACCAACAAGCTTCAGTCCGTCGTTTGTAATGCTGACTTCTGTTTTGTATTCTTTGTTTTCTTCGCCCCACTCAAGACCGATATCAAACATTCTCACGTGCTCTTCGTTGGTAAGGCAACTGCACTCACGCCCCCATTTGGTAGGCTTGGTACGAACCAGTTGGTCTTTGAATACTTCAAAAGTGATTTTGTAGGTGATAATGAACATTACCGCAAGTGAAATGATTATGAAATCCACAATTCCGATAATCAGATAACCCCAGAAAGGCATAGTAAATTCTCCTTTATTAATTGTATTACTTAGTAAATATATTATAATCTGCCTCAAATGTAAATAAGAAAGGAGAAATAAGCAAAGAAAAATTATGGCAGATAACCCTGTAAATGGGAGGATGGCAGAATAAAACAGTTGAAAATATTGCCGTATTTTGTTATAATAATAAAAAATATGAAAAATGAGGTGTAAATTATGAGCAATGATTTTGTTATTATATCAGACTCCGCTTGTGACCTTAACAAAGAACTGAGAGACCGCTTTGGCGTTGCAGACTATGTTCCGGGTCACGTTATCTGGCCTGACGGGTCTGATCATCTTGCAGACCTTGACTGGGGTGAGGTATCTCCTGAGGAATATTTTACTATGATAAGCAACAAGAAAAACGTTTTCTCCACAGGTACTCCCAGTATTCCTGACACAATTGATGTTATGGAGAAGTACCTTTCCAAAGGACAGGACGTTCTTGCTATTGTTCTCTCCACAGGTATCAGCGGTACTTACGGTGTGTTTGTAAATGCTGCAAGAGAAATGCAGGAGAAATATCCCGACAGAAAAATTGTTGTTGTTGATTCACTGAGATATTCCACATCTCTGGCTCTGCTGTGTATGTATGCTGCAGGTCTCAGAAATATGGGCAAGACCATTGATGAGGTTGCCGAGTGGGTAGAGAATAACAAGCATTGTGTACATCAGATTGGCTGGATGGATGACCTTTTCTACTGCAAGCGTATGGGCAGAGTTTCCAACGTTGCCGCTGTTATGGGTACACTTGTAGGCATCAAGGCAATGGCAGACTTCAACGAGTACGGCAAGAACTACGTTATCGGTAAGACAAGAGGTTACAACAACGCTTACATTGCTTGCGTTGAGTATATGAAGGCTACTATCATCAACCCTGAGTCACAGATTATCTTCATTGCACAGACCCTCAGAAAGAAAGAGGCTGATGAGCTCAGAGCACTTGTTCAGAAGGAACTTAATCCCAAGGAGATTATCATGACTACGGTTGGTCCTTCCTGCGGAACAGCAATCGGTCCCGGCTTTGTTGCAGCTTTCTACTTTGGCAGAAAGGTTACAAAAGGCCTTGAGAAAGAACAGCAGATCTTTGAGAAGATTCTCAAGACAAAGTGCAAATAATTATATATGATAAAGAAAAGGCAGTTCACAATGAACTGCCTTTTTGTTATGCTTCTCTGATTATGGCACACACATATTCCTGTGCTGTGCTGATATGAAGTGAAATATTGGGAAGAGGATTGTTTATGATTCCGTTTTTATGGGCAAAGCTGAGACTTTTCAGCCCTCCTGCAAGACCTTCTCCTGTATATTTAAGGTATGCTTCCTTGGCACACCACAGGTGGAGAAATCGCACACAGGTTTCAGAGTCCATATTCTGAGCGTCATTACCTCCAAGAACATATTGCAGTTCCTCCTCGGTGCAGACTCTTTTTATAAGGGAAAGAGTCACTGTGCGGATTTTCTCAATGTCGATTCCTACAGGAGAAGAATCCACAGCACAGGCAACATACTCGCCTGAATGGCTTATGCTGAAATGCACCTTGTCACCTTTAATATGAGGTTTGCCCTTTTCGTCGGTGTAAAACTCAGGTGCATCAATGGAGCAGTGTTCACTCAGCATTTCACGCAGGAGCATATCTGCAAAGACACAGCATCTTTTGTCGGCTTCCTGTCTGTATCTGTCAGCCTTTGCTTTCCGCGTGCTGTCCATAGCGTTGTATGCTTTCCGATAAAGCTCCTCGTTGCAAAAATTATCGTTTGTGTTTATTATTCTGAAAATCATAATGACTTTATATCCTGTGCAATCTCATAGAGTGCGTCCTGAGCCTGAGGCAGATAACCTGTTTTTTCTGCAAAGGCGTGGAATACACCGCAGTAGCGGATACATCTTACATCAGCGCCTGCTTCTCTGAGTTTAGCGCAGAAATACTCACCCTGAGGACGCAGACCGTCATAGTCAGCAGTGATTACAGTAGTTTTTGGTGCATCTTTCAGGTCTGCATACAGAGGACTTACCTGAGGGTCGTGACGTAAATCGCCTGATTCACCCAAATACATCTGACCGATTGTTCTCATAAAGGTTGTGTCGGACTGTCCGTCAGTACGTCCGAGACTCAGACGTGGAATAACAAGAGAAAGTTCTTCCTGTGCAATCCGGAAATCGTTTATATTCCACTCGAAAGGAGTCTCTGTATCAAGCACCACGCAGGGGTACAGAAGCCCCATATAGGAGATTCTGTCTTTGCCTTTGTTAAGTGCCAGGGCAGCGGCTATTCCCGCACCTGCACTGTCACCTGACACACAGATTTTATTTCTGTCTATTCCCAGTTCTTCTGCCTTTGCGTGAACATAATCAAGGACACAAAGACAATCGTTGAGTCCTTTGGGAAAAGGCCGCTCAGGGGCTAAGGAATACTCAATGTTGAATACAACGCAGTCTGCTTCTTCGCAGATATATTTGCAGAGGTTTTCCATATACTGAGCACTGCCTGCAAAGAAACTTCCGCCGTGAATGTAAAGAAGTGCAGGAGCATCACCCTGCCTTTTTGTGCGGCGGAGTCTGTACTCCCATACTGTGACCATATTTCCGTCACAGTAAAGTGAGTGCTTTTCGGTAAGTACAGTCCTTGTGTTGAGATTCAGGTTTTCAAAGCCTGTGTCATCTCTGTGGTCCTGTACTGTCACAGCAGGACGGTGGTTGCTGTTTATCTGCTTAAGATAAATTTCCTTTTCTCTCGGGTCAAGGGCAATGCCTTTGATGTCAGGTACAGGCTTCAGGGTGATTTCACTGCCGAAACTCTGTGATTTTACGGTGTTTTCTCTGAGGGTTTCCAGCAAGTTTGTGCTGTATTTTATCATATTATCAACCTTTCTTTAAGGTTTTACATGGAATCTATAGCCTTGAGCATAAAGTATTCTGCAAACACTACTATGAGCACCGCCATAAGATATGCAACAAAAAGCGGCACAGGCAGCAAAGTGTGGATTGCAAGTATGAAAAGTTCATACAGTATAAGTCGCATTGCCGCAAGGAAGAAAAGCCTTTTTTCACTGCGGAACTTAAAGCCGTGATACCACACAAATCTGTTCATCACCCAACTGATCATTGCGCTGAAAACACAGGTGGAGTATACAATGTATCCCCAGTGCTCCCAGCCTGTTATGAAGTTTGCGGTGAGTATCATGTGCAGAGATACAAAAAATGCGATTATACTTGCAAAGGAGGAAACAAAAATCCGCTTGTGGATTCTCAGGGTATCAAGAACAGGGTTGAAGTGGGAAGAACTGTTGTCGTCAATGTAAATTGCCTCAATGGGTACAGTGTGGATTTTGATTCTCTGCTTCACTGCAAAGATAAGCATGTTCATCTCGTATTCATAGCGGTTTCCGCCGATGCGAGTCATCCACTCAATGTGCTCTGTGGAAAAACCCCTGAGTCCTGTCTGGTTATCGCTTAAATACAGACCGCTTGCAATGGTAAAGATGAATCTTGACAGGCTGTTGCCGAAACGTGAGCGCAGAGGAGCATCCTTCGTCAGTGTTCTTGTGCCTAAGATGAAGCTTCTGCCACAGTGGAGTTCCTTGTTTATGTTGAGGATATCCGGGGTTGAGTGCTGACCATCTGCATCTGCAGTGATAAAGTACCTGCACCGGGGGAAAACTTCAGAAAGCTTCTTCATACCGTACTTCATAGCATAGCCTTTGCCATGGTTTTTGGGGTATGAAAGTACAACGGCATCGTCTTTTACACGGTTAAAGATTTCTTTGTACTCGTCACCGCTGCCGTCATCAATAATCAGAATATCAAAGCCTTCTGCTTTCAACTCCCTGACGGTACTTATCATAAGCTCACAGGGCTTGTAGGCAGGAATCATAATTACAGTGTCCATATTATTCCTCTGTTTATGCATACTTTTACCTATAAATTATATGATATTTTTACATTATTTGCAATATGTGTTTTGAAGCAGTAAACACAAGGCTGAAGTACAGGAAAAATCACCTTCGGACAGCACTGCGTATTGACTATAAACCGCTGTTGTGATATTCTTAACGTAGTATTGCTCTTTTATTTCAAGAATAAAAGGAGATGTTGGCTTTGGCATTCTGGCAAGACGAACTCAAAGAACTGGAAGCATCTGAAAGAGGCTTTTCGGATATATACGGAATAATGAAAAAACGTTTTTCTTCAGAGATTTTTTCTGAGGAATATCGTGACGGTATGACCATACGCACAACCTACAGCGAACTTTTTGAAGGAACTCAGACGGTTGCAAAGAATCTGAGTGATTTATTTCCTGATTCTTTCGGCAGATATATTGCAATTCGTATGGATAACTCACCCTTGTGGGTAGAGTGCTTCTTCGGCTCTCTTATGGCAGGGCTGAAACCTGTGCTTATCAATACCCGTCTGGAAGAATCCGCTGTGGAGTATACGCTGGATGTTACAAAGGCTGTGTGTGTTCTCTGCGATAAGGACACAGACAAAGAGGG
>JAZQHL010000070.1:0-6703 GCA_045540595.1 Ruminococcus sp.
GCAACCGAGGCCTCTCCTTGAGGAGGGGCTCCGCCGTAGGCGGTGGTGAGGTGTAGGACACGGACGTGTCCGTTAATATGTTGCTTTTTCTGCAAGGTTTTCGGATGGGCAATGCCCATCCCTACTCCCTTCGTCTGTGCTTCGCACAGCCACCCTCCCAACTAACGGGAACGTCGAGGGCGTCGTCCCCTACAGACTTTTGCAAAAAAAGAGCAGGATTTCTCCTGCTCCTTAATAATATCATCAGAATCTTTCCAGTGATGAACTGAGAAAACTCCTCAGTTTCTCCGATTTCGGATTTGTGAAAAGTTCCTCAGGGTCGCCTTCTTCTTCAATGACTCCGTCTGCCATAAAGATAACTCTTGTGGCAACCTTTCTGGCAAATTCCATCTCGTGGGTTACAACTATCATTGTGCGGTCATCGTCTCTCAGATTCTCAATAACTCTCAGAACTTCACCTGTAAGTTCAGGGTCAAGGGCTGATGTAGGCTCGTCAAAGCACAGAATCTGGGGAGAAAGCATCAGCGCTCTTGCAATGGCAACTCTCTGTTGCTGACCGCCTGAAAGTTCTGCAGGGTAAGCCTCCTTCTTCTCAGAAAGTCCCACCTGAGCAAGGAGCTTATCAGCACGGACTGAAATCTCAGAAAGCACCTTTTTCTTCTCTTCACCCTTGAGGTTTTTTGTCTCAAGAAGCTCTGCCGCCAATGTCAGATTCCTGTGCACTGTGTACTGAGGAAAAAGATTGAACTGCTGAAAAACAAGTCCGAAGTTCAGTCGGCTTTTTCTTATCTCAGCCTCGGTGTACTTTTTCTCACGCTGAGCATCAAAGATAACCTCACCGCCGACAGAAACCGTACCCATATCTGCACGTTCAAGGAAGTTTATACATCTGAGCAGTGTGGTCTTGCCTGAGCCCGAAGAGCCGATAATAGCCAGCACTTCACCTTTTTCAAGGCTCAGGTCAATGCCCTTGAGCACCTGTTCCCTGCCAAAACTTTTATGAATATTTTTAATTTCAAGTATAGCCATAGTTTAACTCCTGATGTAAGAAAGCTTACGTTCAAGTCGGTTGAAAACAAAAGTCAGAAGTGCATTGAATCCAAGGTAGAACACACCTGTGTAGAACATAGGCCAGATAATGTTGTGAAGATTCAGCGCTCTCTGCGCAAAGAAGATAATCTCTGTTACCGCAATTATGTTTGCAAGGGCTGTGTCCTTCACCAGAGTAATGGTTTCGTTGCTGACAGGGGGAAGAATATTCTTCACAACCTGTAGAAGGATAACCTTGAAGAAAACCTGACTTTTTGTCATTCCAAGCACCTGACCTGCCTCGTACTGACCCTTGGGAATACTCTGAATACCACCGCGGTAAATCTCAGAAAAATAGCAGGCATAGTTCATCACAAAGGTAAAGAGCGCACAGCAGAACTGTGCCAGCACCACGTTACCCCCGAATATCGGCCACTTGAGCACAGAGTAGTGAAAAACTATACCGGGGATATAGTAAACAACCATAAGCTGAAGCATCAGAGGTGTTCCGCGGATAATATACACAAAAGCACGGGTGAGAATCTTCACAGGCCAGAACTTTGTGGTAGTGCCGAACATAAGCACAAGTCCCAGAGGAAGGGACAGAATCAGTGTAAATACAAACAGAAGCAGGGTTGTGGAAAAACCCTCCAGAAGCCACTGTGTTACTTCTAAAAAACTCATACCAATAAATTACTCAGCAAGGTTGAGAGCCTCGTTGAAACGCTCTGTAAGCTCGTACTTCTGGGCAATCTTTGCCATTGTACCCTCTGCAATGAGTTCCTTTGTAATCTTGTTTACCTCCGCTGTCAGGTCAGAGCCTACACGGAAACCGATAGCATACTGCTCGTCAGCAAGGTCGATATTCTCAACAATCATCAGGTTTTCGTATGTACCCTCACCAACGCTTGCAGTTGCAAGTGTGATGTCGATAACTGCAGCATCTGCGTTACCTGCTGCAAGTGCTACCAGTGCATTCTTCTGGGAATCAGCAGGTGTGAAGGTTGCCTTTGCAAGGGAAGCATCTGCAAGGATTGCAGTCTCACCTGCAGAGCCTGACTCAGCAGTGATGATAATGTTTGTCATCTTGTCAGCAGAGGTGTAGGCTGCAGCATTGTCCTTGTTGATTACAACACACTGCTTGTTTGTCAGATAAGGGTCTGTAAAATCCATATCGTTCTTTCTTTCCTCAGTAACGGTCAGACCGTTCCAGATAGCATCAATGTTGCCTGATGCAAGCTCTGTTTCCTTAGTTTTCCAGTTGATAACCTGGAACTTTGCCTCAATGCCCAGCTTTTCGCAGACAGCCTGAGCGTACTCTGTGTCAAAGCCGATGAGTGTACCGTTTTCGTCATAGTAGTTCATGGGGTCGTACTCGGTAATACCGATAACCATCTGACCTGCAGCCTTTACAGCAGCCAGGTCAGAAGAAGCCTCGTCGCCTGTTGCAGTGTTCTGGCCTCCTGCACAACCTGTGAACATCATAACTGCCACCATAACAAGTGCAAGTACAGCAAATAATTTTTTCATAATAAATCCTCCTGTAAATCGTCCCCATAAGGGGGTATAAAATAGAACTTCACTATTTTATCAATTTATCGCAATAAAGTAAAGATGTGAAATAACCAAAGATTTCACTTCACCCTGCCGATTTATTGTAATAAAGTAGAACAAAATCCACATCACAATAAAAAGGCTCCCTTGTGTAAAGGGAGCTGGATTTGCCGCAGGCAAATACTGAGGGATTGTCAATCATTCATTAAAACTTATGCGTATTCTCTGCAAAACTCAGGCAGACACTTCTCAAACTTCACGCCGTACCAGTGGTTTTCTTTATCGTCAATGGTGGCTTTAATACACTTCACAGTAAAATCAGTGGCAATCTGTGCAGATTTTTCAAAGCTGTAGCCCTTGGTGTAAGCCGCCACAAAGGAACTTGCCCACACATCGCCTGTGCCGTGGAACATACTCTCGATTCTCTCACCGGGGTAGTAGGTGTACTCACCTGTTATGCTGTCATAGCAGGCAACCCCAAGCCGTTTTTCATCGTAGGAAATACCTGTGAGGATTACCTTCTTTGCACCAAGACTGCTCAGTTCGCAAAGAAGCTCCTTTATGTACTGCTCACTGTAACCTTCGCCCACATACTCCCTGCCTGTAAGAAAAGCCGCCTCTGTAAGATTTGGCGTGATAACGTCTGCCATAGAGCAGAGTTTTCTCATTTCTTTTGGGAATTTATCTGTAAAATTTGTGTAGAGTCTGCCGTGGTCGCCAAGCACAGGGTCAATGATAACCACAGTGTCCTCACCCTTGAATCTCTTTATAAAATCCGCCACAAGTTCTATCTGCTCAATAGAGCCCAGATACCCTGAGTAGATGGTGTCAAACCTCTCTCCTCTTTCACTCCAGTGGTCGGCAATGGGCTTTATCTGATGGGTAAGGTCGCAGAAGCGAAAGCCCTCAAAAGCAGTGTGAGCAGAAAGCAGTGCTGTAGGAAGCACCGCACACTCCACCCCCAGTGAAGAAATCACAGGCAGTGCCACAGTCAGAGAGCACTTGCCTATGCAGGATATATCGTTGATTGCAACTGCACGTTTCAGTTTCATAGGAATCACCGCCGTAATCGAAAAAAATCCATATAGATTATAGCATACAGGCGGATATTTTCAAGCATAAATGTTTACAAATAAATTAGGATATATTATAATTTTAATATTAATGTCCACTTTGCTTGTAGGGACGACTACCGGTCGTCCGAATTATTCACATTGACAACACAGACGGGCAATGCCCGTCCCTACAATTCCAAATGAGGTAATTATGGAACTTATAGAAACCACAGAAAAAACAGACAGAGCCCTGCTTGTTTCAGTAGACACAGGTGACTTCGACGCAGAAAGTTCACTCTCAGAACTTTTTGAACTGGTAGAATCCGCAGGTGCAGAGCCTGTGGCATCAATCAGCCAGAAACTTGACCGACCGGACACCGCCACCTGTGTAGGCTCGGGCAAACTCATTGAGATAAAAGAATACTGCGAGGCTGAGGAAATCGACCTTATCATTTTCGACTGCGAACTTACTCCCACTCAGATCCGCAACATCGAGCAGGAAACCGACGTGAGAGTAGTAGACCGCACTACGCTGATACTGGATATCTTCTCTCAGCGTGCCCGCTCCAAGGAAGGCAAACTTCAGGTTGAACTTGCACAGCTCAAGTATTCTCTCCCCCGACTCACAGGTAAGGGTATCGCCCTTTCCCGTCTCGGAGGCGGTATCGGCACCAGAGGCCCGGGTGAAACCAAACTTGAAACCGACAAGCGTCACATCAGACGCCGTATGGAAACCGTAAAAGCACAGCTTAAAGACGTGGAAAGCCACCGCGCAGAGCTCAGAAGAAGGCGTGAGAAAAACTCCGTCATCACAGTTGCCATAGTCGGCTACACCAACGCAGGCAAATCCACCCTGATGAACTACCTCACCGAGGCAGGTGTGCTTGCAGAGGATAAACTCTTTGCAACCCTTGACCCTACCTCCCGTTCACTGAAACTCCCCTCCGGTGTCACCGTTATGCTTATTGACACCGTAGGCTTTGTCAGACGTCTGCCCCACCACCTTGTGGAGGCTTTCAAGTCCACGCTGGAGGAAGCCGCTCAGGCTGACATTATCCTCAACGTCTGCGACATAAGCTCTGAGGAAGCACAGCTTCACCTGAGTGTCACCCGTGACCTTCTGAAAGAACTGGGTTGCGGAGATACTCCCATCATAAACGTTCTCAACAAATGCGACCTGCTCACCCAGAGAGTGGAAGAAATCGACCTGGGTACCAGTGTACGCATCAGTGCTGTCACAGGCGAAGGAATTGATAAACTCCTTTCCGCTATTGAGGATAACCTGCCTGTAAGGGTGAAGAAGGTGAAAATTCTTGTGCCTTTCAGTGACGCAGGGCTCATTGCAGAAATCCGCAAAACCGCCACCTTAATCAGCGAGGAATACACCGCCGAGGGAATCCTTGCCGAAGCTATAATTGACGAAAAATTCTGGCACCGTGTCCGCGACTACGTGCAGGAATAACCCCGCAGGAACTATTCCCTCATCGGAATATATGTACCATAATTTGTAGGGGACGGCGCCACGACGTCCCGTTTCCATTCAGAAATTTCACGCACAAAACCAAAGGAGGTCACTGTATGGACATCAGAGTCGGTGATATTCTTGAGATGAAGAAGCCCCACCCCTGCGGAAGCAAAACCTTCCTTGTAACCCGCATAGGAATGGACTTCAAAATGGTCTGCAAGGGTTGTGAGCATCAGGTGATGCTCCCCCGCTCAAAGGCAGAAAAAAACATCAGAAAAGTCATCAGGGAAGAAACACCCTGACCCCATAAAAAGGATTTGATATCTTGTTTGATAAAATCGAAGTTTTCGTGAAACGTCACGAAGAACTCAGCAAAATGCTCTATGACCCTGCGGTTGCATCTGACAACACCCGCTACACCGCAATCATGAAGGAACTTCACTCAATAGAGCCCATTGTACTCACCTATAAAGAATACAGAAGTGCAAAGGATATAATCGACGACTCCCTTTCCATTCTCTCAGATTCAGAATCAGACGATGAACTCAGGGCTATGGCGCAGGAAGAACTCACAAAGGCAAAGGAAGAGGTCACAAGGCTTGAGGGAGAACTCAGGATTCTTCTGCTTCCAAAGGACCCCAACGACGACACAAACGTTATTGTGGAAATCCGTGCAGGTGCAGGGGGTGAAGAAGCGGCGCTTTTCTGTGCAGTGCTCTACCGTATGTACTCAATGTATGCCGACACCAAAAACTACTCCACAGACCTTATCAACATTTCAGAAACAGGTCTTGGAGGAATCAAGGAAGTTTCCTTTATGATTGAAGGCTTCGGTGCATACTCACGCCTTAAATTCGAGAGCGGTGTCCACCGTGTTCAGCGTGTGCCCGAAACCGAATCAGGGGGCAGAATCCACACCTCCACAGTCACTGTGGCAGTGCTTCCCGAAGCAGAGGACGTGGAAATTGAAATCAATCCTGCAGACCTGAAGATTGACACCTTCCGTGCCTCAGGCGCAGGCGGTCAGCACATCAACAAAACCTCCAGCGCAATCCGGATCACCCACCTGCCCACAGGCACCGTGGTGGAGTGTCAGGACGAAAGAAGCCAGTACAAAAACAAAGACAAGGCTATGAAGGTGCTGAAATCCCGACTTCTCAGCGCAAAACAGCAGGAGCAGTCAGGCGCCATTGCCGCTGAGCGTAAATCTCAGGTAGGCACAGGCGACAGGTCCGAACGAATCCGCACATATAATTATCGTGAAAACCGTGTAACCGACCACAGAATCGGACTCACCCTCTACAGGCTGGATACTATTCTGGAAGGCGCCCTTGACGAGGTGGTTGACCCTCTCATTGCCGCCTACAGAGCAGAACAGCTGAAAGAGCAAAGCAATTAACATAACAATTAAGGAACAGTATATGAAAACACTACTTCTGACAACAAAACAGGAGGATATAAAGACTGCCGCAGAAATACTCAGAAACGGCGGTCTTGTAGGTATGCCTACAGAAACTGTCTACGGACTTGCCGCCAATGCCTTGAGTTCAGAGGCTGTAAGTTCTATTTTTGTTGCCAAAGGCAGACCTTCGGATAACCC
>JAZQHL010000071.1:0-33313 GCA_045540595.1 Ruminococcus sp.
GAGGTTGTACAGGATGTACGATTTGAAGAAGGCAGAAAGGTAAATGAAGACAGCTTTTTTTCTTTTCAGTGCTTTGCTAAAGCGCAAAAAATGATTTTCTTAGACACTGGAATATATAAATACTATGAAACTCCAAATTCAGCATCAAGGGCTGGATTTTCTGATAAATTCTTTGATATCTTATACTTTGCTGATAAAAAAGTAGAGTTTATCAACACTCATTTTCCTGAACTTAAAGAATATGTTCCTTCAATTATTATACGAGCCAATATTTTCTTGTTATTTAATCTTTGTAAAACTTATGAGAAAAAATATAAAGTAGCAGAAAAAGAATGCTTGATCAGAATAAAAGAATTAAGTAAGGATTATACGCCTGTATTATCGTATGAGAAAAAATTCTTAAAAATAATTAATATGCATTTGTTCCCGCTTTACAAATTGTATTCGTATTTGAGGTATTATAGATAATTAGTATGTTTGTGTATTTATTAAGGAGTCAACTATGAAATCGAGAAACAAAGGTATATTTTTATCATATGGATATTTATTGATAAATATGCTATGCGGTTTGTTTTTGTCATCGTATCTGATTTCACAATTAGGAGATACTGAATTTGGCATATACCAAACAATTTCGTCATTTGCTAATTATCTCGTTATGCTTGAATTCGGAACCGGAACTGTCATGACTCGAAATATATCTATGTGTCGTGGAAGTAATGAGTCAAAAAAGAGAATTAACGAAAACATTTCAACGATTTGGACAATAACAAATATTCTGGCTTGTGTAATCGCTGTGGTTTCCGTTATACTCTATTTTTTTATTGATGATATTTATGTAAACAGTTTTACCCCGGATAATATTAAAACAGCAAAAAACATTTTCTTTGTGATTGTTGCAAATCTTATTATTTCGTTTTATGCTCAAAGTTTTACAGGGTTAACACTGGCGTTTGAGAAATACTCATTTGGACCTGTTCTTAAGACCGTTAAAATAGTAACAAGAACCGTATTGTTAGGTGTTTTACTTCTCAAATTTAAGTATGCGATAATTATTGCAATTATTGATACCATTATTAGTATCGTCACACTTGTTTATTCTTATATTTACTGTAAAAAGAATTTTCAGGTTTCTTTTCGTTTCAAATACTTTAATATAGATATTTTTAAGCGAGTATTACCATTCTCTTTAGCTTTGTTTTTACAGACTATAATCAATCAGGCTAATAATAGTGTTGATAAATTTTTTATAGGTGTTTTTCTATCTCCCGAGGCTGTTGCACAATACTCAATAGCATTGTTTGTGTTTAGTGTTTTTTCATCAATTTGTGTTGTGCCTGTAAATATGTATGCGCCTCAAATAGCCAGAGATTTAAAATCAGGTGTGTCTGTAAGTGAACTTACTAAAGTACTATCTTCAGCCGCAAGGCTGACTGCTCTCATAGGAGGATCTGTATTATTTGGTTTTATTGCAGCAGGTCGTCCATTTATAGCTCTTTTATATGGTGAGAATTATCTTGAACAAGGTATTTGGTTAATCTCAGTTATTATAATGGCACCGGCATTATTGGTAAATCTTTTAGGTGTTGCAATAAACGTCATCGATGTCTTAGAAAAACGTATGGTTTATTCAATAGTGCTGGGAATAACAACAATAGTTAATATACTATTGACTCTTATTGGAATTAAGTGGTTCGGTATGCTTGGTGCTGCCATCGCTACTTGTTTGAGTGTGTTAATATTCCAATTTCCTATAATATGTTATTATTATGGAAAAGTTATCCGTATTAATGTCAGATGTATGTTGAAAGAATGCTTTATACATATTATTCCTTGTCAAATCATTGCAGCAGGGATAGGATACTTAATAAGCGGAATAGTATCGTTTGATACAAAACTTAATTCTTTGTTTTCTTTAGTCCTTAGTGGGTTAGCATATCTTTTTGTGTTTTGTTTCTTGCTGTATATCGTTGACCGCGATTTTAGAAAAAAGACAAAGAATATTTGTTTTAAGGTTATTAGTATATGTAAAAAACATTGATTTCACTTATCCGAGAATGAATCCTCATTGTCTCAGGAGGTATTTATGGGAATTTCAATAACTTTTATCAAACAGTTAATGTTTAGAAATAATTACTGCAGACATGGAAAAAGAGCAAAAAATAAGAAAGTTAATCTTGAATACTTTGATAGTGTGCAAAATCTTGGTGATACGCTTTCTCCAATTATTTGCGAATGGATGATATCTAAAAAGAACCTTTCATTTGAAGCAAGTGTCAACAAAACGTATCATCTTATGGCAGTGGGGTCTATTTTAGGCGGAAATGGTTTTTTTGATGCTGTTGTATGGGGAAGTGGAATAAAGTCTTTTGATCAAATTGCAACTTTAGGCAAGCGGAAATACATACAAAAACTTGATATCAGAGCAGTTCGAGGACCAATAACCAGAACTGCGTTAATTGCTTGTGGATATAAATGTCCGGAGGTTTATGGAGACCCTGCGGTTTTAATGCCTTTTATATATAATCCTACAAAAGAAAAAACATATGAAACCGGAGTAATACTTCATTACAGTCAAGACCTTAAAGTTTCAGATAGTATAAAAAGTATCAATATCAGGACAGACAATTACAAGGAATTTATTGATGATATTTGTAGTTGTAAAAAAATTATTTCTTCTTCATTACATGGTATTATTTTAGCTGAAGCTTATGGTGTTCCGGCAGTGTTTTTAGGAACTGACAGAGATTATGAAATGCTGAAGTATTATGATTGGTACTTGTCAACAGGACGAAAAAATGTGCTGATTGCTTCTACTTTAGAAGAGGCAATTTGTATGCAACCATCTGCTCTCCCGGAATTAATTAATATGCAAAATTCAATTATGGAAGCTTTTCCATATGATATATGGCAAAACTGAACAGAGGATTTTTATGAATAGATTAAAACGTATATTTTTAAAACATTATTACAGTATATTATATCGTTTTGATTCAGAAGCGTATAAGAAAAAATATCCACGATTTCTAAGGAAATTAGGTATTAATATCTCTGAGAATTATTACGATAGTAAACATGGATTCATTGCTCCAACGGTTAATTTTGATGGTAATGATTATTCACTGATAACAATTGGAGATGCAACAACAATTTCTTTAGATGTTGTTATTCTGACGCATGATTATTCTATTTCTAAAGGTTTAAAACTGATTGATCCTGCACTAAGCGGTCGTTTTTTGAAACCGATAAAAATCGGAAGTAATTGTTTTATCGGAATGCGAACAATAATACTTCCGGGTACAACAATAGGCGATAATGTTATAGTCGGTGCAGGTTCCGTCGTTAAAGGAACATTCCCAAATAATGTGGTTATTTGCGGAAATCCTGCAAAAATAATTTGTTCAACCGATGAATGGGCTAAAAGACATTATGAAAATCAAGATTACTACCCATTGTGAATAGTAATGTTTGAGATGATATCGTTGTTTTATTCAGGAAGAGTTAATTAAAAGGACGCAATAATGAAGACTAAGATTAAAAAAATAATAAGGAAGTTGTATTGGCTTATTAATATATTGCCTTTTAATAATACAATTAGAGCCAGAAAGACGAAATTTATCAATGAAGGTGCAACTCTCCTCAAATGCAAGATAAAGTCATATGGAAATAACACTATAATTTTACATGCCGGTGCTATAATACGTAATACGATAATTCATATATATGGAAATAACAATATTGTTGAAATCGGTGAAAATGTTTCTATTAATCGCGGCAATATACATATAGAAAATGACGGTAATCGTGTTATAATTGGTGAGGGAACTAACATTTGCGGAACTACACATTTGGCTTGTATAGAAGGAAAGTCAATTTGTATAGGAAAACATTGTTTATTTTCATCGGAAATTATTTTTAGAACTGGCGATTCACATTCGATTTTGGATTT
The DNA here is from genome assembly GCA_045540595.1 of Ruminococcus sp. Taxonomy (GTDB): domain Bacteria; phylum Bacillota; class Clostridia; order Oscillospirales; family Acutalibacteraceae; genus Ruminococcoides. The sequence goes on from JAZQHL010000071.1 coordinate 3,950, forward strand.
GTCTGGAAAACGAATTAATCCATCTGAGGATATAATTATTCATGATCATGTGTGGATAGGTTATAGAGTTTCTGTTAATAAGGGTGTTGCTGTTTCAAAGAATACTGTAATAGGAACAGGTTCGATTGTAACTAAGTCCTTTGAAGAAGAGAATGTTATTCTTGCTGGAATACCAGCAAAGGTTGTGAAGCGTGATATAAATTGGGATACTGCGAGAATCTGACATAGTTCTTTACCCGAGGAATCATGTTTCTTGCATAAATAAAAAAAGATATATTTCTCCTTGCGTTAATCTGTACTTTATCAAATGTCTTGATATTATTCTACAAATCTCTATTTAAATTTGAAGATAAAAGACTATTTACAGGTTTTATATTCTACAGTGGTGATTTATACGGGTGGCCATAGGGTTCCTGTTCTTGGTTATATTAGGGGAAACATTTTTACCAAGATGGTTGGTATTATACGATATGTATCGTAGTGAAGTGTTATGGGTAACAGTCTTACTAAATTCTTAATTAAAAGGTGATATGTATGAATATATTAATAACCGGCGGTGCAGGTTATATCGGAAGTCATACCTGTGTCGAGATGATATCTGCAGGCTATGACATTGTGGTTATTGATAATTTCTCAAACAGCTGTGCTGAGTCAATCAGACGTGTTGAGAAAATCACAGACAAAAAAATAAAGTTCTACGAAGAAGACCTTTGTGACAAAGCTGCTCTCAGAACTATTTTCTCCGAAAATAACATTGAGGCGGTAATACATTTTGCAGGCTTCAAATCCATAGGAGAGTCTATTGAAAAGCCTTTGATGTATTATGAAAATAACCTTGTCAGCACCATTTCTCTTGTCAGTGTTATGGAGGAATTCGGTGTAAGAAATCTTGTGTTTTCTTCTACTGCTGCTGTTTATTCTTACGATAATCCTATGCCCATTACCGAAACCATGAAACTGGGTCCCAATAATCCTTACGGAAAAACAAAACTCATTATTGAGGAAATTCTCAGAGATTTGTATGCAGGAAACAAGGATTGGTGTATAGCACTGCTCAGGTATTTTAATCCTATCGGTGCTCATAAAAGCGGACTTATCGGTGAATCTCCAAGAGGTATTCCCAATAATCTTATGCCGTATATCTCTCAGGTTGCCGCAGGTAAACTTGAGAAATTATATGTTTATGGCAACGATTATGACACCCACGATGGTACAGGCAGCAGAGATTTTATCCATGTTGTAGACCTTGCGAGAGGTCACGTTAAGGCTATCGAATGGGCAGTCAAGAATACAGGTTGCGAGGCTTTTAATCTGGGTACAGGAAAAAGCACCACAGTGTTTGAACTGAGAGATGCTTTTATGAAGGTTACGGGCAAAGAGGTGCCTTATGTGATTGCTCCCCGAAGAGACGGCGACCTTGGTGATGTTTACGCACTTCCTGCAAAGGCTAAGGAAGTAATGGGTTGGGAAGCAAAGCTTGATATTCTTGATATGTGTGAGGACGCCTGGCGCTGGCAGACTCAAAATCCCAACGGATTCGATTGATATTCTATTGCTTAACAAAAAAGGCAGATGGATAATCCATCTGCCTTAATAATTGTTTTATCAGAGTTGGAGGGTAGTTTTACTGCCTCCGCTCTTTTCTTTTGTAACGATAATCTGCTTGTCAATTCTCTGTTTCAGTTCAGAAACATGAGAGATAATTCCAACAAGTCTGTTGCCTTCAGTAAGTCCCATCAGTGCTTTCATTGCCTGAGAAAGTGACTCTTCATCAAGTGAGCCGAAGCCTTCGTCAACAAACATTGTGTCAAGACGTACACCGCCTGCGCTTGACTGTATCTCGTCAGAAAGACCTAAAGCCAGAGACAACGAAGCTTTGAAGGATTCACCGCCTGAAAGTGTCTTTACACTTCTCTGGGTGCTGTTATAATGGTCAATGACATTCAGTTCAAGTCCGCTCTGACTGCGGTTGTTGGAGGCTTCTTTCTGTCTTACAAGTTCATACTGACCGCCTGTCATAACCATAAGTCTCAGGTTTGCTCTTTCAATAATTCGGTCAAAATAAGTCATCTGAATATAAGTCTCCAGCATTATTTTTTCCTGATTCTGAATCTTTCCGTTTGCAGTGTCAGAAAGAGCCTTGAGCCATCTGTACTTTTCTTCGTATTTAATCAACTCTTCTGATTGAGCAATAATATTGCTCAGAGCAAGCTGATTTGCAGAAAGCCTTGATGCGATTACCTGACGCTTTTTTGTAAGGGATGCCTTCTGAGAGGTAACCTGTAACTTCTTATCAATCATTTCATCAAGGTTGATTTCATTGGTGTTTTCTGTCTGCTCTGAAAGCTGAGCAATTCTTGCAACAAGAGCTGAATGTTCTTCTCTTGTCCTGTTGAGAGCAGTTGTTGCTGTTTCAATCTGATTGATTAAAGAATCACGTCTGATTGTCATCTCGTTGATTGTACGGATTGCTGCAGCTCTGCTTTCAAATCTGAGCTTTTCCCTGAGCTTTCTAATCTGCTCAGTAAGATTCCGTACCTTTTCTGTGTCAGTAGCGATAGCGGTCTCAAGAGAAACAATCTGAGATTTCAATTCCTGAATGTTTGTCTCACACTTGGGGATTTCAGTATCAAGAAGAGTCTTTCGGTTAATCTTACTTTCTTCAGACTTGATTTCTTCAGTGATTCTTCTGATTTCTTCTTCAGTATCTGTGTTGAGTTCAAGAATTCTCTCGGACAGATTCTCAAGTTCACAGGTGCCGAAAACAACCTCAGCCTGAGCAGCAAGATTATCTTTTACGCCTTCCATAGTTGCTTTTGCCGCAGCACAGTCAGAACTTGCTTTTGCAGCAGCTTCCTGTGCTTTTGTTGCTTCTTCCTTGGCTTTTTTCAACTGAGCCTCAGTGGGGGCACAATCTGACATCTTTGCAGGATTTGGATGAGAGGTTGCTCCGCATACGGGGCAGGGAACACCTTCAGAAAGCGATAATGCAAGAACACCTGCCTGCTCATCAAGAAACGCCTTATTCATAGCAAGATGTTTCTCAGATGCCTGTGTGGAAATTCTGTCTGCATCAGTGTATCTTCTGACCTTTTCCTCGTAATCTCTTGATGCTCTTTCATATTCTGAAAGCAGAGTCCTGAGTTTACTGAGCTTAGAAAGAACATCTCTGGCTTTGTCTAAAGCATTTGTAAGCAGTGCTTTGTTTTCACCTGCATTTTCAAGAGCAGCTCTTTCTTCTCTGAGTCTTAGCAGAGATTCTTCATGTATTCTCAGATTCGCCTCAAGGTCTGATTTTTGTGATGCTGAGGTCTTGAGCTTTCTTTCTGTGTTTTCAAGCTCTGTTCTGACAGCTTCCACCTCATCATAAAGAGGTAACTCACTTGTCAACAGTGTGATGTCAGCACTGAGTTTATCTTTCTCAGGCTCATTAGCAAGTGCTTCTTCATAATCAGCTTTTGCACGCTCAAGTTCTTTTTCTTTTAATTCAAGCTGTGCTTTGTTCTGCTCAAGAGCTCTCTTTGCTTTTTCAGTTTCCTCAATCTTTCCGATAACAGCGTTGATTTCAGCAAGCATAGCATCAAGTTTTGCTATTTCTTCGTCTGTGTCATTTGCTTTCTTTGTATCGTTTTCAATGAGAATTCTGATAAGTTCAATTACATCTTCTGTGAGCAGTTCCCCCCTGAGTGCCTTCTCTGCCTGAAATGAATAGGGGTCATCCTCGTCCCACTGAATTCCGCCTATGTACTGCTTTACACTTGTTCTGACCTGTTCACATCGGTGTGCAAGGTCTGAAGAGTCAGCCTTGAGTTTATCCTGAACTTTTCTGAATTTTTCAGTTTTGAACAGTTGTCTGAATATTTTGATTCTTTCCTCGGTTGATGCCAGCAGAAGTTTAAGGAAATCTCCCTGTGCTATCATTGCAATCTGAAGGAACTGTCCGCGGTCAATACCCACGATGTTCTTTATTTCTTCGTCAACTTCCTTGCGCTTTGTAATTGGCTTTCCGTCAGGAAGGATAAGTTCTGCTTCTGCTTTCTGAGTTGTAAAACCATCACCGCGGCTTTTGGGTCTGTCGTATTCAGGGTTTCTTTTGATTTTGTAAATCTTTCCGTCATACTCAAAGATCAGTTCAACCTCAGTGGGAGTTTCGTCCTTTGCATATTTTGAGCGGAACATTCCCGAGGATCTGTTTTCACCGCTTGCTTCTCCGTATAAAGCAAAAACAATTGCATCAAAGATGGTGGTTTTACCTGCACCTGTGTCACCTGTGATAAGGTACAGTCCGTTTGTGCCAAGCTTGTCAAGTTCAAGCACTTCGGTGCCTGCATAGGGGCCGAAGGCTGTCATAGTAAGTTTAATCGGTCTCATGCTTCTTCCTCCTGAATATCTTCAATAAGTTTCAGCATGTAGTCTTCCTGCTCTTTGTTCATAGGCTGATTGTTCTGCATTGCATAGAAGTCAGCAAAAAGCTCAAAGGGAGATTTTCTTTCTACATCTGCTTCACCTGTGATTCTTGCAGTGTTGCGTGTGCGTTTGTTGTCGTAGTCAAGTTTCATCAGGTTTGTATACACAGTACGCAGAAGTCCCAGAGCATTGGGAACATCTTCTTCATCAGTAAGGGTGATGTGCATATAGTCGGTTGTATATGTAGTACCATCGTAGAATTTCTTTGAAATAATTTCCTGGTATTCACCCTTGATTTCTACAAGGTCTCTCAAAGGAGTAAGGGGGATTGTGCTGAGTATAACCGAGCCTTTTTCCATAAAGTCAAGTACAGTTACAGATTTATGGTCTTTTGCCTCAGAGAAAGAATATTTGAGAGGAGTTCCGCAGTATCTTATTCTCTCGCTTTTGCAGTTCTGAGGAGAGTGTAGATGTCCAAGTGCTACATAGTCAAAGTCTCTGAAAACCTCAGCCTCAACATTGTCTGTGCCTCCTACAGAGATATCCTCAGATTCACTTCTTGTGGAGCCTGTTACAAACTGATGGGTGATAAGTATGTTTCTCTTGTTGGTGTCAACCTTCATATTATCGATTGCAACCCTCATTGCATCTGTGTAGGATTCAATTTCTTCATCTGCAAAATATCTTCTTACGTGGGCAGGTTTAATAAAGGGCAGCATATAAATGCAGATTTCACCGTGTTCATCACTAAGAGTCACAGGTTCAACCCTTCCGCTATAAACAGGAGACATATGTATTCCACTTGAACTCATAAGTCTTGAGCCAAAGGCTATGCGTTCAGCAGAATCGTGGTTTCCGCTGATTACAAAAACCTGCAGACTTCTTTTTGAAAGTTTATAAAGAAAATCGTCAAACAGTGCAACCGCTTCTGCACTGGGCACAGGCTTGTCGTATACATCACCTGCAATAATTACTCCGTCAGGGCTTACATCATCAATAATGTTTATGATCTGACTCAGAATAAATTGCTGATCTTCAATCATAGAGTATTCGTTTACTCTTTTTCCGATGTGAAGGTCAGATAAATGTATAAACTTCAATTCAGAACTTCCTTTCTGTTTAAATTTTCATCGTTGACTATACATATATTGTAATTATAGTGCTTGTACCTTGTCAAGATAATATGATTCAATATTTATTTGTTGTACCGAATATTGGACTCTGGTTTTGTCTGCTTAATTTAAATTATATAAACTCATTGTCAACCTTCAGAATATATACTATAATATTTGCAGGTAAAGTAAGGGGGTGGGATATTGTCCGCATACAATGAACTCATCAAGAATTTTGAGAAAATCCGTGCATATATGCGGGAATTCTATGTTTACGGCTTCAAAAGCAGAGCAGAGTATTCACAGAAAAGTGCCCGTTCATACGACGATGAAAGACGGCGTATGGAAAGCTGGCTGGGGGACTATATGCGGTTTGTCAGAAACCGTGACGGAAAGAATATGTTCATTTCAATCGATAGCCGAGTAATCTCCCATAACCCTTTGTTCAGAGCCTGGAAAACCAAGAGCTTTACAGACAGGGATATCACCCTGCATTTTATCCTTTTTGACATTCTCCATTCACCACAAATATCTCTTACTTTATCACAACTTCTTTCAGAAATTGATAATTATCTTTCTGAGTTTCCCGAGCCTTTGAGTTTCGATGAATCCACCCTGAGAAAGAAACTCAAGGAGTATACAAAAGAAGGAATCATCGAAAAAACAAAACAAGGTAAACACACTGTCTATAGCAGGGCTGAAGATTTCACAGAAATAACAGATACCGATGCCCTTCACTTTTTCTCAGAAGTTTCACCTTGCGGAGTTATCGGATCATATTTACTCGATAAAATGCCTTCCCACCCTGATAGAATCAATTTCAAGCATCACTATATTACATCTGCTCTTGATAGCGATGTGCTTTGTACTTTGTTTGAGGCGATTAACAGTAAAAGCTATGTAACCCTCAATACATACAACCGTCAGAGTAATAAAACTTCTTCTCTCACACTTGTTCCTCTGAAGATTTTTATCAGTGCACAAAGCGGCAGACAGCACCTGCTTGCTTATGATACAGAAAACAAATACATCAGAGCATTCAGAATTGATTATATCTCAGACGTGAAAATCACAGAGTATTGTGAAGAATTTGCCACCTACAGACAAAAACTTGAAGCTTCTTCAAAGTATATCTGGGGAGTCAACTGCGGTAAAAACGATAACCTGAACTATGTGGAATTCACCATTAAAGCAGAGTCGGATGAAGATTATGTCATACGCAGACTTTATCGTGAAAAACGATGTGGTACAGTAGAAAAGGTAGATGAAAATCACTACCGTTTTTATGCTTATGTTTACGACACAAGTGAACTGATTCCATGGATACGCACCTTCATCTGCAGGATAACCAAACTCAACTTTTCTGACCGTACAGCAGAAAATCTTTTCAAAAAAGATATACAGGAAATGTACAATCTTTACTGTGCAGGAGGTGAGTCAAAGTGATATTCAGTGAAATTTACTCAGCCTACTACAATGCAGTGGCAGAAATTCTCGGTTGTCTTATCAAGGGTGAGAAAGACGAAAAGGTGCTTATGCAGGCAGTTCAGCGTCACGCTTTTTCAGACAGTGTGCTCACGGTACTCCCTTCACTTAAATCAGGCAAATGGCAGCTTATGCATAGTGATATGACAACACCCCTTACTCATATCCCCAAAATGCCCCTGACAAACCTGCAGAAACGATGGCTCAAAGCAATCTCTCTTGACCCCAGAGTCCGACTTTTCGATCTGGATTTTGCACAGCTTTCTGACGTAGAGCCCTTATTTACTCAGGAGGATTATGTTATTTACGATAAATACTCAGACTCTGACCCGTACGGTGACGAACAGTATATAAAGAACTTCAGAACAGTTCTTAACGCTATCAGAGAAAATAAAACCGTAAAGTTTGAGGTTGCCAATCGTTTTGGTAAAGTAGTCAATATCGTAATGCTTCCTAAAAAACTTGAATACTCAGAGAAGGACGATAAGTTCAGGGTTATCTGTGCAGGCCACAGATTCGGCAACATAATTAATATCGGCCGAATTGTTTCCTGCCGGCATTGCTTCAGCAACAAAGAGTATTTCTCTAATATTCCCAAGCGTGAAACAAAAACTCTCACTCTCAGGATAACAGACAAAAGAAATGCTCTTGAGCGGGTGATGCTGCATTTTGCTCATTTTGAGAAACAGGCAGAGCGGATTGACGACTACAACTACAATCTTCAGATTACATACGATTCAAACGATGAAACTGAAATTGTAATCCGTGTGCTGAGTTTCGGCCCTATGGTCGAGGTGTTAGCGCCTACAGACTTCAGAAATCTTATAATAGAACGGCTTGAAAAACAAAAAAGCTGCGGACTTATTTAAGTTCGCAGCTTTTTTTCCGTGTAAAAATAAAACTTAGTTGGTAGAATATCCCTGCAAGGTTACCCACAACAGGTGTGTGAAAACACCGTGGTGCACAGGGCGATGCCTTTGTGTATGCCGGGAACACTTGTGCTTGTGACAACCTGATTAACTCAGGTACAGGGAGCATTGCCTCCCGAGCGTCTCATATTTCAAATCGTGGGTTCGATTCCCACCGTGTAGAAGTACACGCCGGTTGGTTCGGTTTATTTCTTGATTAAACATTATTTAAGGATAATGATCCGAACAGCAGTTACTCCGTCAAGATTAAAGACTAAGTTGAAAAATTCAACTAAGGTTGAAACCTGTGACAAATATCCTCACAGCCTTGTCTTTTTGCAGATACCGTGTATTCTTGCCTCAGGCCAGAAGCTCGCTTTCCGCCTTTTACAAACTGCACTCAAGCATTAAGCCGCCGTGAGTATATGAGTAATTGCAAATCCACAAATTACCTCAGAGGTTTATATAATCAGCAATCGTAAAATAGTATTGTTCAGTAAGGAGTGGTTTTGAGTGTTAGTAAATGTGGTATTTGCTTTTGATTTTGATGTGCTTGATGTTCCTTGTGTTATTGCAAAAAATCTGAAAAAGTATCAGTTGCAATGTGATAAATGGTTGTTTGACAAGAATAATAATCACGAATTCCGGATTGAACAAGATTCAAATAAAAAATATGCAATAAATACCTGCAGTGAAGCATTTGTGTTTTATTTGAACAATTATGTATTGACAGATTCAAACGAAAATACAGTTATTATAGAAAAAGATAAACGAATAGATTTTTTAGACAAATCGTTGCCAACTATATATTACTGAAGGGAGTATTTTATGAAGCAGGATTGGAGATTATCCGGACAGGAAGAATATTTGTCAGGTGCACATTTTAAGGTTAGCAGATTTGTTTCTACAGAAAAATCAGACCATGAACACTGCTCTTTCTGCTGGGATAAGTTCTCAGATAATGAAAACTCACTTCATACAGGCTATTGTACAACAGATGGTTTGTACTGGGTTTGCGAACAATGTTTTATGGATTTCAAAGAGCAGTTAAATTTTAAAATTATTGAGTAATTATTTTAAGAGGTGTTATAATATGAGAAAAATAATCATCAATGAGAATCAGAGAGCCTTCCTGTTCAGAAACGGAAGATATGTAAAAATGCTTGCACCCGGCAAGTATATACTGAGAAACGGTATGGAAACCGAGATTATGAATCTTGATTCCTCTGTAACTCCCAGACACTGCACCCTTGATACTCTGCTTTCTGATGAGCAGGTAGCAAAGTCTGTAGCAACCGTGGAAGTTGCCGACAGGCAGATAGCACTCCATTATGCAGACGGAGTTTTTGAGTCAATCCTCAAAAGCGGCAAACACGCGTTCTGGAATATCTACCAGAAACACGAGTTCACAGTAGTAGATATCACAGACCCTTTGATGAACGGAATCATTCCCGAACACATATTCAGCCGTATTGCCGGTATCTACTACACCAAGGTAGAGGTTGCCGAGTACCAGAAGGGCAGACTTTATTACAATAACAAGTTCATAAAGATTCTGGACGCAGGTACATACTACTTCTGGAAGAACGGCACAAAAATTGATGTCAGCTTAGTTGACACAAGACTTACACAAATTAATATTGCAGGTCAGGAGATTCTGACTCTTGATAAGGTAGCAGTAAGAATAAATTTTGTTCTGAAGTACCGTGTTACAGATTATGTGAAGATTCTGACCGAAATCAACGACTTTACAGAACAACTCCACGTATCTGCTCAACTTGCTCTGAGAGAGTTTGTCAGCAAGCACAAGCTTGATGAGATTCTTGATTCCAAAGATGAGCTTGGAAACTATGTGTTTTCAAGACTCAAAGCAAAGGAGCAGGAGTTGTATGTTGAGTTTACCGAAGCGGGTATCAAGGATATCATTCTTCCCGGTGAGATACGTGCAATTATGAACACAGTTCTGATTGCAGAAAAACGTGCTCAGGCAAGTGTTATCACACGTCGCGAGGAAGTAGCCTCAACCCGTTCACTGCTCAATACTGCCCGCCTTATGGACGAAAACAGCACTTTGTACCGTCTTAAAGAGCTTGAGTATATTGAGCGTATATGTGAAAATGTGGGTAACATCAACCTTGGCAGCGGTGATATGCTCACACAGCTTGCAGGGATTATCGGTGGCAACAAACACTGATTAATAAGTAAAGTCGGAGGATTCAGCATTGCTGAGTCCTCTTTGGTTAAAAAAGGAGAGATAAATATGATTGAAGTAATCGGTAAATATAATACAGCTTTGTGCTACACAGATATACTTGAAAGTGCTGCCTATGGTCAGATTCTGGCTGTATGTAACGAAGAGGCTTTTGCAGATTCAAAAATCCGCATTATGCCTGATGTTCACGCGGGTATGGGCTGTACAATCGGAACAACAATGACCGTGACAGATAAAGTAGTCCCCGGTATGGTGGGAGTAGATATCGGTTGCGGTATGGAAACAGTAAAAATCAAAGAAAAAGAAGTGGATTTCGAGAAACTCGATGCTCTTATCCGTAGTGAAATTCCCTGTGGCAGAGCGGTGCGGACAACTCCTCATTCACTCAATAAACAAATAAATCTCAAAGAACTCCATTGTGCTGAGGCTGTGGATATTCCTTATGCCAAAAAGAGTCTTGGTACACTTGGCGGCGGTAATCACTTTATTGAACTTGATAAGGATAACGAGGGGAATATCTATCTTGTTGTGCATTCAGGCAGCCGTCACTTAGGCTGTGAAGTAGCAAGGATTTATCAGCAGGAGGGTCACCGTGCAATGTGGGGTGGTGCTCATTATCAGGTGGTTGAAACAATCGAGAAACTTAAAGCACAGGGCAGGCACAAAGAGATTGAGGAGACCATCAGGAATCTCAGAAAAGAACGCAGAACCAACCTGCCCAAAGATCTTGCTTATGTAGAGGGCAGACTCTTTGCGGATTATATCCACGATATGAAGATTGTCCAGCATTTTGCAACTCTCAACCGTAAGGCTATGACGGATATCATTATTGAAGGTATGGGCTTTACAGTGGCTGAACATTTTACTACAATTCATAATTACATCGATACTGATTCAATGATCCTCAGAAAAGGAGCGGTTTCTGCAAAAGCAGGGGAGAAACTCCTGATTCCCATCAATATGCGTGACGGAAGCTTAATCTGTATAGGCAAAGGCAACGAGGAATGGAACTGCTCAGCACCTCACGGAGCAGGCAGACTTATGTCCCGTTCTGCAGCAACACAGAGCCTTTCTATGGAGGAATACAAAGCCCAGATGTCAGGCATATACACAACCTGTGTAAGTGAAGATACCCTTGATGAATCACCTATGGCATATAAGAGTATGGAAAATATAGTAAGCAATATCACACCCACTGCTGATATCCTCTGCAGAATCACTCCTGTTTATAATTTCAAGTCCGCAGAATAATTTAATTTTGCAGACTGTTTTCTATTGAATTCTGTATTTTGCAGTGATATAATTTCAGCATATTAATCAGAGAGGGTCCTTTGCGTGAAATCATTAACTTTCAAAATTCTGTCATCTTTACTTGTGCTGATATTTCTGCTTTCATCGGTAGTATTTACTGTGAATGCTGATACAGATGAGTTTGAAAACACCCATATAAATACAGGTATACAGAGGATAGATATAGTCGAAGTTGCCAAAACACAGGTGGGTTTCAGAGAAGGCCCTCATAATGATACAAAGTATGGTTCCTGGTACGGATTACCCAATCAGCCCTGGTGTGCAATGTTTGTTTCCTGGTGTGCCCGTCAGGCAGGAGTACCTACAGATATTCTCCGTAACTGTGCAATTGCAGCACCTGATTACGGCTATTTTGATATTCCTTATTATGACGGAGCAGAATACACTCCGCAGACAGGCGATTTGTTCTTCACAAAGACCTTCAGTCACGTGGGGCTTGTATACTATGTGGACGGAGAGTATTGCTACACAATCGAAGGCAACACCAACACAGACGGTAGTAACGAGGGAATAGGTGTTTTCATCAGAACACGAAAAATCAGCGACTACTATTTTGGCGTTCCCGATTATAACTATAAGTCTCAGCAGGAGCATATCTGTGATAAATCCTCCTGTATAAAATACGAGTCTGCCCATCCTCACTATTCCTGTTATCTTTGCTCTGTGTGCAAGGCAATAAATCCCGATTATTCCACGTTCAATTATGCAGATAATTGTACTCAGTGTGAAGAAAACCACGTAAGAGGATATTACGGAGACGCTGATGGCGACAGAATAATCACCATCAAAGATGTTACCGCTATCCAGAAGCATATTGCAGGCACAGAAACTCTCCTTGATAATATGGTGGCGCTTTCTGATGTAGACGCAGATTTGACTCTTACAATCAAAGATGCTACCTCAATCCAGAAGTATATCGCTGGCATCAATACAGATTATTCCATAGGTAATCCGATATCATAATAATATAAATCAGAAGGATTGATTCTATGAGTGAATGGCATTGCGTAAAGACAACGGAAGATATTGATTCGTTGTTAACTGAATATGGCGGATTTCATGATAGTTGCATAGTTGAAATGAACTATAAGACAGGTGCTTATGTAGATGAAAACGGAGCTTTGAGTTATGGCTCAGATGAAGAGAAGCAACTGACTGTTATCTTTCATAGCCAGATGATAAAAAAGAAACTTGAATTATGGTTTATTGGTGTCAGACAGTTTTCTATGGCAGGGTGGCAGTACAATTATTTTTCAGAATTCTTTGATTGCTATCTTAAGTTTCACAGGGATTCAAAAATAGATACACCGTATATTGTCTGGGCTGACTACGCAGAATTCTCTTTCAATGATATAAAATTGCTTCAGGAGCCTATGACAAACTTCATAATTGCTTCAAACTTAAAATGGCGTTTTGCTGAATAATCAGAACACGGATGAGCGTAAAACTCATCCGTGTTTTTTATTATCAAATGCCCCCGATTGTATCAGGCCCAAAAATAGCCTTAGCAACAAATAGCTTGTAAGTAACCTCAATCACCTGATTTGCATAGTATGTGTTGAGAGCTTGGCAACCATAAAACATTGCCTTTGCTTGTAGAAAGGAGAAAACAATGGATCTTTTAAGAGATGTAATGAAATCTTACGGCCTTCCTCCTTTGCCTGAAAAAACAGTGGAGGGAATGGCCTACGTTCCTTTTCAGCCCAACGGAGCAGAAAGTTATACTGCGGTCAGGGGATTTGAAGCAGGAACAATGTTTCCTTCCCTTGATAAACCCTGGTACGGTGGCTCTTGCAGAGGTGTAAAACGATGACTTCCAGAGAAATACTTCTGAAGAAAATTTCCACTTACGCATTTGCAATATACGAGTACAGATTGTTCCTGGACACACATCCGAAGGATGAAAAAATGATTGCAAAAATCGCCGAGTGCGAAGAAAAACTCCGTCCTCTCAAAAGAGAGTACGAAGAAAAGTACGGCCCGCTGAAAATGAATAACGATAATATGAAGAAGTGGACTTGGGTCAATGACCCCTGGCCCTGGGAAGGAGAGTAATAAATTATGTTTGTGTATGAAAAACGTCTCCAGTACCCTGTAAAAATCAAGCAGACAAACCCCAAACTTGCCCAGATAATCATAACCCAGTATGGTGGTCCTGATGGTGAACTGGGAGCATCGCTCAGATACCTGAGCCAGAGATTCTCAATGCCTGTGCCTGAACTCAAGGCTACCTTGAACGATATAGGAGTAGAGGAACTCGGTCACCTCGAGATGATCGGCGCCATAGTTTATCAGCTTACAAAGAATCTGACAGAAGAGCAGATTAAAGCTGCAGGCTTCGATTCCTACTTCGTAGACCACACCACAGGCGTATACCCAAGTTCCGCTGCAGGCGTACCCTTCACCGCCTCTTATATCCAGGTCAAAGGTGATCCCATCACCGATATCCACGAAGATATGGCAGCAGATGAAGCCGTTAATTAACGCAACGTGCATGAGTGCTGCATACCCCAATTATTATCATTAGCAAGAACGCGGACGAGCCCAAAACTCATTCGTAGCTTTTATGCTACTTATAGCAATTTGTTGCAAAAAATAAAGTTATCCCTCGATTTAAAGTTGATTCTGTCTGATTAGGGGAGTATAATTATAATAACTAATAGAATGATTAAGGGATGGATATTATGGCTGTTAGTTACAAGAAACTCTAGAAACTTTTGATTGATCACGATATGAAGAAAAAAGATCTGGCAAAAGCAGCAGATATCAGCAACTATACAATCACAAAAATGAGCAAGGGCGAAAACGTTACCGTTGAAACCCCCGGCAAAATCTGCGCCGTATTCAACTGCGGTGTTGATGATATTATGGAGTTTATTTCGTAATAAGTACTGATTATGGGACAGTAATTATTCTATAATGAGGTAAGGTTATGCCTTGATTGCCAAAGTGAAGTTTTTTCTTAATAAGAGATGTACCCTGAGTTCATAAAAATATAAATTATGAGGTGTTTGTATGCCATTAAAGATTGTCAGAAACGATATAACAAAAATGCAAGTAGATGCTATTGTTAACGCTGCCAACTCTTCTTTGTCAGGTGGTGGCGGTGTAGATGGTTGTATTCATCGTGCTGCCGGAAAAGGCTTACTCGAGGAGTGCAAGACACTTGGCGGTTGTGAAACCGGTAATGCTAAGATTACCGATGCATATAACCTGCCTTGCAAATATGTTATCCATGCTGTAGGTCCATGCTGGACTGGCGGAAATGAAAACGAAAAAGCATTGCTTGAATCTTGCTATAAAGTTTCCTTGCAACTTGCAAAGGATAATAACTGCGAATCTGTGGCATTTCCTCTGATCTCCTCAGGAATCTATGGATATCCGAAGGATCAGGCGTTGAAGGTCGCAATAGACGTTATCAGTGCTTTCCTGCTTGAAAATGATATGATGGTGTATATCGTCATATTTGATAAGACATCGTATAAGATAAGCGAAAAACTCTTCTCGGACATTGCGGAATATATAGACGATAACTATGTGGATGAACATACTGATTATCGTCATGAAAGATTGCGGATGAATGCTTCGATGGCACCCTTGCCATCATCTGTCGGCTTGTTTGAATCCGATTTGTGTGAATGTGAATCGATGATGGACGAGGAAGATCTGGAGACCAAACTTAAGCAGATTGATGAAAGTTTTTCCCAGATGCTTCTCCGCAAAATTGATGAAAAAGGGATGACCGATGCCGAGTGCTATAAGAAGGCCAATATCGATCGTAAACTCTTTTCAAAAATCCGAAGCGATGTGCATTACAAACCGAGTAAGCCCACAGCAATAGCCTTTGCGATTGCACTTGAGTTAACCTTGGATGAAACTAAAGATTTGCTGATGAAGGCTGGTTTTGCCCTGTCTCACAGCAATAAGTTTGATATCATCATCGAATATTTTATAAGCAAAGGAAATTATAATATCTTTGAAATAAACGAAGCATTGTTTGCTTTTGATCAGAGCTTGTTAGGGGGCTGAGTATGGGCAGGGTATTCTTTATTGCAGATTTACACTTCAACGATAGCAGGATTTTACTTTATGAGAATAGACCTTTTTCAGATACAAAACAGATGAATGATGTAATAATCGGACGGTGGAATTCTGTTGTTACTCCCGATGATGAAGTATATGTCCTTGGCGATTTTGGAGCAGAGGGGTCAGAGAGTGAATTCCTACAGACCCTTAATGGCAATAAGTACCTGATTAAAGGCAACCACGACAACAAGCCAAACAACTATTATCGTCAGGCGGGATTTGTTGAAGTGTATGATTTACCTGTTATTTTTGATAAATTTTGGATTCTTTCCCACGAGCCTTTGTATGTGAACAGCAATATGCCATATGCTAATATTTTCGGTCATGTTCATAACAGCCCTTTGTATAAGGATTTCAGTTTACAGCATTACTGTGTATCAGCAGAGAGACTGAACTATACACCGATAACTTTTGAATCTATAAAGGCAAAAGTAATGCAATAAATTTTGTCGCTTCGTATGCGACCTAACCTCTCTTTTACTGGTGTACAATATAGACATCAAATGAAAGAGAGGTTTTTATTTATGAAAAACAACATTACAGAACTTGTGTTTATTCTGGACAGAAGCGGCTCTATGTCAGGTCTTGAAGCCGATACAATTGGCGGTTTCAATTCTATGATTGAGAAGCAAAAGAAACAGGATGGTTGTTGTTATGTATCAACTGTACTTTTCGATAATGTAAGCGAAGTGCTTTATGACCGTGTGAAACTCGGGGATATTCCGAAGATGACTGAGAATGATTATACGGTCAGAGGTTGCACCGCACTTATTGATGCTATCGGTGGCGCGATTCATCACATAGGAAATATCCACAAATACGCTCGTCCCGAAGATGTGCCTGAACACACTATGTTTGTTATTACTACAGATGGTATGGAGAATGCAAGCCGTCGTTATAATAGTTATCAGGTAAAGAAAATGATTCAGCGTCAAAAAGAAAAGTATGGCTGGGAATTCTTGTTTATTGGTGCAAATATTGATGCTGTTGAAACTGCAGCCCGTTATGGCATTGATAAAGACCGTGCTGTAAACTATAACGCTGATGGTCAAGGAACTCACATTGTGTATGAATCGGTTGCAAATGCTGTATGTAGTGTGAGGGCGAATGCTAAGCTTAGAGCTGACTGGTCTGATGATATTAATGAGGATTATCAGAATCGAGGCAGAAAGAATAAGCGAAATTGAAGGTAATTTTACGTTATTTTCTGAAATGCCATAATTATTATTAATTATATAACAAAAGTGCGACCATACTTGTAGCGAAGGTGCTACAGGTGTGGTCGCAGCTTTGTTACTGTGAGATTTATCGAAAGAAATTAATCGTCATTTTGACGAAGTTTATAATTTATGTATTTTCGTAGTTTTTGAGATTATTTTTTTCATAAACTATGTTTCTGTAATTCAAAGAAGAATTAATTTCTTCAATAACTCTCGGAGATACTTCTATTTCTGAACACTTATCTCTTCAATATGTATTATGTGAAATAATGATAGTATTATATATGCTTAAATTATATTAGTTTTTGTTGTCAACGAGAAAGTGTATGATATAATTATCTTATTAAAGAATATGAGTCGGAGGATTAAGATGAAAAAGAGCGTAAAAATAAGTTTGATTGTGATAGCATCAATTGTATTAACATGTGTAATGTTCGTAGCATTTTTTGCTGTTGCAATATCAAATGTGGATTTTAAATTTGAGTTTAATTTATTTAAAGATGATCCGGTTGCAGAAGAAAACTTTGATGAAGAAATTCTTGACTTCCTTGAAACTTCTGACATTATAAAATCAGAGGATACCTATAATAATTACGATAGAGATATCGGACTTTTTGGCCCGGAGGGGGACAAACGATATGTGTATTATAGGGAGAACGGAAGTTATTATTATGTTGAAATAAATCAACTGTCTTATACTGGCAGCGGGGAGTATAGTGGATATAGCTACAAACCCGGCGAAGTTTTTTATTTAGTACATATACAGGATTGTGAATATAATGAATCCGCTGAATCTATGGACGAGCGTATCACACAAACCATAGGGGACATTGATAAATATATTGTCAGCGGAGAAAAGAATAATTATATGATAATGGAATGTGAATAAAAGTTTACTAATCATATAAAATACATTACATAAACTAAGCCCCTGTTGCTCTATTGCAACAGGGGCTTAGTTTAGCGTTTTAGTGTTTTCTTATAACTTAAGTGTGTACGGATAAAATATGATTGCGATTAATTCTGAGATATTTCGTCAGCGGTTATTTCTTTGTCGATAGAAGTTTCTTCAGCTTCTTTGAACATCCTGATTATCTCAGAGAAGAACTCACTGTATCCCTTAGGTTTTTTGATATAACCGTGGGCGTTGATAGTCTGTCCACCGTTTACAGTGGCTTCAAAACTAAACGAACCTGCATCCGATACATTGTATGGATATTTGCCATCAAAACCATCCCATTTTGATACACCGCAGGAGTTCATAAGTTCAATGAGTTCTTCCATATCTACATCCACACTTTTCTGAAGTGTCAGAACAAAACCTTCATCGGTGAAAACGTCACGATAATATCTGATTTCTGTTATATCGTTTTCCTGTGCAAGTTCATAAACAGTTCTGCCTTCATTGTATGACTGAAAAGAAAGTGTCATAGCATCTACAGAAGTAATAAACTTCTCTTGGCGAGCCTGTGCACAACCGCAAACACACATCGGTGTAGTGAATAATAAAATAGTTATCAGCAGTATCTTACAATGTTTGTTTATAAAATCCTTCATTCAAAAACCTCTGTTTGATTTTATTTGTATGCATTAAATCAAACCTGCAATTTTCTTCTGAATAGCTGTTGCATCTTTGATATTTACATCGCCGTCTGCATTGTAGTCAGCAAGGGACTTAATTTCTGCGATAAACTCTTCAAGTCCTGCAATAAACTTTTGAATAGAGGTTGCATCCTTGATGTTAAGTGAGCCGTCCAGATTTACATCGCCAAGAAGCTTTTTGTTTTGCGCGTTATCTGTGAACACTACGGGAACATCAGGGTCAGCCTGACCGCATCCGCCTCCTCCGTTGAAGAAAGGACTCATTGTGCCTGTTACTGTAATATTATCAGATATTCTTACACTACCGTGCCAGGTGCATACAGGCATAAAATCATCATACTGTTCTACTCGTTCAGGAACAGAGATGGAAACTGTACCGCCGAATATTATGATACTGCCATCAACGGAGAATATACCATAACTGCGGCGAATTTTACCACCTATAATATTACCCGTTTTTATGGTGATATTGCCGCCATGAATTGTGACGCCGTGGGAAGCATTAATACCAAAACCGCCAAATTCTGCATCTCCTGTTTTCGCAATAATCTCCATACCATCATAGATGTCAAGATTACCGCCGTATTTTATAACTTCGTCTGCTGTTGAAATCTTTTCTTCGGTTCTGATACAACTTATGGCATTGCCGCCGTTTTCTTTATTAACCGATATTTTACCGGATATAAATTTTGCATCGCCTAAAATATTGATAGCGCTTGTAGTATTGATTTCTGCCTTGTCAATAACAAAACCTCCGACACAATGGATACCGCTGGACGAAGTGCTGCCCGCACCTGTTGTAATTTTAATTTTTGCATCATCGGTGAAAGACAGTTTTCCTCGGTATGAGTCAGTATCGTTAACACAGTATGACTCGGTTTTAATACCGATGGAATTATCTGCATCTCCTGTAGTAATATCAATCTCTGCACCCAAAACAGACATTGGACCAACAGAATATATACCAAAAGATGACTCTGTTGCAGTTCCTGAATTGATTGTGAGAGTACCCTCGGATGTGCTCTTCAAAGTAAGTGCACCTTCTGAAACAAAGATACCGTAATTAGCTGTGTTGTCGGGATTCTCAACTGTAATGGTATTGTTGCCGTTGAGTATTATTGTAAGATTAATGTTTTCAGCCTTGATGCCTGTGCTTGTATCTGCAGATGTGCTGATCTTTATTTTTGCATCGTTCAGAGTAAGTGTACAGGTATCTGTGTCAAAACTTACTGTACCGTCACCAAAAACATCTACAGCATTGGTACTTGTTACTGCAATACCAGCAACGATAAGCTGACCATCCTTGTAGTCATTTTCTATGGGGCTCTGACGGGGGATGTTGTCTGTAAATACAACGGGAACACCGGGGTCGGCCTGAACACAGTTTATATCTCCGTTTTTAAAAGGGGTTTTTGTGCCTGTAACGGTAATATTGTCGGAGAGAGATACCTTGCCATATTTAAGTTTTATGGGTGTGAAGTCGTGAGTTTCATTTGTGGACTCAGGAACTGAGATTGTGGTGGTACCTCCGTTTATAGTAATGCCGAAATAAGCTGAAATACCATAGCAACAAAGTTCTTCGTTACCTACTGCATTGCCGACGGTTATGTCCAGTTTACCGCCGTGAACAGTCAAACTTGCGCAATTAATACCTGCACTGTTTTTAATTACTTCTCCTGTTTTTGCAACTACTTCTGCATCAAAATAAATGTTAATAGCACCGCCGCCGTAACTTCTTACTTCGCCCAAAGTGTCGTCCCGATTACAGGATATTGCTGAGGCGTCCATTCCACCACCCTGAGCAAAGGCTGTAACTTTGCCGGAAATGAACTTTGTATATCCTTTTACAATGATAGCATCAGAGGTGTTCTCACAAGTTCCGCTTGTAACGTTGAGTACTGCTTTGTCTACAGACAGGTCACCATAACAGTTTATACCCTGAGATGCAGTGATGCTCTTACCTGTTGTAATCGTAACCTTTGCACCATCTGTAAAACTTAAGGGTGCACGATTCACGGAAACAACCTTAGAGTTGTCATCATTATATACATAAGTTGCTTCGGTTTTAATACCAATGGATGTATCAGCGTCACCTGTGGTGATATCAAGATTTGCACCTGAAACATTTATGAAACCATCGGAATATATGCCATAAACAGTTTCTGTTGCATCTTCTGCATTGATAATCAGTTTACCATCAGAATTGCTTTTAATAGTCAGTGAACCACCTGTTATAAGGACTCCGTAATTAGTTATGCTTTCTGGATTTTCCACTGTGATGGTATTGCTACCTTTGAGTTCAATTGTAAGATCAATGTTTTCAGCCTTGATACCTGTACCTGTTCCATCCATTGACAATCCCTGAATATCAGCGTTGTTCAGAGTAATGGTGTTGGTGTCTTTATCAAAACTTACTTTGCCGTCACCAAAAACGTCACTTGCGTTTGTGCTTGTGACCGCTTTTTCACCTACGTAAAGGTTATAATAAACCTCTGCGGACACTCCTGTTGCGGAGATACTCATAATCATAAGTACTGCCAGAATTAAACTGATAATTTTCTTCATTTTAAATCCTCCTGTGTTTATTACTCAGCAATTCAGATAAGTCCTGCAATTTTCTTCTGAATAGCTGTTGCGTCTTTGATATTTACATAACTATCTGCATTGAAGTCTGCAAGCAACATTTGTTCGTCATCAAAACTTTCAAGACTTGCAATGAATTTCTGGATAGCAGTTGCGTCTTTAATGTTAACGCTGCCGTCACGATTTACATCGCCTGTTTCGTAAGCAGGTACAGGTGCGTCAAGGTCCACAAACTTGAACCCGTTTTCAGTTGCATATCTCTCAGATGCTGTGTTCTTATGACCATAGATAACGAAATCCTTGTTTTTGACAGCATCGCCGTCATAATAATACTGATTGTAGCCTAATGCTTTTTCACCAATATACGAAACCGATGAAGGAATCACAATGCTGTTCATAGAATCGCATCCTATAAATGCTCCTTCCATAATAGAAGTCACACTTTCGGGAATAGTGATATTCTCAAGGCTTTTGCAATAATTGAAGGCATATTCATCTATCGTTGAGACAGTATCAGAGAGTTTCACTTCTTTAAGATTAAAACAGGATGAAAATGCACTTGTGCCAATATGTGTTATGCCTTCAGGAATAATAACCTCCTCGAAATCTGCATAATAAAATGCACCGTGAGATATTTCCGATATATTATAGTTCATTGCCTCATTGGGTACTGTAATCACAGAGCCTGTGCCATAGTAGTCAATCAGAGTTGCAGTTTTGTCCTCTTTAAAATTGAAAACATAATCTTCAATCTGATATCTGCCTACAGGATATGTAGTTACTTTAAAAGATACACTGTGGGAATTAAAATTGTTATCACCCGGGTAGGTTGCAGTAATTGTGCATTCTCCGATTCCTCTGGCATACACATAGCCTCCTGTGGAAACATCTGCAACCAAAGTGTTGTCCGAAGTATATTCAATGTCGTATGCTTTGATTAAACCAAGATTACTCAGTGGATTGATTATGGTTCCGTAGTTGTATTCACGAGTGTAGTAAGGGATTTCTACCTCTGACTTTTCATAGATGAATTCGGGGGTGACTTTTTCAATTACAATCTCTGCCTTACCAATGACAGGTTCGTAGCCTTTGCTGTATATACAGTAAGATATGGGGTATGTCCCGCTGTTTGTAAGATATGGTTCATATACTGTGTTGTATCTATTAACAAGTGCATCAATACTTACAAAAGAATTGTTGAAATCAAAGTCTTCTCCCTTTGAATATTTAACCGAATACTCATCGGGTGTGCTTTCAAAATGTACAATCAAATCATCATTATAAGATAAACTGTCATAAACCTTTGTACCATCTTGCAATTCAGCATTGAGTATAACACCCTCAAGAGGGACAAAGTTCAGCCCGTTCAGATTACAATACTTTTCAGCGGAGCTGTTTTTGTAGCCGTACACAGTCAAGGCTTCAGCCTGAGTGATAAACATATCGTCTGCACCGAATGTAAGAGCAGGGTTTTCTATTTTAAGGGTTGTTAAGGAATTGCAATTGTAGAAGGTACTGCTATACAGAGTTTCCACACTATAGGGGATTGTTATACTCTCAAGAGAATCGCAGTATGCAAAAGCACTGTATCCGATAGAATTCAGATTTTCAGGCAATACAATGCTCTTAAGACTTTCACAACTATAAAATGCACGATTACCAATAGTTTCCAGAGAATCGGGAAGTTTTATCCCATTCAAATAAAAACAGGAATCAAACATATAAGGGGAAAGCACCTTTACTTCTTCGGGAATATTAATGTCCTTCAGATAATAGCATCCGTAGAATGCACCTTCTCCTATATCAGAAACACAGTCAGGCAAAGAGACAGAAATTAGGTCTGTGCATCTTGCAAAGGCATATTCTCCTATGGATTCCAGAGTAGATGGAAGTTCTATCTCACTAAGATCTGTGAATCTGGCAAATGCTCTGTTTCCGATATAAGTAATACCCTCGCCAATTATTATTTTGTCTACATTTGCAAATCCGTCTGTCCATGGAACATCAGTGAAAAAATCTCCATAAACATCAGTTTCAGTGTTGTAATCATACATTTTTCCTGAGCCTGAAAGTGTCAGTGTGCCGTTCTTGTAATCCCAGAAAACATTATCTCCGCACTGACGGCTCTGACCTTTACTGAACTCCACAACCTCAACAGTAGCCGATACAGTCAAAGCAGAGTTTGATGCTGTAATTGTTGCAGTACCTGCACTGAGAGCTTCAATCTCATCATTGGTTACATTAAGAATATCGGGGGAATCTGTTGTGAAAACAAAGTCATTGTTGTTAAGTCTGAACAATGTGCGCCATTCAGAGTTTTCACCTTGAATTGTAACTTGACACTTGTCGCCTTCAAAAAGCGTTACGGGAGCAATAAGTTCAACAGTGTATGGGTTATCGCCAAGATAAACAGAGAATTCATCTTCAGTAACTTCATCGCAGGTAGCGGCGCCATTAACAGATGATATTCCGAAAATCTGTGTCCAGTAAGTAACACCATTGTGTATTACTGCACCGATACCAATGCTGTCATAATATGAGGTCATAATGTTTGCATAATGCCCGGGGGAGTTTATCCAGCTTTCCATAACTGCAGTAGGGGACATTTGACCCAGTGCAATATTTTCGCTCAATATTTCGTTGTTAACAGTGAAGCAGGAGGAGCCGTCAGGTCGAGTATGACTGAATTTCACAGCAAGTTCGGCGGAACGTTGCATAGCGTCCTCAAGCATCTGGGGATTCATTTTAAGTGTACCAAGTCCGCTTGATGCTCTCAGTTCGTTTACCTGACGCAGAACCTCGAAAGCATATCCGTAGTTGCTCTGAGCAGTTAATTCTATGGTAGCTCCGGAATTGGTTATTTCCGCTGATGCAGTAGGAATAACAAAAACCATACTGAACACAAGAACCAGAGCAAGTGTGAAAGATATTATTTTTCTGTAAGTATTCACGCATATCACCCTTTGTTTATATTCTGTTTATATTATACTCTTGCAAATGTTTTACTTCAATATAATTTTGTGTGTTTTCGATGTTATGAAAAGTGGCTGTACAGTTTATATGTCAGAAAACAACATTGCGTTTGATAAAGAATCATTTCTGCGACTATACTTGTAGCTAAGGTGCGACAGGTGTGGTCGCAGTTTTGTTACTGTGAGATTTATCGGAAGGAATCTATCGTCATTTTGACGAAGAGGTTTAATTTACAAGATTCTTATTGTTTTCTTTCAATGTCCGTTTTTCGGGATATAGTCCATATCGTTGTGAGGGCTTTGATGTTTTATAAGCGGATAATATACTTGATTTTGAAAAACCCGGTGATTTACAATCGATCATTTTCATAGTATAAAAGCATTTTTTGTTTACGTTAAACGGGATTCCATCGTTAACATTCTGTCGGCAATTATCTTGCAAAATGTATACAAAGTCTTAAACACAGATAGTATTTTACAGGTGTTGGTTATTGATTACTTTTTCAGATTATTTAACTATACAACCCTTTTGTTAATGTTGTACATTATGATGGTGTTATATTTGGTGATTTTCTACTACTGTAAGTTTACAGATAAGTTGACAGATGTAAATATGGTTAGTATAATAATTATCAGATTACAATATGTTCGTATAACGAGGGGAACGGTATGAAAAATCAAATCGAACAATTAAAGAGAGCAAAGAATGCTGTAATTCTTGCTCATTACTATGCCCCTGCCGAGGTGCAGGAAATTGCTGACTATGTGGGAGATTCATTCTACCTTGCAAAGATTGCAAAACAAACCGATGCTGATATCATCGTATTCTGCGGTGTTCAGTTTATGGGAGAAAGCGCAAAGATTCTCAATCCTGACAAGAAGGTTCTTATGCCCGATTTAACTGCTGACTGTCCTATGGCACACATGGTGGCAGATGGTATCATTGAAGAAATGAGAGCTAAGTACGATGACCTTGCAGTTGTTTGCTATATTAACTCAACTGCAGAACTTAAATGTAAAAGTGATGTTTGTGTTACATCATCCAATGCGGTTAAAATTGTAAAGACGTTGCCAAATAAGAATATCTTCTTTATTCCTGATCGTAACCTCGGAAGTTTTGTTGCAAAGCAGGTTACGGAAAAGAATATTATTCTGAATGATGGTTGTTGCCCAATCCATGCCGCTATCACCTCATCACAGATTGAAGCTGAAAAAGAGAAACACCCCAAGGCTTCCGTATTGTCTCACCCCGAATGTGAGGCGGAAGTTCTTGCTTTGTCTGATTATATCGGCAGCACAGCGGATATTATCGCCTATTCAAGAAATAGTCAGGCTTCGGAATTTATTGTTGCTACCGAAGATGGAGTTGATTATAAACTGATTACCGATAACCCGAACAAGCGTTTTTACTATCCTGATCCGCGCCCATGTTGTGCGGGTATGAAGCTTAACACACTTGCTGCTGTTTTGTCGGTACTCGAGCAGGAAGACAAGGAAATAACCATTGACGAGGATGTTCGCCAGCGTGCGCTTATTCCTCTTGACAGAATGTTGGAGCTTGCGAAGTAATATGAAAACAGATATTGTAATTGTAGGAAGCGGTGTGGCAGGACTCTACTGTGCATTGAACTTTCCTGAAGATAAAAACATAATCATTGTCACAAAGGACAAGGCTCGCAGAAGTGATTCATATCTTGCACAAGGCGGTATATGTGTTTTGCGTGATGAAGATGACTACGATGCTTTCTATGAGGACACAATGAAGGCAGGTCATTACGAGAACAACCCCGACTCTGTTCACATTATGATTCATTCATCCAGAGAGGTTATCTCTGACCTTATATCCTTTGGTGTACGCTTTGAGAAGAATGGAAAAGAGTTTACATACACACGGGAAGGAGCACACAGCAATCCCCGTATTCTTTTCCACGAAGATGAAACAGGTAAAGAGATTACCTCACATCTCCTTGAGACTGCAAGAAACAGATCAAATATAACTATCATCGAAAATTACACGATGGTTGATCTGATTTGTGATGGCAATGAGTGTCACGGTATTATAGGTCACGATGAAAATGGTGATTACTTTGCAATTCAGGCAGATTATACCGTTCTTGCAACAGGTGGAATCGGGGGCGTTTTTGAACATTCCACCAACTATAAGCACCTTACAGGTGATGCTATTGCCCTTGCGTTAAAATACGGCATCAGGCTGAAGGATATTGATTATATTCAAATCCACCCTACAACACTATACACCGAAAAGGAAGGCAGAGAGTTTCTGATCTCTGAATCAGTCCGTGGTGAGGGTGCTGTTCTCCTGAACAGTAAAGGCGAGCGTTTCGTCAATGAACTTTTACCTCGTGATGTGGTTGCCAATGCCATCTTTGCTGAAATGAAAAAAGAGGGAAGTAAGCACGTCTGGCTTTCTATGGCGCCTATTCCTGATGAAGAAATAAAAACACATTTTCCAAACATATATCAGCGTTGTCTTGAAGAGGGTTATGATGTAACCAAGGAACCCATTCCTGTTGTTCCGTCACAGCACTACTTTATGGGCGGAATTGATGTTGACCGATACAGTAAAACATCAATGAATCGTTTGTATGCAGCAGGAGAGACGGCTTGCAATGGTGTACACGGCAGAAACCGTCTGGCAAGTAATTCGCTGCTTGAAAGTCTTGTGTTTGCAAAAAGAGCAGCCACACACATTATAGATAACTACTCTCAGCTGCAGCATTGTGCTGATGTTTCAGTCGATGCTTCTAAGTATGAGGGGTATCAGGAAAAATATAAGAAGATGGTTTTGGATGCCATTGAAAAGGAGAAAAACAGCCATGAATAATATTTCTATGAAGTTAAACGCAGACAACCTTATCCTTCTTGCTTTGCAGGAGGATATTACAAGTGAAGATATTACCACCAACTCTGTTATGAGACAGTACCAGCTTGGCGAGGTAGAACTTATCTGTAAGGAAGACGGTGTTATTGCCGGTCTTGATATTTTTAAGAGAGTTTTTGAACTTCTCGACGATAAATCCGAAGTAACCTTCACTTGCAAAGACGGTGATGAAGTGAAAAACGGACAGAAGCTGGGTGTTGTTCGCGGTGACATCCGAGTGCTTTTATCAGGCGAGAGAACAGCACTCAATTTCTTACAGCGAATGAGCGGTATCGCAACATATACCCGCAACATTGCAAAACTCCTGGAAGGAACAAAAACAAAGCTTCTGGATACCCGAAAAACTACACCCAATATGAGAGTGTTTGAAAAGTATGCAGTTAAAGTAGGCGGTGGATATAACCATCGTTATAACCTCAGCGACGGTATTCTTTTAAAGGATAATCACATTGGTGCTGCAGGCGGAGTTAAAGAAGCAATTATGATGGCTAAGGAATACGCACCCTTTGTCCGCAAGATTGAGGTTGAGGTTGAGAATCTGGATATGCTGAGGGAAGCTCTTGAGGCAGGTGCCGATATTATTATGCTGGATAATATGAGCGTTGATGATATGAAAGAAGCTGTCAGACTTACAGCAGGCAGAGCAGAAACAGAGTGTAGCGGTAATGTAACAAAAGAAAACATAGCAAAACTGGTTGATATTGGTGTAGACTATATATCCAGCGGTGCACTTACACATTCTTCACCGATTCTGGATCTTTCTCTTAAAAATCTTCACGCTGTATAAAGGAGTGAATATATGAAGGCTCATGACAGAAGAAAAGCAATCGTCAATTTGCTTCTATCATCTACAGAGGCTGTATCAGGCGGTAAACTGTCAGAAGTGTTTGGTGTATCCAGACAAATAATAGTTCAGGACATTACTGTGCTGAAAGGCTCCGGATACGATATTATTTCCACACACTATGGGTACATTATGCAGCAATCACCCTTAAAAGAACGTGTCTTCAAGGTGTATCATACAACCGAACAAACCGAAGATGAGTTGAATCTTATTGTTGGTCTTGGGGGTACAGTTGTTGATGTGTTTGTCTGGCATAAGGTTTACGGTAAAATGGTAGCCCCGCTCAATATTTTCTCTACTTTACATGTAAAGCAGTTTATTGAGGGCGTCAGAACAGGAAAATCCACAGAACTTATGAATATAACAGGCGGATATCATTACCATACTGTCCGTGCTGACTCAGAAGAAATTCTTGATGATATCGAAAAATCTCTTGAACAACGAGGATACATTGTACCTGAAATATGATGGACAGTACATTAAAGTTGTCTCTGGTTGGTAATAAGAATAATTGACACATTTTTTATATAAAGGGCGTTGCTTTGGCAGCGTCCTTTTCTGTTGAGCAGAAGAATCTGATTTAGCGTTGCGGCTAAGGAGATTTTCTTTAATAAAACATATTGACAACTGTCTATGTATGTGTTATAAAATACATAGACGAATATCTATATGAGGTGATATGATGAATGCTAAAGATGTAGCAGTTATTTGTAAAGCACTTTCTGATAGCAATCGCTTGCAGATTGTTCATATGTTGTCAGACGGAGAAAAATGCGGCTGTAAATTACTTGAGGCTTTTGATATTACACAACCCACCTTGTCCCATCATATGAAGATGCTGTGTGAAAGCGGACTTGTAAATGGTAGGAAAGAGGGTAAGTGGCATTACTATTCCATAAATATAGAAGTTTTGAAAAGTTTTAATGAATACATAAGTTTATTAGGGAAGGTGTAAGTCTATGGAAGAAAGAGTAAATAAGATTATAGAACTATGTCTGCTTGAAACAAGTACAAATCCTATAGAGGTTTTTCAGAATATTGCCCACAAGGGTTTTATCAGAATCCATGGTCCCGAACATCATATATTGGACGGAGCGGCTCTTCTGGCTGCTTTTTATAATGCAGGCGGTAATATCAATTTGCCGGAGAGTCTGAATGAACTTATGAAAAGAGGCTTGCAAATGCCCGGCGCAACCTGCGGTATGTGGGGTGTTTGCGGTGCGGTAAGTTCAATGGGAGCAACTCTTTCTATTATTGACGTCACAGGACCTTTAAGCTGTGATGAATCCTGGGGAAAGCATATGGAGTTTACCTCAAAAGCACTGTGTAGTCTGGCTCAGGTCGGAGGCCCCAGATGTTGCAAAAGAGATGCGTTTCTCAGTTTTTTGGAAGCTATAGAGTTTGTTAACGAAAACTATGATGTTAAGTTAGAAAGCAGTAGCATTGAATGTGATTTTAGTAAAAAGAATGAGCAGTGTATAAAAGACCGATGTCCCTTTTATAAACGACATAAGAAAAAGGTTGCATTCATTTGTGTGCATAATTCTTGCCGCAGTCAGATTGCAGAGGCACTTGGAAAACACCTGGCATCAGATGTTTTTGAAAGTTTTTCAGCAGGTACCGAAACAAAACCTCAGATCAATCAAGTCGGATCGTAGCCATGTCGTTTCTGTGAGCCAAGGAGTTGGGGAAACATGTTGTCTTCCTAAGACCGCTTGGC
>JAZQHL010000072.1:0-10923 GCA_045540595.1 Ruminococcus sp.
CACTAATGTAAAACAGGTGGTCTGAATGAGTGATATCATCACTTTAAAAGAAAACAGGGAATTCAGGCGGGCATACAACCGAGGCAGGTCGTATGTCTCACCTGATCTTGTTACCTACATTGTAAAAAATAATACAAATAACCTGCGTATTGGCATCACCACAGGTAAAAAGATCGGAAAGGCTGTGGAGCGTAACCGCTCCAGACGTATTATCAGGGCAGCTTTTGCTCAGCTCAAGGGTTCTTTGCGTCAGGGCTACGATATTGTTTTCGTTGCAAGAGGCAAAACTCCTTACAGAAAAAGCACCCATATTCTCATCAGTATGAAAAAGCATTTCAAAGATGCAGGTATACTGGAGGAATAGGAATGAAAAAACTCTTCCTTAAGTTAATACGTTTTTATCAGACAAAAATTTCTCCTAACACACCACCTGCCTGCAAGTATTACCCTACCTGCTCGCAGTACGGATATGAAGCGATCGAAAGATTCGGAGTATTAAAGGGCTCTGCTCTTGCTATATGGAGAATACTGCGGTGCAACCCCTTCTCCAAAGGCGGGTATGACCCCGTCCCGCAGAAAAAAGAAAAAAGATGAAAGAAAGGTTAAGCTTATGATGGATTTTATCGGAGGCATCTTCGGTTATATACTCTGGGCTGCTTACCAGTTAGTACATAACTACGCATTTGCCATCTTCATCTTTACGATTATTGCGAAGTTAATAATGTTCCCCTCTTCTGTAAAACAGCAGAAGACTATGGCAGGAAATGCCAGAATGCAGGCAAAGATGAACGAACTTCGCGAAAAATACGCTAACAACAGAGAAAAGCTTAACGAAGAAACCCAGAAACTTTATGAAAAAGAGGGTGTCAGTCCTTACTCAGGCTGTCTGACCTCAATTCTGCCAATGTTTATTATGCTTGGCGTTTTTTACAGTGTTGCATATCCTCTTACAAATACACTTCACTTGGACAGCACTATGGTAGAGCAGGCAAAGAATGTGCTTGTTTCTATTCCCGGACTCAATATCAGTGCTTCTGCTATGTATGGCGGACAGATTGATATTATGAGATACTTCACAAGTTTTGAGAGTATTCAGGCTTGTTTTGAAGGCGGCAAGGTTTCAATTGCTGAAATTTCCAACTTCTGTGAATCTTTTAATTTCTCAGGCATCAATCTGCTTGAGACTCCTTCAAAACTTGGTTTTTCATGGTATCTCTTAATTCCTGTTCTTTGTTTTGTAACTTCTGTGGCATCACAGCTTGTTATGCAGAAACTTAACGGTACCGGCGGCGGTCAGCAGCAGGGTTGTATGAAGGCTATGATTTTTATGCTTCCCCTGTTCTCAGCATATCTTGCTTATACTGTTCCCGCAGCTGTAGGTTTCTATTGGATTTGTTCAACTGTACTGGGTTTTGTACAGTCCCTGGTTCTCCACTACTTCTTCGGACCGGGAATGATGGTCGCACGTTCAGAAGCGGCTCGAGTTGCTCTGCTTGAAAAGCAGGAAGCATCTGTAAAACGCCTTTAATTAAAAGCGTTTACAACTTAATTTGAAATTAACTTAAATTTTCTATAACACAAAAGAATACAAGAAGGTGACATCTTGATTAGAGAGGCTATCGGCGTAGGTGATACCGTAGAAGCAGCTCACGAAGCAGCTTGCAAAGAACTCGGCGTAGAAACCTACGAGGCAGAATTTGAAATTATCCAGAGACCTGAAAAGAAGGTTCTCGGTTTATTTGGCGGATGTCCTGCAAAGGTAAGAGTTTTCATTAAGGAATCTCCTGCTGATGTTGCTCAGAATTTCCTTAAAGACGTGCTTGATGCAATGGGACTGGAGGGTATCACTCTGAGTGCAAAGGAAGCCGAAGAAGGCGGAGTTATCATTGACCTTGAGGGTGAAGATGTAGGCTCTGTTATCGGCAGACGCGGTGAGACACTTGATGCTCTTCAGTATCTTACAGGATTAGTTGCAAACCATGTAGAGAATTCTTACTACAAGGTTACAATCAACACAGGCGACTACCGTGAGAAGAGAGAAAAGACTCTTGAGGGTCTTGGCAGAAAGCTTGCTTTCAAAGCAGTTAAGACAGGCTATAAGACAAGCCTTGAGCCTATGAATCCTTATGAGAGAAGAATTATCCACACTGCTGTTCAGAAAGTTAATGGTGCAATCTCCTGGAGTGAAGGCGAAAATATGAACAGACATGTTGTTATCGGTCCCGACCCCAACAAGACTCCCCGCTCAAACCGTGGCGGCAGAGGCAGAGGCAAGGGCGGATACGACAGACGTCCCAGACGTAATTATGACGCAGCTTCCAACACAGAAGATACACCCAAGCGTGCTCCTATCAATGAGGGTGCAGGTACTGCACTTTACGGCAGAATCGATAAGTAATAAACGGCGGAAAAGCTCGCCGATACTAAACAGGGCGGCAACTGCTGCCCTGTTTTTATTTTTATATAACATCACAGATATCTTTCAGTAAATCGGGTGAAGTATTATGAGTGAAAAGACAATTGCCGCTATCAGCACTGCTCAGGGTCAGGGCGGTATTGGTATAATCAGAATATCAGGTAAAGATGCCATTGAAATTGCAGATAAGGTTTTTGTATCTGTAAGCGAAAAAAAACTCGCTTCAATGGAGGGCTACCGTGCTTCTTACGGAAAAGCGGTTGATGAAAATGAAATGCTTGATGAGGTTGTGGCTATCCTTTACCGTGCACCCAGAAGTTTTACAGGTGAAGATGTAGTTGAGATTTGCTGTCACGGCGGACTTTATATTACCAGAAGAGTTCTGAGAGCAGTGCTTGATAAAGGAGCTGTTCTTGCTGAGCCCGGTGAGTTTACAAAGAGAGCATTTCTTAACGGAAAAATGGACCTTAACGAAGCACAGGCGGTTATGGACATTATTTCTGCTCAGAGCAGACAAGCAGCCCGTGCAGCAGTGAGTACCCGCACAGGTGCTCTGCGTAAAAGAATTGATGATATAAAAAACGACCTTGTTTCCCTTGCAGGTCATCTTTGTGCCTGGGCAGATTTTCCCGAGGAGGATATTCCCGAAGTTACAGATTCTGCTATTACAGAAACTCTGAACAGTGCCAAGGGTAAAATTACAAAACTTCTCAGTGAATATGAAGCAGGACAGGCTATTATTCACGGAATTGATACAGTTATTGCAGGCAGACCAAATGTAGGTAAATCTACACTTATGAACCTGCTTTCGGGATTTGATAAGAGTATTGTTACAGAAATTCCCGGCACTACCCGTGATGTGGTAGAAGAAACCGTTATTGTGGGAGATGTCACACTCCGTCTTTGTGACACTGCAGGTATCCGTGACACAGATAACCCTGTAGAAAAAATAGGTGTAGACAGAACTAAAGAAAGACTTTCCAGTTGTTCACTTGTGCTTGCTGTCTTTGACAGCAGTCAGGAACTTACAGAAGAAGATATCAGACTTATTGATAGCCTTGAAGGTGTTCCTTCAATTGCAATTATCAATAAAACTGACCTGGAAAGAAAGTTAAATATAGATATAATTAGTCAGAAAATAAATCATATTGTATATATAAGTGCCATCAGCGGTGATGGTAAAGAAGAACTCACACAGGCTATTGCGGAGGTTTCGGGCACAAAGGATTTTGACCCTTGTGCAGGAATTCTTTCAGGTGAGCGTCAGAGACGTGCCGGACAGAAAGCACTGGATTGTGTGCTGGAAGCACAGGATACACTCCTTGCAGGTTTTTCTTTTGATGCTGTGACTGTATGTGTTGAAGATGCAATCGACGCGCTTTTACAGCTTACAGGTGAAAATGTATCTGATGCAGTTGTAGATGACGTCTTTCATAGTTTTTGCGTGGGTAAATAACCCTTGTTCCCTTTTCTACTAAATGTTTCACGTGAAACAAAATGAGGTATGTATATGCAAACTTACCATGCTGGAAAATATGATGTGGCAGTAATTGGTGCAGGCCATGCAGGTATTGAAGCAGCCCTTGCTTCTGCAAGACTTGGTTGCCGTACTGCAATCTTTACAATTAATATGGACGCTGTAGGTAACTGCCCTTGTAATCCTTCTATCGGCGGTACTGCTAAAGGCCATCTTGTGAGAGAGATTGATGCTCTTGGCGGAGAAATGGGCAAAACTGCAGACGAGAGTTTTCTGCAGATGAGAATGCTCAACCGTGGTAAAGGTCCTGCAGTTCATTCTCTGAGAGGTCAGATTGACCGTCTCAAGTATGCCAGGATTATGAAGCATAAACTTGAACTTCAGGAGAATCTTGAACTCCGTCAGGCGGAGATTACTGATATAACAAGAACAGATGACAGTGAATACCCCTGGGAGCTTACTACTCAGATGGGTGCTGTTTTCTCCTTTAAAAAAGTAATTATTGCTACAGGTACATATCTGGGCGGCAGAATCTTTGTTGGCGAGGTCAGCTATGAGGGCGGTCCCGATGGTACCTTTGCTGCTACAAGATTTGGCAGAAGTCTCCGTGATTTGGGTCTTTCAATCAGAAGATTCAAGACAGGTACTCCTGCACGAGTTCTCCGTTCAAGTTTAGATTTTTCTGAACTTGATGTGCAGTGTGGTGATGAGCCTCCCGAGCCTTTTTCCTTTGAAACAGATGAACTGGGTGAAAATAAGGTAGTTTGCCACATTAGCTGGACAAACGAAAAAACTAAGAAGATTATTCTTGATAATATTCACCGCAGTCCCCTTTACGGCGGAATGATTGAGGGTATCGGTCCCAGATATTGTCCCAGCCTTGAAGATAAGATAATGAGATTTGCCGACAAGGAAAGACATCAGTTGTTTATTGAGCCTTGCGGTGAAAATACAGAAGAAATGTATCTGCAAGGTATGTCTTCTTCACTTCCTGAGGAAGTACAGCTTGCTTTTTACCATACAATAAAAGGTCTTGAAAATGCAGTTGTTATGCGTCCTGCCTATGCTATTGAGTATGATTGTGTAGACCCGCTTTCTCTTGATGCAACACTTCAGTTCAAGGACTTCCCCGGACTTTACGGTGCAGGTCAGTTCAACGGAAGCAGCGGTTACGAAGAAGCTGCCGCACAGGGTCTTGTGGCAGGTGTGAATGCAGCCCTTGCCATCAAGGGTGAGGATCCCCTCATTCTGGAGCGTTCTGAATCATATATCGGTACACTTATTGATGATCTTATCACAAAGGGTGCCAACGAGCCTTACAGAATGATGACTTCCCGCAGTGAATACAGACTTGTGCTCAGACAGGATAATGCAGACAAGAGACTTACTCCTATCGGCAGAAGAATAGGTCTTGTTACTGATGAAAGATGGGAAAGATATCTGAAGAAACAAGAACTTATTGAACAGGAACTTTTCAGAGTTACACATACTGTGCTCTCTCCTACTGACGAACTTAACGCGATACTTGTTTCACGTGAAACATCAAAGGTCACCACAGGGGTGAATCTTGGTGACCTGCTTCGCAGACCTCAGATCTCTTATAAGGACCTTACACCTGTTGATAAGCATAGACCCGACTTGCACAGAAGTATCTTTGAAAGAGTAGAGATTGAGGTTAAGTACAGCGGTTACATCAAAAAACAGTTGGACAGGGTTGACCAGATTCGCAGAATGCAGGAAAAAGAACTACCTGCTGATATTGACTACAGAGAGATTACAGGACTCAGACTTGAGGCACAGGAAAAACTCAATAAGGTTAAACCCAGAAACATCGCTCAGGCAAGCAGAATTTCAGGTGTTTCCCCTGCTGATGTAAGTGTGCTCATTATCTGGCTTGTAAAAAACAGTAAAAAGGGCGGTGAGCAGTAATGAGTTTTAAGGAAGCTCTTTTTGAAGAGGCTAAGTCAACAGGTATTGAACTTGATGATATTGCACTTGAACGTTTCTACACTTATTACAATATGCTTATCGACTACAATGCAAGAATGAATCTGACAGCTATAACTGAAGAAAATGAAGTTATAGTCAAGCATTTCTGCGATAGCCTGAGTCTTCTTGCAAAATATAATGTCAAGGAAAATGCAAAGATTATTGATGTAGGCACAGGAGCAGGATTCCCCGGTATTCCCCTTTTAATTGCAAGACCCGACATAAAACTCACTCTTCTTGACGGTCTTAACAAAAGGCTTGTGTTCCTCTCTGATGTACTGAAAGAAATCGGACTTACAGCAGAGATTGTGCACAGCCGTGCTGAAGAGGGTGCACAGGATAAAAGGTTCAGAGAGAAATTTGATGTTGCCACGTCCCGTGCAGTTGCAAGGCTTAACGTGCTCAGTGAATACTGTCTGCCTTATGTAAAAAAAGGCGGTGTGTTCATTGCAATGAAGGGACCTGCTGCAGGCGAAGAGACCGAAGAAGCAAAGAATGCTTTGAAACTTCTGGGGGGTACTGTAACAGATACTTTTGAGTATACTCTGTCTGATGAAAGCAGCAGAACTCTTGTTATAGTAAGTAAAACTTCTGTGACACCTTCAAAATATCCCAGACATAATTCAAAAATAAAAAAACAGCCTTTGTAATAATGTAAGTAAAACACCTTTCAAATTATGAGAGGTGTTTTGTTGTTTACAGATAAATTCTTCTGTATCTGACATAAAGATACTTTTATCAGTAGAATAAATGAAAAAACTTACTCAAATAACGACAGTATCTTTCTGTGGTGCTGTGTTAGAATATAGTCACAGTCAAGGAAACAAAACTGAAACGGACGTGCGGGGTGATATTAATGAAATTCCTTTCGAAAGAAGAAAACAGAGTTCTTGATATCCCTACTATACAGATACGTCCAAATAAAACTCAGCCCAGAAAATCCTTTGATGAGGACGAGTTAAGGCTTCTTTCTCAATCAATATCAACAAACGGAATTCTGCAACCTTTGACCGTTAGAAAACTCAGCCAGACCGAATATGAACTTGTAGCAGGAGAGCGCAGACTCAGGGCTGCAGTTCTTGCAGGACTATCTAAGGTACCCTGTGTTGTTATCAGATGCACAGACAAAGAGTCTGCAATATTTGCCTTGCTTGAAAATATTCAGCGAGCTGACCTTAATATGTTTGAAGAAGCCAGAGGAATTAGCCGATTAATCAGAAAATACGGACTTACACAGGAAGAAGCGGCAATCCGTCTGGGAAGAAAACAATCAACGGTTGCAAATAAACTCAGACTTCTGAAACTGAGTATGGAAGAACAGGATTGGATTCTGCAGGCAGGTTTATCTGAAAGGCATGCAAGGGCACTGCTGAGGATTGATGATGAAGAAATCAGAAAAGAAGTCCTCAGTAAAATTGTGGCAGAAAACCTGAGTGCCAAAGATACGGAAGATTTAGTTGTAAGGTTTCTGTGTCGTACTACGGTTACCGAATCCCCTACACAAGAGAAAAAATTCATTGTCCGTGATGTGCGGATATTTGTGAATACCATAAATAAAGCAGTAGATACTATGAGACTTTCTGGAATTAATGCAGTTGCTAAGAAATCTGAAACCGACGAATACATAGAATATACAGTGAAAATTCCCAAAAGTGATGCAACAAAGCAGGTGGCAAAAAAGAAATCAAAGTCTGCCTGATAAAAATGTTTCACGTGAAACATCAATCACTTATAAATTTACAATGCTTTCCCCTCAGGATGCGAAAGCATCCGTCCACTCATACCCATTTCCTTATCTGAACCCCTTGCCTTAAGGCGTATGGTAGAAATACCATACGTCTTTTGGCATTTTATAGAAGTAAGATAATTAAATACTCAGCATTTAATTTTAATATAATTAAGGTTTTTATGTAAAAATACTTTTATTTTGGTCAATAGTATGGTAAAATTAATCTTAGATTTTCGTTTTTACTATTATTTCTTTGAAAAGGTGATATATTTGGCTAAAATAATTGCGGTTTCAAACCAGAAAGGCGGTGTGGGAAAGACCACAAGCGCTGTAAATCTGGCGGCTGCCTTCGGATATTTCGGCAAGAAAACCCTGCTTGTTGACATTGACCCTCAGGGAAATGCAACCAGCGGTGTGGGTATTGACAGACGAAGTGCAAAGTATTCTACATATGATATCCTGGTAAACGATGTAAAGGCTCAGGATTGTATTGTACAGACTAAATTCAAGAACCTTTCTGTTATTCCCTCAAGCCTTGACCTTGCAGCTGCAGAGCTTGAGATTGCAGACAGAGACAAGCGTGAGGCTATTCTCAAAAATGCAATTCTGCCCGTAAAGGCTGATTATGACTACATTTTCATTGATTGTCCCCCTTCGCTTGGTCTGGTTACAGTCAATGCTCTGACCTGCACAGACACTGTGCTTATTCCCATTCAGTGCGAATATTATGCTCTGGAAGGTCTTGCTCAGTTGATGAATACTATCCGCAGAGTTAAGAGAGTGTACAATCCTTACCTTGACGTTGAGGGTGTAATTCTTACAATGTATGACGGCAGACTCAATCTGACACAGCAGGTTGTAAACGAGGTCAAAAAATATTTCCCCAGAAAAGTTTATTCAACACCTATTCCCAGAGGTGTCAGAATTTCAGAGGCTCCAAGTTACGGAGCACCTGTTATTTACTACGATATAACCTGCAAGGGCTCAGAGGCTTATCTGAATCTTGCAAAAGAAATTATGAAGAAAGAGAGGGCTTGATATGGCAAAAAAAGGCGGTCTGGGCAAGCGTCTGGACGCAATTTACCTTGAGAATGAAAGCGAAATGAACTCAGGGGCAGTGCTTCTTAAGATTGAAGATGTTGAGCCCAATCGGGACCAGCCCAGAACAGAGTTTGACGAGGAAGCACTGATGCAGCTTGCAGACAGTATCCGTGAGCACGGTGTGCTTCAGCCCATACTGGTACGTCCCATCTTTGGCGGCGGATATCAGATTGTGGCAGGTGAGCGCAGGTACAGAGCATCAAGGCTTGCGGGTCTTACAGAGATTCCTGCAATTATCCGTGATCTGAGTGATTTGCAGACTATGGAGATTGCTCTTATTGAAAATCTGCAGAGAGAAAACCTGAATCCCATAGAAGAGGCACAGGGTTATCGCACACTGATGGAAATTCACGGACTTACTCAGGAGGAGGTTGCAACAGCAGTAGGAAAATCCCGTCCTGTTGTGGCAAATGCACTGAGAATTCTGAAGCTTCCCGAGTATGTGCAGGCTTTGGTTTCTGAAGGCAAACTTTCAGCAGGTCACGCAAGAGCACTTGCAGGCATCGAAGATGCAGAGGCAATCTGCAGGCTTGCTGAGGAAATTGTAGAGAGAGGTCTTTCTGTAAGAGAAACCGAGAAACTCTGCAAGCCTCAGACCGAGAGAAAGAAGAAAGTCACTGCTAGTCCTTCAAAACCTCACTACTATGCAGAGGTTGAGATGGCAATGACAGAAAACCTGGGCAGGAAGGTTACGGTTTCCAAGGCAAAGGGCGGTAAAGGCGGCGTTCTGACAATCGAATTCTATTCAGATGAAGAACTCACAAGCTTTGCAAACCTTTTCGGAAACAAGGAATAAAGATAATTTGTTATAACATATAGTCAATTATTATCTTAATACAGAAAATGAGGAGTATGAAAAATGTTAGATATTAAATTTTTAAGAGAAAACCCTGAAGTTGTTAAAGAGAATATCCGCAAGAAGTTCCAGGACAGCAAGCTTCCCCTTGTTGATGAGGTAATCGAGCTTGACAAGCTCAGCCGTGCTGCAAAGAAAGAGGCAGACGAGCTGAGAGCTCAGAGAAACAAGCACTCTAAAGAAATCGGTGCTTTAATGGGACAGGGCAAACGCGAAGAAGCAGAAGCAATGAAAGTTCTTGTTACTTCTCAGGGTGAGCGCCTTGCAGAGTTAGAGGCTCAGGAGGCAGAGCTTTCTG
Organism: Ruminococcus sp.; assembly: GCA_045540595.1. Classification (GTDB taxonomy): domain Bacteria; phylum Bacillota; class Clostridia; order Oscillospirales; family Acutalibacteraceae; genus Ruminococcoides. Next base: position 9,867 of record JAZQHL010000072.1, read on the forward strand.
AGAAAATCAAGAAAATTATGATGACAATCCCCAACATCATTGATGAGTCAGTTCCCATTGGTCGTGATGACTCTGAAAACGTTGAGGTTCAGAAGTACGGCGAGCCTGTTACTCCCGATTTTGAGATTCCCTACCACACAGATATTATGGAGAGATTCTGCGGAATCGACCTTGAAAGTGCAAGAAAGGTTGCAGGTAACGGCTTCTATTACCTTATGGGTGATGTTGCAAGACTTCACTCTGCAGTTATTTCTTATGCACGTGACTTTATGATTGACAGAGGCTTTACTTATTGTGTGCCTCCCTTTATGATCCGTTCTGATGTTGTTACAGGCGTTATGAGCTTTGCTGAGATGGATTCCATGATGTATAAGATTGAAGGCGAGGACCTTTATCTTATCGGTACAAGTGAGCATTCCATGATTGGTAAGTTTATTGATACTATGAACAAAGAGGAGGAACTCCCCTACACACTCACAAGCTATTCTCCCTGCTTCCGTAAGGAGAAAGGTGCTCACGGCATTGAGGAACGCGGTGTATACAGAATTCACCAGTTTGAAAAGCAGGAGATGATTGTTGTCTGCAAGCCTGAGGATTCTATGATGTGGTTCCAGAAACTCTGGCAGAACACAGTTGACCTGTTCCGCAGCCTTGATATTCCCGTAAGAACACTTGAGTGCTGCTCAGGCGATCTGGCTGATCTTAAGGTTAAGTCTGTTGACGTTGAGGCATGGTCTCCCAGACAGCAGAAGTATTTTGAGGTAGGCAGCTGCTCAAACCTTGGCGATGCACAGGCACGCAGACTCAGAATCCGCGTTAACTCCAAGGAAAACGGCAAATACTTTGCACATACCCTCAACAACACTGTTGTTGCTCCTCCCAGAATGCTCATTGCATTCCTTGAGAACAACCTGAATGCAGACGGCTCTGTAAATATCCCCGAGGCTCTTCGTCCATATATGGGCGGTATGGAGAAAATGCTCCCCAAAAACTGATAATAAAAACAAGCGGTGTCTGTATTTAGGCACCGCTTTGTGAAGTCGGAGGCCAAGCGGTC
>JAZQHL010000073.1:0-9230 GCA_045540595.1 Ruminococcus sp.
TTACTTTTACAACAACCATAGAATTCAACTTAAAACAAAACTGACACCACTTGAAAAGCGATGTCAGTATGTTGCTTAAATTTTAATATTTTCTACCACAAGGGTCCTTTTTGTACTGTCCGCACAATTTGGGGCAGTGCATTTATCCGTCTGAGTCTTTTTTTTGCAAATTTTCAGACAGTGCACAAACCGATATATTTACAAGAAAAAAGTTATATGATAAAATATATGTGTATATGAAATTTTACGGAGGGACTTATATGGAAAATAATCCCAATATTCAGGAAAACACAAGCCCCGACAAGGGTGCAGATTCAAGAAAGAAACTTCTGAGCATTGTTTCTGTTTGTGTGCTCTCACTTCTTATCCTTGGCGCAGGCTTTGCAGGCTCACTGTTTCTGATTGACTACCTTGGAGTTGATACCTCCTTTGCAACTCCCGATGAGGTGACGGTGCCTGAAACAACAGCGGAAATCACAACTGCACCTGAGGTGGAAACCGACCCTACCCTGCCTGACGGTACACCTTATACTGACAAGCAGGATTGGGTAGAGCTGAGAAATATCAATACCGATATCAAAGGCTGGATACATATTCCCAACACCGCCATCAACTATCCTGTGCTTATGAGTGACAAAGACGGCTACGGTTATCAGTATTATCTCCACCGCAGTTATGACGGCTCATACCTGTATGCAGGCAGTATCTTCATTGATTACCGAAGCAAGCAGGGTGTCAACAGCAAGAACATCATCACTCACGGACACAAGATGAACAACGGCACTATGTACCACGACCTTATCAACTATGGTGCATACTCAGGAGACCTGGAGTATTACAAGCAGGCTCCCACTCTGTTCTTCAATACCCCCGAAGGCGGTGTTGAGCAGTGGATTATCTTCTCTGTTTACAAGACAAACACCCTTGAGCGTCACGGTGATTTCTTCAACTACTTCCACGGAGAGTTCGGCTCTGATGCTCAGTTTATGAACTATGTTTATAACGTGAAGATGCGTTCTCTCTTTGATGTGCCTGTGCCTATCAACGAGGACGATCAGCTTATCACACTTTCCACCTGCTCTCACGAGTACACAGATTTCCGTACCGTAATGGTTGCAAGAAAAATCCGTGCAGGAGAGAGCGTCAAGGAGTACATCGACAAGGCAACCGTCAACGAAGAAGCATGGTGGCCGGATGTATATTACACAGACCATTCCACACCCCGTCCCGAGCTTACCACCTTCAAAACCGAACTTGGAAAGGGCACCATCGACTGGTATGACGGCGAGGGTAACCTTAAAGGCAGTGAGTGGCTGATAAGCGCCAAGGGCAACAAGTCCTTCACAGTTACCTTCCTTAACTGGGACGGCTCAATCATCAGCACCCAGAATGTAACCCAGGGCAAGGACGCAATTCCGCCTGAGGACCCTGTGAAGCCCGACGACGATTACTACACCTATAAGTTCATTGGCTGGCAGCTCGACTATACCAACATCACCTGCAACAAGACCATTGCGCCTTCCTTTGAACCAATCCTCAAGGAGCAGTAAAAGATGAACATTATTTTAGTGGGAATGCCCGGCTGCGGTAAGAGTACAGTGGGAGTTATCCTTGCAAAGACTCTTGGAATGGATTTTGTTGATACAGACCTTGTTATCTGCAAAAAAGAGGGCAGAACTCTTCAGCGGATAATTGAGGAGTCAGGCATTGAGTATTTTGAGAAAATCGAGACAGCCGTAGGCTGTGAACTTCAGTGCACAGAAACCGTGGTGGCAACAGGCGGCTCAATGGTGCTTTATGAAGATGCAATGAACCACCTGAAATCTATGGGAAAGGTTGTTTTTATAGACGTAGAACTTTCCGAGCTTATCCGCAGAATCACCAACATCACCACAAGGGGAATCACCTTCAAAGAGGGCGAGAACCTCTCTGATGTTTATGCATACCGCCGTGACTTTTACAAAAAATATGCAGATATCACAGTGAAGATTTCAGGCTCTGCTCTGGAAGAAACTGTGGAAAAGATTGTTTCACTTCTTCATAACTGACTTAAGAATTAATAAAGCATAAAGAAAACCGACAGCTCATCAGAACTGTCGGTTTGTTGTTTATGTTGGTTGAAAGGTTTATAGTTAAAGAGCATACTTGACCTTGTATTCATCGTAATACTTGATGAACTCTTTACTCTTGTGCTCTTTGAGGTCGTTGAGGTATGCGTGGATATCCATAGCATCAAGGTCAACCTCAATAAGTGCTACAGCGATGTTTGAGCAGTGGTCAGCAATACGCTCGTAGTTTGTGATAAGGTCAGAGAATACGAAGCCCTGGTTGAGTGTACAGTTACCATTCTGAACACGGTTGATGTGTCTGAGCTTAAGCTCATCACACAGCAGGTCAATCATTTCCTCAAGAGGCTCAACTCTGTAAATGTCAGCATCGTTATTTCCGATAAAGGCGCTAACAGACAGAGTAACAATTTCCTCGATAGCGCTTGCCAGAATCTCAAGTTCTCTGTTTGCTTCAAAGGAGAAGGTGAGCTGTTTTTCGTGGATTTCCTTTGCAACGTGAGAGATGTTTACTGCGTGGTCAGCAATACGCTCAAAGTCGCCGATTGTATGCAGGAAACGGGATACTTCGTGGCTCTGATTTTCGTTGAGTTCAAGACCTGTAATCTTTACAAGGTATGTACCCAGCTTGTCCTCATAGCCGTCAATGACCTCTTCCTTTTCCTGAACAACATCGTATTCTTTTTCGTCAAAGTTTGTAAGCAGTGAAATTGCACGCAACAGGTTGCGCTGAGACTTTTCTGCCATAGACATAAGAACTGTACGGCTCTGCTCTATAGCAACACCGGGGTGCTCCAGAAAGCGTTCTTCCAGTCGGTCCAGCAGATTTCTTTCTTTATCGTCCTTCTTATCCTTGATAAGGGCACAGACAAGTTTATCGAACTGATTGACGAAGGGAAGGAGTATGATGGTAGTTGCTGCATTGAATACTGTGTTGATAAGTGCAATGCTGATTGCATCTGCAGATTGGTCCATATAAGCAAACTGGAAAGCATAATCCAGACCATAGAATATGGGGGAAAGAATGATTGCACCGATTGTGTTGAAGATAAGGTAGATGATAGAAGCACGTTTACCATTGGTGGTAGCACCAATAGCAGAAAGAAGAACAGGCATTGATGCACCGATACACATACCTACTACAAGGTAAAGTGCAGTTGTGTTGGTTACAGCGCCCGAGATGGAGAGTGCCTGCAGAATACCGATAGAAGCAGAAGCACTCTGAAGAATCGCAGTGATAACAGCACCTGCAAGGATACCCAGGAAGGGGTTTGAGAAGGAAGTCATCATATCCTGGAAAACAACACTGTCCTCGAGTCCGTCCATGGCACCGCTCATCATCTTCATACCGCTCATAAGAACTGCAAAACCCAGCATAATGTCACCTGTGCTTTTCAGGGTGCTCTTCTTTGCCAGCATCATAAACAGTACGCCGATAAGAGCAAACACAGCACTGATGAAGGTTGTGGATAAGAACTGTGTCCACACTGCTCCCGAGTCGCCGCCGTCAACAGCAGCAAGGGAGAGAATCCAACCTGTGGCGGTGGTGCCTATGTTGGCACCCATAATGATACCGATAGCCTGAGCAATGGTCATCATACCGGAGTTTACAAAACCGACTACCATACAGGAGGTGGCAGATGAGGATTGAATAACAGCAGTAACGCCTGAGCCCAGAAGTACACCCTTCAGGGGAGTAGAGGAGAGCTTCCACAGGATAGTCTCCAGTTTACTGCCTGCTACGCGCTTAAGTCCGTCACCCATGGCGTTCATACCGAACAGGAACATAGCAAGACCCGTAATAAGGGAGAATATGTCCTTAAGTTCCATGACTAAGTCACGACCTTTCTTGTGTTTGTATTAAGTTGTTTTTATTTTTACAATTACTTGATTATAGAATATCAAATTTGTGTAAAATCTGAAATATATTATTGTAAAATCTATGTTAAATCTATGTAAAATCGAAGCCTCAGAAAAACAAAAAACGGCAGTGTCAACTGCCGTTTTACCATTATTGCTTTTTTGTGATTTTTGCAGACAGTGCAAATATTACTTTATCTGCAAGTTTAATGATAAGCCTTGAAATAAGGTCTAAGAAAAATGCAAGGATAAGGGAGCAGAAAACCACAGTCAGCACTGCAAGGGGCAGGTAGGGGAGTCTTTCGCTGAAAGTTGGAAAAATGCTGTTGAACTTTCCATACATCAGAGTGTCTACAGTGAAAGATACAAGATATGCTGTGTAGGTAATGTCAGAAATTCTTCCTGCGATTTTTCTTATAGGGGAGGGCACTTTACTGAATCTGATTGAAACAATAAACAGAATCAGAAATACCGCCACAACCATCTGACCAAAACTGTTTCGGTTGAGCCAGGGGTATATGGAAGGAGTTGCTTCCCAGTTTCTTGTGATGCAGTATAAAGAAAACAGGGCAAAACTTCCTACAAAGAGAAGAAATGCAGTGAAGGGCTTGATTCTTTCAAGAATTTCATCCTTGTGTTTGCTCAGGTATGCACCTGTGAAATAGAAGGCTATGGAATATAGCTTGTTCCAGTAGGTGGGGAGAAGGTTGAGATAGTCGGATGCAGTTGCGTTCCACCAGTTGGGATTCACAAAGTCATAAACATTGACTATAGAAGGCAGTACACTGAGGATTATCAGAACTGAAAGAAGAATGTGCTCCTGCTTCTTTGTTTTCAGACTGCTCCAAATCATATTAAGAAAGGGTATCAGCAGAAACAGACCTATGTACATCTCCACATACCAGGAGTATCCCGGAAAACTGAAAAGATTGCGGGCAATGATTCCTGCAGACAATTCAGTTCCTTTGTAAAAGTGTTTGAGGAACAGGTCAAACAGAATAACCAGAACATGAGGGACTATAAACTTAAGTATTTTTGAGTAGTATTTCAGTGTGGGTGGGATGTTTTTGTTTCCCTGCAGATATCCTGTCAGGAGCATAAAGATTGTAATGCACAGAAGTCCCAGATTTCTCAGACAAAGGGATACACACATTTCAACACTGTTCACAGGGCTTGTATAAAAATCTGTGTAAAGGAAGAAGTGTGTCAGGGGAACAAAAACAAAAGCTGTTATTCTCAGTATATCCAGATTAAAGTTTCTGGATATATTTGTTTTTTCATTCATAGAGTTACCTCGTTAACTTAAAACAGTATGCGGATAGTGGTGCCTTCACCCAAAGTGCTTTCTACAGAAACATAGGCGTTGTGGAACATTGCACCGTGCTTTACAATGGAAAGCCCCAGACCTGTGCCGCCGATTTCCTTGGAATGGCTCTTGTCAGCACGGTAGAATCTGTCAAAGATGTGGCCGATATCCTCTTGTGCAATGCCGATACCCGTATCGCTGACAGTAAGTTCAACTCCGTCAATGCACTGTTTTACGCTTACCACTACCTGTCCGCCGTCTTTGTTGTATTTGACTGCGTTGTCAATGATGTTGTATACAATCTCGTCAATGATAACTTCAGCGCCTGTGATTTCAGCCTTGTCACCCGAAAGTGTAATGGTCACATTCTTCTTCATCGCCTGAGGCTGCAGGTTGTTAATCACAGCCTCACAGCAGGTGTATAGGTTGATTCTCTCCATCTTCACGGTGATTTCATTTTCATCAAGCTGAGAAAGCTTGATGATATCACCCACAAGATTGATCATACGCTTTGTTTCGTCGTAGATTCTGCCTGCAAAGCGTGGAATATCCTGAGGCTGTACAAGACCGTCACGGATAATCTCAGCATAGCCCGAGATTGAGGTGAGGGGAGTTTTCAACTCGTGAGAAACATTGGCGGTAAATTCTCTTCTCATCTTATCTTGCTGTTCGTGTCTTGCCTCGTTCTCCATTATCTTCTGTCGGATTTCCTGATTCTGCTCATTGATTCTGTCCACAAAGGGAGCAAGCTCGGGATAAACTTTGGTTTTGTCGGGAGCACTCAGGTCAAGATTATAGACCGGTTTCAGGATTTTCCGTGAGAAAATTCTTGCAAGAAGAAGTGAAAGTGCAACTGCTACCCCAAGGATAACAATTATGTATCCGTACATATTTGCGAGCAGAGAAATAAAGGTGTGCTGAGTATCAAAGGTGCACAGCACCGACCCGTCAGCAAGAAGCACACCCACTCCTATCTGCTTTTTTGTAATGCTCAGATGCTCAGAGTGGTAGCCTTCGTTATTTGCAACAGTGTCTGAAATAAGTTCAGGACTTGCAACAGCATCTTTAGTGGAAAAAATAACATTTGCCTGTGAATCTGTCAGGCATATCTGCTGGGGTGTGTCAAAGGTTTTCAGGTGTTCTGTGCCGTGATCTTCTACCATATGCTGCAGGTAATTCAGATTTGTTCTCAGGGTTTCTGTGTATTCACTGGAGTAGTATCTGTAAAGAAAACCGGAGATAAGGATGATACAGATAAGTATTACACTGATGCAGGCGAAGAAGGTACCTGTGAATATTCTTTTTTGCATAGACTTATTCTCCTATTGTGTAGCCGATACCGCGTACAGTTGAGATAAGTTCTCCTGCTTCTCCCAGCTTTTGTCTGAGAGTACGGATATGCACATCAACTGTGCGGCTTTCACCGTCAAAGGAATATCCCCAAACACGGTTGAGAATCTGATCTCTGGAGAGTACTATTCCGCGGTTTTCAAGGAGAAGACAAAGCATCTCAAACTCCTTGAGTGTAAGACTTACTTTTTCACCGTTTACCTTTACCTTGTGCTTTTCGGGAGATACTGTAAGACAGCCTACAGTGTATTCGCAGACTGCAGTCTTGTCAGAGTCTGTACGTCTGAGCACTGCCTTGATGCGAGCTACCAGTTCCATCATACCGAAGGGTTTGGGCACATAGTCATCAGCACCCAGGTCAAAGCCTTTTACTTTGTCATATTCATCTGCCTTTGCGGTGAGAATGATAACAGGCAGTTTCTTTGTATCTTTGTTGCTTCTGATTTTCTGAAGAATGGAGAGACCGTCTTCCTGAGGAAGCATAATATCCAGAAGAATCAGTGAGGGAAGTGTCTCTGTCATAGCGTCCCAGAAACTCTTCGGGGTGCTGAATCCCTGTGCCTCAAGCCCTGTGGAGTTCAGAGTATATACCACAAGTTCTCTGATGTTGTCGTCATCTTCAACAAAGTAAATCATAAGTAAGCCTCCGCTTCTCTGAAAGAAAGATAATGATTTTTGTTGCGGAAAAAAGTCCGCCTTTCTACCCATTATAATTTAATAATATCACACTATCTTATTAAAATAAAGACCAAATTTTGCTTTTTAAAGGTAAAAGTACGAGAGTGGCAGAAAGAGGCTTTTTTGTGGTAAATAAACTTTGTTTATGAGGAATATTTTTGTTGAATATACCCTTTGAAACTTGCCTTCAAAAAGGGTATAATATTATAGTAAAACTACCATGGGTGAAATGGAGTGTAATGTAATGGCAGTTGCAGAAATTACACATAAAACAGGAGAATACGTTGTTTACAAAAAACACGGAATATATGAAATTGCAGAAATCCGCAAGGAAAAAATTGCTTCTGAGTTCAAGGTTTACTATGTGCTCAAATCAGTATATGACAAGAACGCCACAGTATATGTGCCTGCTGACAAAGAAGACCTGGTAAACCAGATGGAGCGGGTGCTTTCAAAGGAAGAAATTGACGGAATCATACTTCACAGCAGCGAACTTTCTTTTGAGTGGATAGATTCAAACCAGGAGCGTTTTCAGGCTATGGAGGAGATTATCTCTCAGGGGGATTTGACTGAAATTCTTGCTATGATGAGACTCCTCATGAACAAAAGAGCAGAGGCTCTGGCAGTGAAAGCAAAAGTTTTTGCACACGATGAAAGAATGCTTACTGCATCTCAGAAGATTATCTGCGAAGCCTTTGCCTTCACTCTGGGCATTGATAAAAAGGAAGTCCTTGGATACATAGAAGAAAAATTGGGCTGAGCCTTAAAACGCGATAAAACAAAACAGAAATAAGAATATAAAACAAAACGGAGACTGTGATCATCTGACCTCAGTCTCCGTTTTGTTGTTAAGTATTAGATTAATTAACCTTCGTTATACTCCGTAGGTTTCTCTGATGCACTTTATAAGGGCATCAGAGAACATTTCTGAAAGTTCCTCGGGTTTGTCGGGCAGGGCTATTATCATCTGTTTTCCGCAGCGGATAAGATAGCCGTACTGCTTGCCGATATCGTTTTTCAGTTTGCGGATATCTGAACTTGTGACTTTAGTTGCAGAGAGAGCCTTTGAAAGAACATCGGAAAGTCCGTTTTTGCCTGTGAATCCCAGTCCTCCGATGATGAACACCAGATTGGAGCGGTTCAGGGACTCGATGAGTTTTTCACCCAGCATAACAGGGGTTGTGGAAGCTGTAACCTGGTTAAGTCCCAGGTTGATTTCCTCAAGCTGTTTTTTCAGAGCCTTTTCGCAGTAGCTTGTTCTGCGTGCAAGGTAAAATATAAGGTCACATTTCACTTTGGTCACATCATTTCTTATGGTCTTTACTGTGAAGAACTTGCTTCAACAGGGTCTGCAGGCAGGGTTGTTACAGGTGTGGTGGGTGCCTGTGTGTCAGGTGCCTGAGTGGGAGGATTTGTAGGAGCTTTTGTGGGAGCCTGAGTGGGAGGGGTTGCAGGCGGGTTTGCAGGTGCCTGGGTCACTACAGGCTGTGGCTCCGGCGGGTCGGTTGCACGGGTTGTGGTTTCTGTCACAGGTCTCAGGTGTTTGTTGAAAACAGGCTTGATAGTCAGGTCTTTTGTAACATTCTTGAAGGAAGGAGACCAGCCTTTGAAGGTGTAGTAGTAGGTTTTGTCAGAGGCTTTTCTGGGGGTTTCTCCTGTGGGGGCGGTAGCGTCCTTGCCTTTGAGCACCTGCTGGGAAGCAATGGTCTTGCCCTTTGCGTCAACAAACTTTACTGTGTACATCTCAGCCTGTTCCATATACTCAAGGTTTTCGTCGCCCTCGGGTCTTTCTTTGCTGTCATACCACTTGATGTTACCTGCATCGTACTCTGTAAGGAAAGAAGAAGTCACTGTGCTTACAGGTGTTACCTTCTTCACCTTGCTCACATACTTGCTCACATCTTCACCTTCGCGGACCATACGTGCTACCACAACGGTACGCATATTGTCGGATTCGTAAGAACAGGTGG
>JAZQHL010000074.1:0-16773 GCA_045540595.1 Ruminococcus sp.
CGTGAAACCGTCTCCAAGATTAGATATCCCATCGTTTAACGAGTAAGACCCCTTGTAGACTACGAGGTTGATAGGTTGCGTGTGTAAGCATAGTGATATGTTCAGCTTGGCAATACTAATAGGTCGAGGGCTTGACCACAACGACTAAATCTCAGGATTTGTCAGTCTTTGGTCTTTAACAAATCTCTTTCTCTTATCTACTTCCCCTTTATTCAGTTTTCAGGGTGTATGCCCTTTAACAGCTCCAGAGCATTGGCTCTGGGGCTTTTTTCATTTGTTTTGTTCTTTTTGTTGATTATATTTGTTTTCTCTGTTATATTTAGTTTATACTTGAAATCCTTTGGAGGGATTAGAATGAAATTCAGAGCATTTGAAAGTAATGATGCACAGACTATCATCAGTTGGATAAAGGATGAATATTCTTTCAGACAGTGGTCTGCCGATACATATAAGAATTATCCTGCATTACCTTCCGATATAATTGCAAGATATGCTGAAATTTCAGAAAATCACAAAGGTCTGGTTTATCCTCTGATGTTCACAGACGGAGACGAAACAATCGGACATCTGATTTTGAGAGTTCTTGATAAAGAGCTGGGTTTAATCCGATTCGGATATATAATTGTAGATTCAGAAAAACGAGGCAAGGGCTACGGCAGTAAGATGCTGAGAGCTGCCCTCGATTTTGCACAGAATGAACTGGGTGCAAAGCGTGTGACTCTTGGTGTTTTTGAGAATAACCCTAATGCCTTCAGATGCTATAATGCAGTAGGTTTCAATGAATTTGATTCAGTTGATACCATAATCAACGGCGAGCCTTGGAAATGCCTTGAATTGGAATATCTTATCAAGTAAAAATTTTGGATAATTAGTAAGATAAAATATACTGATGAAAATCTAAGTGTTTCAACTATTGAGGTTAAGCGATATGAAAAAGTCATTATCTTTATTATTGATTATTGTTTTTATTCTATCCCTATGCGGATGTGATAAAGAGGATTTTGAATTTCTTTCAGATACGGATAACGGTTTTGCAGATGCACGCATAGAACAGATTTTTCAATCTATAAAAAATCATGATAATGATTCATTGAAAATAACTTTTTCCGAAAGTGTCATTGACTGTCAAGGAGAAAATCTTTATTACAGCATTGATAGTTTAATGGATTATGTTCAAGGAATGCCTGTTTCATGGAGCAGAGAAGAATCACCCATTGTCTTTGATACTTCCGAAAATGGTGAAAAAAGAAAGCAACTTGTAGTGTGGTTTACATTGCATACTGATGAGCAAACATATTCAGTATTTCTTGTAGATTATCCTATTGATACAATTGATCCTAATAATGAGGGTTTGTACTCTTTGCGGATTATAAAGATAGAAGACGAAGATAAGCTTGAGGGAGTCTGGAATGAATGGGTTACTCCCGGTATATATATTTGCGATTAATAAGATAAAGGATTATGTGAATATGAAAAAACTTATGATATCGTTTTTAGTGGTTGTGATGGGGTTGTTTTTGATTTCCTGCGGGGAAAAGAATGACATCACAGGCACCTGGCATACTTATGATTTAGGAGTGGATATCGACTCTCCTGAGTTACCTGCGTATTACTCCATTGTCTTTGCACCTGACGGCACAGGCAGAGGGCCTATGGGTACACTTGACAGGCTGGATACAGTGGTTTTTACTTACACTCTTGAGGAGGACACAATCAAGGTGGTCACTGATACTGACAAGGAAATTGTGATAAACTACTTCTTTGACGGTGACAAGCTGATACTTGAGTGGGACGGCTATACACGCACCTGCGAAAAATATTCCGATGAAGTTATTATTGAATGGCATTGAATTAAGTAAATAAAATTTGTCCGGACTTTTATGTTCGGACATTATTTTTTATGAACCTTTTTATACCTTTATTTGTATATATGATGAAAGCTTTCAAAAAACTGTGGGAGGTGTGGAGATGAAGATTGACAGAGAGGCTTTGGACAACTATATTGCTGTTTATAGTGATGAACTTACACGACTTTGTTTTTGCTTGTGCAGGGATCTGGTGGATGCAGAGGATTTGTTTCAGGAAACCTGGTGCAAGGCAATCAAAAACATTGACAAGTATGATGAAAATAAACCTTTTGATAAATGGCTCTTTTCAATCTGTGTGAACACCTATAAAAACAGTGTGAAGCATTGGTACAATTCTCGACGTTTCTGCTTTGCTACCGATGAGGAGCAAACACTGTTTCTCAACTCCATACCTGACAGTAGTGGATACAGTGCTGTGGACTATCTGGAACTTCACAAAATTATATGTTCCTTGCCGAAGAATCACAGGGTTGTAATAATCCTTAAGTATTTCAAGGATTATACAATCGAGGAGATTGCACAGATGCTGTCTTTGCCTGTGGGTACGGTTAAGTCCCGACTGCATTCGGCAAAGAAAACTATCAGAAGGAGGTTTTCACAATATGAATACTGAAAAAAGAAAGAACATTGATGAGATTCTCGGGGTTTACGGAAGCAGAAAAGCTCCCTATACGTTCAGATTTAAAGGAGAGAAAAAGGTTATGACAAGAAAAAGAAGATTCAGACCTGCACTTGCAATTTCCTGTACTGCTTGCCTGCTGGTATGTGCGGTGCTAGGCGTAGGACTTTTTGCAAACAACTTTTTTAAGCAGGATAAAATGTCAGATTTTGTATTGAGCGTTTCGGCGGCAGAGCAGGAGATTGTCATAAGCGACGAGCCTGCTTTGACAAAGCCGGTTATCAACATATCAGAGACAGCATATCTGTTTCATGTAGACGGAAGCAACATCACTGAAAAAAATCCCCTTGAAGCAGGAGGAAAGACCGTCAGTAGAACTCTGACAATAATGAGCGTTGACACCCTCACCTTTAAGATACAGGGAGAGAAAATCAAGTCCTTTGATATTTCCTCGGAGAACGGAATGCTTGACTATTTTGATTATGCGAAGTACGAGGACACAGGCAACAAATCAGACTCTCTGTTTATGGGTAGTTCATTTGATAATCTGAAACCTTTTGATGAGGAAGATGAGAATCGTTACGTTGTAGGTTGGTGCCCTGACATTGAGAAGTTCAACGAGAGCCTGAGAGAAGTTACGGGCGGTTTTGACCGATATACAAAAGACCCTGATATGAACGTGCTTGAGAAGTTGTCAGAAGGTTATAGGACGCTACTTAAAAATGCAGATGACTTAACAAAGCATTTTGGAGATACCGTAACCGTTAATTTGCATTACACCGACGGCACAGAGGAATCAGTAAACATAGTAATCACCCTTGATGAATACGGTTATGCCCGTGTTTGGTATGATTGTGTAGAGGGAAACCTGAACGTTTACTGATTGGAAGTAAATATATAAAGAATAAATAACGAGGAACACCCCGAGTCATATAAGGCTCGGGGTGTTGTTGTCTGAGGCGTCAGTGTAAAAACCAGTAGTAGCCGTTTACTGTATTGAGTATGGTAATGATTATCAGATACAGGATAACTACCAGGGTTACGGGAGAGGTGAAGTACACCAGAAGTTTATTTTTCAGGGGCAGGTCGTATTCGCTTTTTTCAAAGCTTAGTTCCTTTTTCTTTACAAGTTCAATTATGAAGAACACAAGACCTGCAATGATAACACTGCCCATTATGAAGGCATACAGCAGATATAGTGATAGGGGAAGTATGTTTTCTACAAATGCTCTCAGAGGGTCAACAGAAAAGGCATCTGTGTTGATGTTGCTTGCAAAAAGGTCTCTGACAATAACCAGCCCGTTGTTCAGCAAGTGGGCAATGATTGAAGGGTAGATGGACTTTGTTTTAAGATACAGAAAAGCAGAGAACATTCCGAAGGAGGCGGTGGCGAAAATCTGGGGCAGATTCTGATGCCAGAGTCCGAAGAAAACGCCTGATATGATAATGGCAAAAAGTTCACCCAGTTTGCGGTTGTTGGGGAAGATTAGTCCGCGGAAGAGAAATTCCTCGAAAACAGGGGCAAAAATCAGGGTGGGGACTGTTGCTGTTATCCATTTTGGCACAGCAATCACACTCATTGTCTGAACTGACAACAGAGTATCTGTGGGAGAAACAGAAGTGTCAAAAATCTTTTGTATGAGTGTTGCAATCAGTGTGGGCACAGCGGCAAGCATGGTGCTTGCACCGATAGCAATGAGTATCCACTTAAGGCACCAGCCTATGGGCTTTTCAGGCTTTCTGAAGCCGTGAGACAGGCGGACAATCTTCTCTTTGTTTCGGGTAAGCCTTACTGACAGCATACAAACAGGAAGTGCCAGAAGATAGATGAAAAGATATTTTACAAAAACCTCTGATCGGTCAGACAATCCTATGCCAAGAGAGTTCAAGGGCTCAATTACAAGCTGCGGCATAAAATGAATAAACAGTATGTACAGTGCAATGTAGATAAGCAGGGGAAGAGCAGAGGTGTCTGCTGTTTTTCTTATTTCTTTATATATAGTTTTATTTTCCATTCTTAACCTCCATAATTACTCGGACAGCCAGTCTTTGATGACAGAAATATCCTCTTTGTGCATGCCGTGAGTTTTGTCTTTGTATGTTATAAAGGTGCATGGTGTTCCGTTTTTATCAAACTCTGATTTAAGAGCTTCTGCCTGAGAAAAGGAAACCTGTTCGTCACCTTTGCTGTGAATCATAAGCACAGGAACTGTTATCTCATCAGCCCAGCAAATTGCAGAACGCTTTTCATATTCTGATGGCAACTGTTCAGGGGAACCGCCGATTGAGTTGTTCAGAAGGACTCTCATATCTTCTCTGTCGTTATATGCGGATTTTAAGTCGCTGACTGCACTTATGGCAATAATCCCATCGATGCGATTGTCTGTACGAGCCAGCATATATGCCATCATTCCCCCACGGGATACACCTGCTGCACAGAAGTCTGACATGTCGATAAACTCAAAGACAACTTCGCACAAGTCCACAAGTCTTACAACATCGTTAAGGTCATCACCGCCAAATTCATCTTTTCCTGTGCCGGAATCTGCACCTCTGTACTGAGATGCTATAACAACACGGTTTGTTTCAGCGCAGATTTGTGCAGTGTCTGTGTCTGTAAGCAGACCTATTCGGCTGTTGCCTCCGCGGTTGTAAAGAATACACTTTGAGGGTGAGTGCTGACTACAGTCATTTGGAACAGAAATATATGCTTTGACTCTGTTACCGTCAGAGTTATATGTGAATTTATATGTTTTGCAGGCATTATTGAGTTTGTCAGGCAGAATAATTTCTTCAATCTGAGATATACCCTCTATGCCTTCATAGGACATAAAGTCAACGGCAGAGACTTGTGAGGTTGTATTGTTGCTACACCCGAAAAAGGGAACAAGCATACACATAATAATTAAGATAAAGGATAAAATGCGTTTCATAATAATACCCTCCTTATACCTGAAATTATATCACAATCTGTGGGATTATCAATGAATAATCTGTAAATCCGGACAGGGGCTTGGAAACTGTGTGCTCTTGCGAAGAGAGATTGTATATGCTATAATGCAGAAAAGAATAAATATGCGAGGGATAATATGAAAAAGATAATTGCTCTTCTGATGATTGTTTTGATTTTTTCGGTGACTATGACTGCCTGCACAGAAGGCTGTCAGTCTGAAACAATAAACACAAGCGAAAACACAGGTGCGGTTGAAGTGACAAACAGTGAGGATACCTCAAAGACTCAGACAGAATCTGCAGAGGATAACACAAAGGAAACAGCAGGAGGAAACTCTGCTGTGGAAAATACAGGCACAACCGAGGAAACAGAAAAAATCCTTGCAGATAACGATGATTTTTCTATTGTTGTGACAAACTGTGTTACTGATGCAAGCAAAGGCTTTGTGATGTACACAGAGATTGAGAACAAAACACAGAATCCTCTGGTGTTCAAGGTGACAGCCTCTGCTCTTAATAACAAGGATATGCACCCTGAGTTTACTTATGAGGTGCCTGCAAAGGAAAAGGTTAATCTTCCTATGGTCTGGTCTGCAGATAAACTTGATGAAAGAAATGTGATAGATGTAACCGAGGTTAAAATGGAGCTGGAGGTTGTTTCTTGCGGTGAGGAAATGAAGATGATTTCCAGTGAGATTTATGTTGTGAATCCTTGAAATAATAAATACTATAGCAGACTTGCCAGAGTTATTCTACGTAACTTTGGCAGTTTTCGTCTTGAAAAGTCGGGTCTACCTTTGGTTGAGATATAAAAAAACTCCCCACTCAACCTTTGGTGTGTAGACTTTAAAAAGCTGTGAGGTTATACTGAAAGCCAAAGGAGGGAAACCGAATGGATCAAATCAAAATCGGCAGATTTATTGCCAAGTGCCGAAAAGAAAAAGGACTCACACAGATGCAGCTTGCAGAGAAGTTAGGAATCACGGACAGGGCTGTATCAAAGTGGGAAAACGGAAAAGCAATGCCTGACTCATCAATAATGCTTGAGTTGTGCGGTATGCTTGGAATTACAGTCAATGACTTATTAAACGGGGAGGTAATTGAAATGACAAATTACAAAGAAAGCTATGAGAAAAACTTACTGGATATGGTAAGACAGAAGGAAAAATCAGACAAGAAAATGCTCTCACTCGAAATACTTATCGGTGTATTTTCAATGATTATTCTGTTTTCATTTGTGTTTACCGCGTCCTTTGCGGATATGGCAGACTGGCTGAGAGTTGTACTTATAGCAGTTGGATTTATAGTTGCAATGGTTGGAATTATGTTTGCTTTGAAGATTGAGCAGGAAGCAGGCTACTACGAGTGTGCACACTGCCACCACAAACACGTGCCAACTTTTAGCAGTGTACTGTGGGCACCCCATATAAACAGAACAAGATATATGAATTGTCCCGAATGCGGTAAAAAGAGCTGGCAGAAAAAGGTAATCAGCAAGGATTAATTAAATAATAGCATATATAGAGCGTGCAAGCCCGACAGTGTAAAAACTGTCGGGCTTGCACTTTAGGGGATATATTTTATTAGACTCTGTAATTATTTGTTCTGTGAACGAAGGCTGAGCAGGTAGTCCTGTCGTTCCTGTGGCATATCAACAAGTCTTGCACTGAGAGTACCCTTGGAGAGAGTCTCGCTGTGGTTTGCACTTGCTATATCCTTGTCGGTAACCTCAATGGGATTGTAGCAGAATTCAAGTCGGACAAATTCGTAGTAATAGTAAGGCTCGGTGTTTTTTGTTTTGTAAACCAGAATGTCGATATATACTTCGTCAAAAAGTCGCTTGAAAATCTGATTCTGGTAGTTGTAGAAACCTACCATATCATCAGCCTTTGCATAATCCCTGAGCTTTGCAATTTCCTCGTCGGTGGCTGCGGATTTATCATCTGTTTTGAAGCCGTATGCGATGGGGTTATATCCCAGAGACTCGGCATCCACGTGGAGCTTGTCGGGATAGTACAGTTTGAAGTTTTTATCTGTTACTATATTGCCTGTAGTTGGCAGTGCGATATAAGACGTCAGCTCAGGCTTATTCATACACATAAGAGTATATGGGTTTGTTGGACAAACGGGATTGATAGAATAGGTGACATTATTCTGTGTCCAGTAGTCAGCCAATATGATATTTTCGGGCTTGCCGTCTATTGAATATGAAAAGTCGGAGTCTACACCAGCGGGCTCACCGTAGTTTGAGGGATTGGTAAAATATAGTTGTTCGTATTCGGTGAGAATTCCCTTGTTAATATAGTACTCGAAGTGTTCGATGTTCTCTCCCTCTATCTTCAACTTGAAATCCTTTCTGAGAGAATGGAAAAGATACCTTTTGGTAATATCTGCAGGGTCTGCGTTTTCATCTAAAATCTTGTTGAAATCAAAGTGGACAAAGTTGGTTTCGTCATCGTTTATGACTACAAATTTGTTCTGAGGAATTTCCTGTGCTCCTGCATATACAACAAAACTGTATTTGCTTTCCTCGTTATTGTTAATCAGCCCCGGTACAAAGCACACTGTTGCAATGAGGATAAGTGCAATCATAGCGGCGACAAGTCGGGAGACATAGGGCTTGTGTGCAGGTTTTTTCTTAGCTTTAATTATTATTTCTTCTTCCGGAATGTTCAGAGTAATGTGGCTTAGTTCTGCATCAAGCTGTTTCTTTATATCAGTCATAGTCAAAATCCTCCTTCAGTAGTTCTTTCAGCAATTCTTTTGCTTTGGAGAGCCTGTAATTAACAGTAGTGACAGGAATCTTGAGCATTTTTGCAATCTCGTCGGCCTTCAATTCCCTGTAATATTTGAGTAGAATCACAGTGCGAAATTCCTCGGGCAGACTATGTACCGCCTCACTTACGCTGAGGTTTGTTTCTT
Organism: Ruminococcus sp.; assembly: GCA_045540595.1. Taxonomy (GTDB): domain Bacteria; phylum Bacillota; class Clostridia; order Oscillospirales; family Acutalibacteraceae; genus Ruminococcoides. The sequence goes on from JAZQHL010000074.1 coordinate 8,362, forward strand.
TATCAGTAATTGAAGCAGGAACACCGATTGCCTCGTCAAGGGATACGGTTTTTTTGTAGTGCTTACTGCGCATAAGGCTCTTGCAGGTGTTTATGGCAATTGCTGTAAGCCATGTGTTCAGACTCGAGTTTCCTTTGAATGATGATAGTTTTCTGTATGCCTTAATAAAGGTTTCCTGTGCGGCATCCTGCGCAAGGTCGCTATCACCTAAGTAGAGGTAGCAGAGCCTTGTGATGCTTGCACTGTGTTCCTTGTAAATAAGGCTGAATTGTTCAGAGATGTTATTTGTCGACAAAGTTAAAACCTCCTTTCACTTAATTAGACGCAATATAAGAAGTTTTTTACAGTAGATTTTGAATTTTTTACAAAACATTGTTATTCAGATAGTATTATAGCACAAAGAAAGAGATTGAAGGTAATACTAAAAAGGCAAACAAAAACAGCACCCACAAAAGTGAGTGCTGTGATTTGTAAGATGTGTACTCTCTTGGGATAAACTGCGTGAAGCAGAGATTATCTCTTGGAGAACTGGGGAGCTCTACGTGCGCCCTTGAGACCGTACTTCTTACGCTCTTTCATTCTGGGATCACGTGTGAGGAAGCCAGCCTTCTTAAGTGTAGCTCTGAGAGCCTCGCTGTCATACTGAAGGAGAGCTCTGGAGATGCCGTGACGGATTGCGCCAGCCTGACCTGTAACACCGCCGCCTGCTACTCTGCATACTACATCGAACTTTGCGCCTGTCTCTGTAAGCTCGAGAGGCTGACGAACGATGAGTTTGAGTGTCTCAAGACCGAAGTAATCGTCAATGTCACGGTCGTTGATTGTGATTTTACCTGTACCCTGGTAAAGACGAACTCTTGCTACGGAGCTCTTTCTTCTACCTGTACCATAGAAATAAGGTGCCTTATCGTACATTATTAGTTGCCTCCTTCTTACATATTCCAAGCCTCAGGCTGCTGTGCCTGATGCTTGTGCTCTGCACCTGCGAAAAGACGCAGACGGAGCATCTGTGCTCTGCCAAGGCTGTTTGAGGGAATCATACCCTTAACTGCCAGCTCCATTGCCTTCTCGGGTCTGGTAGCCATCAGTGTTTTGTAGTCAGTCTCTTTGAGGTGACCAACGTAGCCTGTGTGTCTCTGCCATTTTTTCTGTGTGAGCTTGTTACCTGTAAGAACAGCGTCTTTGCAGTTGATAATAACAACATGGTCGCCGCAATCTACGTGGGGTGTGAATGTTACCTTGTGCTTACCTCTGAGGAGCTTTGCAGCCTCAACTGCAACCTTACCAAGGGGCTTGCCGGCAGCATCAATTACATACCACTTGCGCTCAACCTCGCCTTTTTTTGCCATGAAAGTTGACATACGCGTTGCCTCCTAAATCTTTAATCTTTTTTTACTGCTCAAGTATGATAACACAGGTAAAATCTAAAGTCAACACCTTTTTTGAAATATCTTAATTTAGTACACTACAATCTCTCGAAATCTCAAAAATGCTTTAAAATACTCCGTTTTTCTCTTTTGCTATTTTTGAAAATATTTTTATTTCTTTTTGAAAATCACCCGAATTAACCTGTAAAAATATAAAAAAGCCCCTTTAATATGGGATTTGTTTGTGCTATAATGACCTTGTATGAGTGCTTTGCAAAACAGTGCAGAGCACAATTTTGAAACGTGAAAGGAAGATTACTATGTATAGACTTGGAATTGACCTGGGCGGTACAAATATCGTTGCAGGCGTTGTAGACGAAAACTACAACATTGTAGCCAAGGCAGAATGTAAAACAAACGTACCCAGACCTGAGTCTGAGGTTTGCGACTCTATGGCTGAGGTTGCAAAAGAGGCTGTAAAAAAAGCAGGCATTACAATGGAGGATGTTGCAAGCATCGGCATCGGTGTACCCGGTGCAGTTAATCCTGTGACAGGTATTATCGAGTATTCTGCAAACCTGTTCTTCCACAACTGGAACGTGGTAGAAATGATGCAGGAAAGACTTGGCACAAAGGTTATTATAGAGAACGATGCTAACGCTGCTGCATACGGTGAGTTCCTTGCAGGAAGCGCAAAAGGCACAAAGAATGCAATCGCTATTACCATCGGTACAGGTGTTGGTGCAGGTATCATTATTGACGGCAAGATTTACTCAGGCTCCAACTATGCAGGTGCAGAGATGGGCCATATGGTTATTGTTAAGGACGGCAAAGAGTGTGCTTGTGGCAGAAAGGGCTGCTGGGAGGCATATGCTTCTGCATCAGGTCTTATCTCTCTTACAAAGGAAGCTATCCTCAAAGAGAAACCCGACTACTCATATATGCTCTCACTGTGTGACGGTGACATCAACAATGTAAACGGAAGAACTGCATTTGACGCAATGCGTGCAGGTGATGCATCAGGTACAGCAGTTGTTAACGAGTATCTCTCATACCTTGCTTGCGGACTTATCAATGCAATCAACATTTTCCAGCCTGATGTGCTTTGCATCGGCGGCGGTGTTTCTAATGAAGGCGGGACCCTGCTTGCTCCTCTGCGTTCAATTATTGAGGCAGAGCGTTACACCAAGCACAACCCCAAGCAGACCGTAATATGCAAGGCATCTCTTGGTAACGACGCAGGTATTATCGGCTCTGCATTCCTTGATAACATTTATTGATTATAAAATAAGGCTCAAAATAAGACACCCGAGGCTCTTAAAAAGAACCTCGGGTGGTTTTTTATGTGAAGTTTATCAGTGAATGAAGTTTGTGCGGACTGTGGGCTCTTTCTCGGGAACACCGAACTTCTCTTTGCCAAGAGCAATGCTCTTCATAAGGAAGGACATATTCTTTGCAAGAGTTCTCATGGACTGAAGACCTTCTTCGTCCTGCTCAGCTTCGCCGGGTTTTGCACCGTGGATACTGTTCCAGTACTGACCTGATGCAACAGGCATACCGCTGATAGTGAAAAACTTGTTCAGTTCGTCGAATGTGGAAGAAAGACCGCCACGGCGAGCAGATACTACAGAAGCACCTACTTTCATTGTTTTGTCGAAGTTTGTGCAATAAAAAAGTCTCTGCAGGAACGCCATAAGAGTTGCATTTGCAGAAGCATAGTATACAGGGCTGCCTACAACAACACCGTCACATTCCTCGAATTTTCTGATAGTGTCGTTTACAATGTCATCATAAACGCATTTGCCCATCTCATGACAAGCACCGCAGGCAATGCAACCGCGGATTTCCTGAGCGCCAACCTGAATAAGCTCAACATCAATGCCCTCTTCCTTGAAAACCTTTTCCATTTCAGCAAGAGCAACTGCTGTGTTTCCCTTTGCACGGGGGCTACCGTTTATCATCAATACCTTCATTGTTTGTACCTCAATTCTGTATCTTACAATGATACCCATACATTATAGCATAAAAAAAGCTTTGTAAACAGTTAAATTTACCACAAAGATAAATTTTGTACAAAACCACTTGTTTTCATATCTTTCAGTGCTATAATTATAGTGAAAGAGAGATGAGATGTATGGAGTATGAATCTCCGATACAGGTTGCAGAGCGTTTTGGAGTAACTGTACGTGCTGTACAGAAGTGGGCAGCTACAGGTAAACTCAAGGGCGCTAAAAAGGTAGGCAGGGATTGGCTTATTCCTAAAGGTCTGCCTGACCCGAGGCTTACTGTATGTAATGATGTTTTGCCTGTTGCAAAGTCAAACGAGACCTTCCGTCAGACTCTGCCTCTTATGAACGGTGCTTTTCCTTTGGGACAGGTTATGGATTATATTGAGTCGCTTAAGGACGAGGATGACAAAAAGGTTGCTTTGGGTGAATACTATTATTATACAGGGCAGCCGGAGCTTTCAGCAAAGTACCTGGAGCCATACCTAAGCAGTGATGAGCCTGCTTTGAGGCACGCTGCAGAGATAGTTCTGATATTTGTTAATATAGCTCTGGGGCGTACAAATCTCGCCAGGTTTGCGTTGTTTGAACTTGAAAAATATAACAAAGAGGGTCTGAGGTCTGAGGCTCCCATAGAGGTGCACGCAATGGGAGTTGTGACTGCTCACGCATTGGCGGTGTTGTTTCACCGGGGTACTGACCCCGAAGTTCCGAAAATTGAGGACTACCTGCGTTATTTATCAGGGGGTATGAAGCTTTGGGCTTGTTATATCCTCGCATACAGAGCATATCTTGACAAGGAATACGACAAGGCTTTGACGACAACAAACCTTGCGTTGAGCCTTGTATCTGCAGAATATCCTCTGCCTGCTATATATTGCAAGACAATTGCGATTATGTCTTTACTGGGGCTGAAACGAATTGACGAAGCAAAGGTACGATTCGATGAATTGTGGAAGTATGCAAGGGCTGATGGCTTTGTAGAGATAATAAGCGAGCATTACGGGGCGTTGCAGGGGGTTGTGGATGTAAGTCTGAAGCGTAAGGATTCCGATACCTATGAAATGCTTATGCAAAGTGTGAGAACCTTCGGAGTTAATTGGATTAAGCTTTATAATCAGATGTCGGATAAAAGCATTGCGGATAACCTGAGTTCAACAGAGTTTACGGTTGCGATGCTGTACAACCGAGGTTGGTCTGCACAGGAAATTGCAACCCATCTGTCTTTGTCTGAGCACACAGTAAGAAGCCATATCAAAGCAATTTATGTAAAACTGGGTATCAGTGATAAAAAGGCACTGGCTAACTTTATGTTACAATGAAATAAATACTGATGTTTATTCAGTCCCGTTCGTTTTGCGAACGGGACTGTTCGTTTTGACGTACAGATTAGATCTGGCTTGTATACTGGGGTTTTCCGGTGTTTATAAGTAAATATATCATTGGTACTGATAAAAAAACAGGGGATAGAATTATTTGAAAAAATATTTATAACTGGGTTAGCGAAGATAAAAAATCAGAATTATAATATAATCAGAGATAAAAAAGGAGGTGTACTGATGGAAAAAGTAAAAAAAAGAATATACACCTTGGATGGAGATTCTCTTACAGTTTGCTTATATTATGATGAGGACTGCGGATTGTGGATAGAGGAATACATAGACTTTGATACAATTCCTCGGTACACTCCAAAGGGAAGAATGTGGCGGAGCGTTACATACGAGGGATGTCCTTATGCGGACCCTGTATATAAAGATTGCGGTACCTGCAAACATCTGGTAAAGGAGCAACCTGAGGATTTGATTGGTATCTGCAGTCATCCTGATTTCAGGAAAGAAAACTGTTAATTAAAATAAACTTAGTCTCATATAAAATAAGTAAATCACATTCAGAAAGGATGAGAAATATGAAAAGAAATCTATGGAATACACAGAGAATACTGTCTATGATACTTACAATGTTGATTTTGGTTGTGTCACTGCCCATAACAGCGGTATCGGCTCTGGAAACGGCAGATAATACTCAGCAGATTGAGTACACCGGCGGATGGAATCCTGCTGAATATCCCGAGGACGGAACTCTTTATAAGGATCGTGTTGCAGTCAGTAAGACCATAGCCCCTACAGAGCGAGAAAACTACTTTGACATTACCCTGAAGGTTGTGGCAAAGCCCAGAGTTATTGACCAGTCTGTGGACGTTGTGGTTGTTATGGACGTGTCAAACACGATGAATTCTACACACGAGGGTCTTGGCCCCAGTAATGCGGGTTATGATATCAAGGATGCAAGACTTACCCACGCAAAGGCGGCGGTTGACACTTTCCTTGACTTGTATTCTGTTGATAACAACATAAGCGAAGACAGAAGATTTGGACTTGTAACCTTTAACTCCTATGCAAATACAGTTATTCCCTTGACTCAGGTGAACACTCACGAGAAGGCGGAGGAGCTTATCCAAAAGGTAAACTCAATTACTGCTCCTACAGATAACAGAGTAAGATTTACAAACATTGAGGGAGGCCTTCAGCTTGCATACAACCTGCTCAAGGAGTCTGATGCGGCTTTTAAATATGTAATCTTTATCACCGACGGTTTCCCAACAACTTACATTGAAAGCGGAAGAAACTCCACTACTCAGATTGTGGGTTATGACACCTACATGACAGGTGCGTACACGGCATCCAAGGTAGGTACAGACGGTTACTTTGCGGATTCTATCGCCAAAAAGGTTTGCACCTACGGAGTGAATTACTCCGATAAGGCAGCTGACAGAGCAGATGATATTGCGGCACAGATTAAGGCATCCGGCATCAATGTTTTTTCTATCGGTGTTGATGTTGGTGTACAGAGTGTACCGAACTATCTGAATCTTGCAAACAATACAGTTTTTACAACTGTTGACCGTACTTCTTCCAATCACGTTATCGGTAATACTACCGAATCATACAAGGCGTGGCTTCGGGATGCTATTGCAGGCGGTCCTATGATTGAAGAAACTTCAGATACAGAAGAAATCCACAGGTATGCATCAGGTAACAGTTCTGCGGAGCTTACCACTGCCTTTGAAAATATCCTTAAGGATATTGAGCTGATTCCTGCAGAGACAATGGAAGAAGCATACACCCTTGACCCTATGAGCGACAGCGTTGAGTTTATGTATTTCTATGACTTAAACGGAAATCCTGTCCCCGCAATTATTAATACAAAACACGGTAGGGATGTTGCTACCTTTGACGGAGAGAGTGAAACCATCAAGTGGTGGCTTACTACCACACAGAATTTCTATATTGACGAAATAGGAAATTATGTGCTCTCTATGACTTACAGGGTAAGGCTTAAAAATGAAGCAGAGGGATTTAACGTTTCCACTGCTCTGGAGACAAACGAAACAACAACTTTCTATTTTAAGACAATTGACTTTACCACGGGTGAACCATTGTTTGGTGACAACAGCATTGATTATCCGATCCCTCAGGTAGAGGGTTACAAGGGCAGGCTGTCCTTTACAAAGGCAGATGCAGTAACAGGCAATCCTCTGGAGGGTGCTGAGTTTAAACTTCAGCATTACGGAGATAGTTGTCACATTTGCCACGGAGATGCTTTTATTGCAGATGCAATTGCAGAAAGCAACCGCAGAGGTATAGTAGAGTTCGAGGATATTCCATCAGGCCACGAGTATGTGCTTATAGAGACAAAGGCCCCCGAGGGGTATAAGCGGGGTGCTCACCATTCTGTAAATGTAGCCTACGGTAAAACTTATCTTGACTCTGTGCTTGTAACAGAGGAATCTTCTGCTGTTGTGCCCAACGACACCATAGAGCCTGTTGAGGTACAGTTGAGTGCTCATAAAAATATGATAGGCAGAGCGGTTACAGATGATGAATTTGCCTTCTCCTTGACAGGTGTGTTTGAGTTTGGAAACAAATTCCACGAGGTAGCAACCTGTAAAGCAGACGGAACAGCTACCTTCCACGAAATCCGTTTTGACCAGACAGGTATATACAGATTCGAACTTTCTGAATTAAAGGGCGATGATACCTCTGTTATTTATGACACTAAGATTTATGAAATCGAAATAGAGGTAGGGCGGTCCTTGGACGGCAAGTCCTATACAGTTACAACGACGGTTGATGGTGAGCCTGTGGAGAATGATATGAAACCTGCTCCCTTTGAGTTCACAAATAAACTGCGAGAATCAGGCACAGCACAACTCAGTGTACAGAAAACTATGGATGGAAAAGTGCCTGAGGACGGAATGTTTGAGTTCCAACTTAAGGACGAAGCGGGTAATGTTATTGACACCAAGACCACAACAAAGGGTGTAGCTACCTTTGATGAGATAGAGTACACAAAAGAGGGTGTATACCGCTATACAATAAGCGAGGAACACAACGACGAGTTGTTTGATACAGTGTTCTTTGACCACTCTGTTTATAATGTGCTGGTAACCGTTACAGCTCCTGAGGATGAGGGCGCCTTTGAGACGAAGACAGAATATCTGCTTGACGGAATAAAAACAGAGGCACCTGTGTTCAGAAATGAAACCAGACAGGAGGCTACTCTTAAACTTAATTTTGTAAAGACTCTGGACGGAATATCTCCTGATAAAAACCGCTTTGCATTTGAACTTAGAGATGCGGCCGGTGAAGTTATAGAGGAAGTAAGAAATGCAGAGCAGGGTATTATTTCTCTGAGCGAGATGACTTTTGATAAGGTTGGTTACTATACCTACACTGTGAATGAGGTTATAGGTACAGATGACGAAATTATTTACGACAAAACTATTTACAGTGTGTATGTAACAGTTGAGCCTCACCATAACGTGAACAACTACTTCCTCGAGGTAGATGTGAAGAAGGGCGTAGGTGAGGAAGAAGAACTGGTTGTACACGCTCACGGAATCAACCTTGATATAAGCACCAACGGTAAGCTTGTGTTTGTGAACACTACAAAGGAAGAAACTACAGAACCGACAACAGTAACCGACCCCACAGAGCCCACCACAGTGACAGCTCCCACTCAGCCAACACAGACTGACC
>JAZQHL010000075.1:0-1958 GCA_045540595.1 Ruminococcus sp.
GTGTTGGCACAAAATTTTGCCAAAATTGCGGAGCTAAGCTTCCCTTTGCGGTAAATGAAGAAAATGCTCAGCTCAGTAAAGACCAAAAGGTTTTGGATGAGTTTAAAGAGTATCTGCCTCAGTATCCTGTGTGGAGCTGTGGCGGTAAAAACTTTATATTGGAAAGAGAGCCTGACTACTGCTGGTTTTCTGCAAGGTTTGACAGTAACTTCTCTGCAGAAAAGGCGGTCGAAGGCTACCGTCAGCTTCTTATGAATAACGGATTCAGACAGGCAGGTCAGTACCCAAGTATCTGCCACCTTTACAAAATGATAAACGGCACCTGCTACCACGCAGACACCGAGCATTGCTTTGAGGGTGACAGTGACACCCCAACAATTTACTTTAATGTAGCAGAGCCTACAGGGGGCTTTGACTATGTAAAACCTGAGCCTAAAAAGAAAACAAGTTTTCTGGATTTGTTCAAATAAGTAATGGGAGAGAAACGATATGAAAAAGATTTTAGCTTTACTTTTTGCGGCAATGATGCTGTTCTCTTTTGCAGCCTGTTCGGGTGATACAGATGTTACTGAACCTGCAGACACGCAAGGCGAAACAACACAGGCAGACACAACTGCCTATACCAAGGCTGAGGCAGATACAACCGCTCAGCAGACAGAGGTTTCTGTAGAAGTTCCCGAAACAGGCACACCCCTTGGTTGGCCCGTGAATGAATACACAGCACTTATCCCCACTCCCGACGTGGGCGGAAAAGCTCTTTCTGAGGGAGATATGATAGGCGAACTGTTTACTGTTGACCTTGAGTGGACTATAGAGCAGGGAACAGCCTATGCACGGCAGCTTGCAGATGCGGGTTTTGGCGATGACTGTGCAGAGAAGTTTGAAAAATACGGTTACATCGACCGCACTGCAAACGGAGTGAATGTTCAGATACTGGACCTTTTTGGCAAGGTTAATATCAGTATTATGAAAACAGAGGAAACAACATAATATTACCGAAAATGTAAATATTATGTCAACTTATATATTTTTCCAAAAGGAGGATTTAATATGAAAAAAAGATTATTATCACTTATCCTTTGCCTGACTTTGGTTCTGGCATTGGTGCCTATGGGGGCTGTCAGCGCCGCTGACAATGACTTTAAGGAGGTTCCCACCTCCTTTACTGCTCCTTACATCTACATAACCGCAGACAGGGGTCGTGACATTCTGGTTAACGCAGTTCACCCCGAGGATTTGCAGAGGTTCATTGCGTATTCCGACGGCTATTGGGGTGATGCCCAGGGCGGCAGAACCAACAACGACTATTGGTGGACTAAAGAATACGGTGACGGCTTGCGTTTTGATTTGGATTTCCAGTACGACTGGCGAATCCCCGGCGGTGAGTGGCACTATACCGAAGAATGGGACACAATGAATGTTCACGGTAACGACAATCCCACCTACGAAGGCTTCGGCTGGTGGGGCGACATTTCAGGTACTCACTGGAGAGTTTTTAGAGGAACTGACTGCTACACCGCAGAAGAGGGCAGCAAGTACTATCCCTTAAAGGACTATTTTGATGAGTACTTTGACGGCTGGGATAATTACTACCTCTTTGACCAGAGCAAATCCTTGGAGTTCAGAGCAAGATATGTGGTTAAGCAGACCTCAGGCTACTATTCTGTAGAGGATAAAGAAGAAGTAGTGTCCTATATCTTCTCCGACTGGAGCGACACCGTTTCCTACGGTGCAAATAACGACGCAAGTGCTCAGATTCCTGCTACCCTTCCTGCACCTACAATCGAAGACCCTTACATTGAGGTTGGTACAGGCGAATACGGCGCAAACAAGATTTGGCTCCGTGCCTTTACTCCCTTTGATATGGCTTATCTTGACGGTATCAGATTAGACGTTGAGGAAACCTCGGTTAAATCGGTTTATTATCAGAGTATCCGTTTAGAAGCAAGCCTTGATGG
>JAZQHL010000076.1:0-2554 GCA_045540595.1 Ruminococcus sp.
TAGGCAGGTACTCCTTGATTGGTCTGCCTGTGATATCGTGAGGAGGTGTGAGTTTTCCGGGCTTTGAGTTACCGTTTGCCCATACAAGGCAATGACGGTAAGATACACCTGCATAAAAAGCAAACTCATCTGTGCCCATATTCTCCTGCACATACTCAATGAGGATTCTTGCCTCTTCTGTGGAGATATCGTCTGCACAGTAATCAAGGATAGTTTTGTCAGCGTAGTTATCTTCATCAGAGAGAGTTACAAGGTTACAACGGAAGGTTACGTCTGTATCCTTGAGGTCAATGCCGATTGATGCAGCCTCAAGGGGTGAACGTCCGCTGTAGTATTTCTTTGCATCATAACCGAGAACAGCAAGGTTTGCAACGTCAGAGCCGGGAGACATTCCGTCTGCCACTGTTCTGACCATACCTACTTCGGCGGTTTTTGCCAGCGAATCCATACAGGGCTTGTTTGCAAGCTCCATAGGAGTTTTATTCTGAAGTTCGGTATTGGGCTCATCAGCCATACCGTCACAAAGCATTACAAGATATTTCATATACATTCTTCCTTATCTGTATTTTACAATCCCTCCGTCAAAAATCAAAGATTTTTGCCACCTCCCTTTACACAAGGGAGGCTTGAGAGGATTATCCCTCAAGGGAAGGCAAATTAACCGTTGTTCTGGTTAAGTTCACCTGTGGAGAGAGCCTTCAGGTAAGCATTGATAAAGCCGTCAAGGTCTCCGTCCATAACAGCATTTACGTTACCCATTTCATAGCCTGTGCGGTGATCCTTGACAAGAGTGTAAGGCATAAACACATAGCTTCGGATCTGGCTGCCCCAGGTGATTTCTTTCTGAACACCCTTGATATCGGAGATTTTCTCCAGATGCTGCTGTTCTTTGATTTCAACAAGCTTTGAGATAAGCATCTTCATAGCCACGTCACGGTTCTGATACTGACTGCGCTCAACCTGTGATGCAACAACGATACCTGTGGGAATATGAGTAAGACGTACAGCAGAGGAAGTTTTGTTAACCTTCTGTCCGCCTGCACCTGATGCACGGTACACGTCCATTTTGATTTCTTCGGGAGGAATTACAACAGATGTATCTTCCTCGATTTCAGGCATAACCTCCAGAGATGAGAAACTGGTGTGGCGTCTGCCTGCACTGTCAAAGGGAGAAACTCGAACAAGACGGTGAACACCTGCTTCACTCTTGAGGTAACCGTAGGCGTTTTCACCTTCAATAAGGAGCACTGCACTCTTAAGACCTGCTTCGTCACCGTCAAGATAGTCAACCTCCTTAACGTTGAAGCCGTGTGCTGTTGCCCAACGGGTATACATACGGTAAAGCATCTGTGCCCAGTCCTGAGCCTCGGTGCCGCCTGAGCCTGCGTGGAATGTCAGGATTGCATTGTTCTTATCGTACTCACCTGTAAGAAGAGTCTCAAGTCTTGCAGTTGCAAGGAGACTTTCAACAGCCTCAACCTCAGAGAGTGCCTCGTCATACAGAGATTCGTCCTCTTCCTCGTCAGCAAGCTCGATGAGAGTAAGAGCATCGTAGTACATAGTATCAAGTCTTTCGTATCTTTCAACCTTTGCTTTAAGGTCGCTGGTCTGCTTTAATACCTTCTGGGAATTCTCAAGGTCATCCCAGAAGCCGGGCTCGGTTGCACGATTTTCAAGCTGCTGAATCTGAGACCTCATATGGTCAAGACCCAAAGCATCTGCATAGTCGTCAATTTCGGGACGAAGAGCCTCAAGTCGCAGTTTTAATTCTTCAAACTGAAGCATAAATATACCTCTCTTTATATAAACTCATAATAAACTCATTAGATTATACTCCAAAACGCAAAAATTGTAAACCCATATATAAATATATAAATTACAAATTATTATGTTGATTTGGGGCAGATTATTTGGTATAATGGCTAAAGGTGATAATATGGAATATTATAGTCTTCGCTGTCCTGTGTGCGAAAAAGAGTTTGACAAAGACAGCGATATAGTAGTTTGCCCCGAATGCGGAGCACCTCATCACAGAGAATGCTATGAAATTGAAATGAAGTGTCATTTCAATTCACGCCACAAAGAGGGCTTTGACTACAAAGCAGAAACAGAAACAAAAGAAGCCGAAAAAAAGGCAGACACAATCCTCTGCCGTATGTGCGGTGCAGAAAACGAAAAAGGCAGTAAATTCTGTAATCAGTGCGGAGCTGCAACTGACGAATACACTTCCTTTGACAGACACAGCGAGGAGGAATCCTCTTCCCGCGAAGGTACACCCTACGCCCCACCCGGTGCTGAGCGGAAAGACGAGGAGCCTTTCACTACCTTCGCCTTTGACCCTATGGGTGGACTCAAAGCTGAGGAGGAAATCGGTGAAGGTGTGACTGTGGGAGAATGTGCAAAGTTTGTCAAGAACAACACTCCTTTTTACTCAAGGCTGTTCTATCAGATGCACAAAACAGGCAGAAGCAGATTCTCTTTTGTGGGATTTATCTTCTCAGGCGGCTGGATGCTTTACAGAAAGATGTACAAGCTTGAAGTCGGATCGTAGCCA
>JAZQHL010000077.1:0-28658 GCA_045540595.1 Ruminococcus sp.
TATGGTATAAAGTACTGGCTAGCACGAATTTATTATTCAATAAAAAACAGGGTTTGAAGTGATTTTGCTTCAAACCCTGTAATTTTATAAATTGGTAAAAGCCTTGATTTAATCAGGCTTTTATTACTTATTCATTGCCTCATAAACTGCAACTGCGCAAGCAACTGTAGCACCAACCATGGGGTTGTTACCCATACCGATAAGGCCCATCATCTCAACATGAGCGGGAACGGAAGAAGAACCTGCAAACTGAGCGTCGCCGTGCATACGACCCATAGAGTCTGTGAGACCATAGGAAGCAGGACCTGCGCCCATGTTATCGGGGTGGAGTGTACGGCCTGTGCCGCCGCCGGAAGCAACGGAGAAGTACTTAACGCCGTTTTCAAGTGCCCACTTCTTGTATGTACCTGCAACAAGGTGCTGGAATCTTGTGGGGTTAGTGGAGTTACCTGTGATGGAAACACCAACATCCTCTTTCTGCATGATTGCTACGCCTTCGCGAACATCGTCTGCACCGTAGCAACGAACAGCAGCTCTCTCTCCGTCGGAGAATGCTCTCTCCTCAAGAATCTTAAGCTCGCCTGTGAAATAGTCGAACTCTGTCTCTACATAAGTAAAGCCGTTGGTCCTGGAGATAATGTAAGCAGCATCCTTACCAAGACCGTTGAGGATAACGCGCAGGGGCTCTTTTCTTGCTTTGTTAGCGTTTCTTGCGATACCGATAGCACCCTCTGCTGCTGCAAAGGACTCGTGACCTGCAAGGAATGCAAAGCACTTTGTCTCATCTCTGAGAAGCATTGCACCGAGGTTACCGTGGCCAAGACCAACGTTTCTCTGCTCTGCAACAGAGCCGGGGATACAGAATGCTTCAAGACCGATACCGATTGCTTCAGCAGCATCAGCAGCAGTTGTGCAGCCCTTCTTGATTGCTACTGCGCAGCCCAGTGTGTATGCCCAGGAAGCGTTCTCAAATGCGATGGGCTGAACGCCCTTTACGATTTCATCGGGGTCAAATCCCTTCTCAAGACAGATTGCTCTTGCCTCTTCAAGATCCTTGATGCCGTACTGTGCGAGACAAGCATTGATCTTAGGCATTCTTCTGTCCATACTTTCAAATGTTACAGCCATTACTTTAACCTCCCTTATTATTCTTCACGAGGGTCAATGTACTTAGCTGCGCCATCAAAGCGACCGTACTGACCGATGTTGTTCTTATATGCCTCGTCGGGGCTCATGCCGTGACGGATATCCTCCATCATCTTGCCCAGCTTAACGAACTGATAGCCGATAACTTCGTTGTTCTCATCAAGAGCTGTCTTGAGGACATAACCCTCAGCCATCTCCATGTAACGAACACCCTTGTCCTTTGTAGAGAACATTGTACCAACCTGTGAGCGGAGACCCTTACCAAGGTCCTCAAGACCTGCACCGATGGGCAGACCGTCCTCGGAGAATGCTGTCTGGCTTCTGCCGTAAGCAAGCTGCTCGAAGATGTTTCTCATAGCAGTGTTGATAGCGTCGCAAACGAGGTCTGTGTTAAGGCACTCAAGGAGAGTTTTGCCGGGAAGAATCTCTGCAGCCATAGCAGCGGAGTGAGTCATACCGGAACAACCCAGAGTCTCAACCAGAGCTTCCTCTACAATACCGTTCTTAACGTTGAGTGTGAGCTTACATGTACCCTGCTGGGGTGCACACCAGCCTACACCGTGAGAAAGACCGGAAATGTCGGAAATCTGATAGGATTTTACCCATTTGCCCTCTTCGGGGATAGGTGCGGGACCGTGCTTGGGTCCTTTTGCAACAACGCACATTTTCTGTACTTCATGTGAATAGTTCATTTTGTTGCTACTCCTTTCTGAAATTAAAGTTGAGATAACTCATACAGGGATATTATACGGCTTTTCTCTCCATTTTTCAATAGTTTTTCTACATTAAATTCGGGTAAAATTCAAGAATGTAAAATATGTAAATCTACCGCCGTATATTAACTTGGAATCAAAACTTTTGTTTCGTTGACGTATTTGACATACCTTACATTATGGTGATATACTTTTTACACTTAAACACAGGAGGTTTTGTATGAAGAAAGCATTTTTCGCACTGCTGGTAATTTTACTTATGTTCTCCCTTGCCTGCTGCACAAAAGGCCCCCAACCCGCACAGGATTCGGGAACAGGACTCTGCAGAGGCTCAATAAAAGGCAACAACTACACAAGCACATACACAGGGCTCAGCTTTACAAAACCTGACGAATGGCGTTTTCTGAGCGACAAAGAGCTTGCTCAGGCGTTGAGCATTTCAGAAGAAACTATCAACGAGAAAGAATTCGCAGCCTCCCTGAGCGAATACCCCAGCCTTCTTGATATGATGGTCATGGACGATGCAACAGGCTTCAACCTCACCATAGGCTATGAAAATCTGAGTGTGACTATGGGCAAAGCTGTTACCGAGCAGGAGTATATGGAAGCTATGACAGAGTATCTGGGCACTATGGGCGATATGAACATCGGCACAAGCGAAAAGGTTTCTTTGTGCGGAAAAGACTACCTGAAAACCTCCTTCTCTGTATTCATAGACGGCACAGAAATGAAAACCGACTACTATATCCGTGCAACCAATGAGATTATGACGGTAATAACCGCCGCATACTCTGCAGATGTTAACGATATAAACATCGAATCAATGTTTTCTTAAAACTTAAACAATAAAACCAAAGGGAGCGGTAACCAATGTGCACTGCTCCCTTTGGTTTTTTGAATAGTTTTTATAATCTCCTCCCGTTGCAGGAATCCGACCGAAACCAAAATACATAAACCCCGGATATCTGTTAAGGGACATTAAACGCTCACAGTTTTCTTTATTATTTAGTAGGAAACACATCAGATAATTGACAGCAATCCTGACAGAATGATATACTTTAATAAAGGAAAATCAAAAGGAGGAAATGTATATGAAAAAATGTATAGCATTGCTGATTACAGCACTGATAATTATATCCTGCGCAGCCTGTGCACCTGACACAACCCCTACAGATTCAACAACTGCACACACTCATTCACATACCCATACACAAGAGACAACAACCACTTCCTCACAGCAGGAAACCACCCACACTCAACCCACTGCTCCTAAAGAGACTCAAACACAGACAACTCCTGCAGAGTCCGAAAAAACAACTTCTGCAGAATCCGATACCCCTTCGGAGAACACAGAAAAAAACCTCTACAGAGGTACAATAAATGGCAATACATATAAAAGCCCCACCACAAGTCTTAACTTCACAAAACCTGCTGACTGGGAATTCCTTTCAGATGAAGAGCTTGCGCTGAAAATCGGTGTGGACTCAAAAGAACTTGAAGACTATGTTTTCCCCACCACCGCCGACAGAGTGCCTGCGGTTTATGATATGTGGGCAACTGACCCCGAATCGGGAGTCAGCATTTCTGTTGCCTATGAAAATATGTATGTAACCGCAAGTGTGGCAATGACCACAGACGAATACCTGGAAATGCTGGAAGGCGCCTTCCAGAATACAAAAGGCACAGAGCTTCTTGGCAAATATACCGTAAAGCTCAGCGGACAGACCTACCGCAAGGCAATTTTTCAGACCGAAACCGGGGGCACTTCAACTCAGAGTATCTACTATCTGCGGGCAATGGGCAAGTTTATGAATATTGTTCTTGTGACCATACCTGCAGGTGCATATACACCCAGCACTGAAAAAATGTTCAGTTAATACCACTGCAAAGGAGACTTAATATGAAAAGACTCAAATCTGTTCTTTCTCTCACCCTTGCGCTGATAATGATTCT
This sequence comes from Ruminococcus sp., assembly GCA_045540595.1. Lineage (GTDB taxonomy): Bacteria > Bacillota > Clostridia > Oscillospirales > Acutalibacteraceae > Ruminococcoides. The sequence continues at coordinate 3,813 of JAZQHL010000077.1, forward strand.
CGGCGGACTTTTTACCTTTGGCACTTTGAACACCTCTGCCGCAACTTACTCAAAAATCCCCGCTCTTCCCATCAGCCGTGTGTATCAGCCTTATTATGACGAAAACGGACTTTGCTACTGGTCAAGTATGGCTACCGTTCAGGGTTATTGCTTAGGCTCCTACACCTACAAAGGCGTTACCACCAATTACCGCAAGGCAGGCACAGACTACAACTACCTCGACCGTGCAGATGCCATCACAAAAATGTTCAAGGATTCTGCAAACGGCTATGCCAACGATGCCGATAACCTGACCAAATACTATCCCGTAAAAATGACCCGTGTCACAAGCGGTATCGGCAAAAATGCCGCAACCTACGAGAAAATTTACAACCAGCTTGCTCAGGGAAAACCCGTTATTGTATACACAGGCACCCACGCATCTGTTGTAATTGCCTATAATGGCTCAACCACAACACTTCAGCCTTCAGGCTTCACTGTAATGGAAATCAAGAAGGACAAAACCTCATCAGGCTCATACTGGTGGGTAAATTCTGCAACCCATTACAACAACCACGCAAACAGCCCCATGATTGACTCTGCATCCCTTTCTACAAACAAAAAGAACTATATGTGCTGCTATGTCAATCTGGAATCCTGGATTTCCTACTGCGGTAACAAGCTTCAGGAAATCTGCTATCCCACAAACGCAGTAAACACCGACTGCACCTTTGCCTTCAATGCAAACGGCGGTACAGGCACAATGTCCTCCTTCAAGGCATCTATGGGCAGTACTGTCACCTTCCCCGATTGCACCTTCAACTTTGAAGGCTATACCTGTGAAGGCTACCACGCACACCGCAAGTCCGACAACAAATGGCACGTTGCAGGAGTAGGCTGGAGAACACTACAGGAAATCCGCGACGACAACTTGGAGTTAAGTGTTTATCCCGAAGGACTCACCTTCACAATGAATACCTCCTGGACTAAGGAAGGCGGCATTATAGGCGATACCTTCACTCTCCATCCTGTATGGAAGCCCACAGAGGTTACCCACGATTTCTACGCAAACTACTCAGACACCAACTATATGGCTGCCATTGACAGCGGTACCTTCAATAACTACTATCAGAGCAGAGACACCGCAGTTTATGACTTAAGTGTTGAAAACGGCGACACCCTTGTAATAACAGGTAAGGCAGCAGGCAAATCAGGCTCTGATATGCTCTTCAAAACCAACACCAACAAGAGTCCCTGCTACAACTACTGTGCAGGTGACAACAGACCTATGACTCTCACATTCAGAGCAAAAGCCTCTGTAGACGGTGCAAAAATGTACTTCCGCTGGGGTTACACCACAGACCTGCAAGCAATCACCCTTACAACAAGTTGGCAGGAATACACTATTGATATGTCAAAGCAGACCTATGACGGCGCACATATGCACCCCTACCTTGATAAAGCAGGTACTTTCTACTTCACAGACTTTGAGCTTACAGACAAAGATGCTCCTGCACCCACAATGCCAGATTATCTTGAGATTACAGAAACCCGTACCTACACCCCGGGCAAAACCTACGGCAAACTGCCCACCCCCGAAAGACTTGGCTACAACTTCAAAGGCTGGTATACTCAGAAATGGGGCGGCACCAGAATAACCGAAACCTCCATTGTTCCCGATGCACACACAAACCTCTATGCACAATGGGAGGTACAGAGCGGAATCCTTATGGGTGATGCAGATATGGACAGCACAGTTACCATCAAGGATGCAACCACAATCCAGAAATATCTTGCAGGACTTGAGGCAATTTCCGTAAGTGCAGAGCTTGCAGCAAATGTAGTCACAGAAGACGATGTAAACATCAAAGATGCCACCGCAATCCAGAAGTGGCTTGCAGGACTTGACGCAGGCACAGACTGCATCAACACCTTCCTCGGATATATGTAATGAAAGAACTCAAAAGACATAAACACAGAGAGCGGAGTTTTTACACTCCGCTCTCTGTGTTTATTATGAATTAATTATTCTTACCATCAATTTCATTCAAAACGTCCTGACCCCACAGGAAATTGTCATGACAGTTATTGCACATATTTGATTCAGCTATACTGCGGGCATCAGAACTTCCTGATGCAAAGGTTCTATCACAAACCGAACAAGTGTAACCATTGTCTGAGGTGTTATTTGCTGCGCATATTCCTACAATCCAAACACACAATAAAACACCTACAACCATAGCAACAATACCCATTACCTTGCGTTGCTTCTTAGTTGTTTTGGGTTCGGTTTCTTTCTCTGTCATAAACTTGAATAATGCACATAAAGTTTGATTGACAGTCAACCCTTTTACCAAGCCAACTCCAATAAAAAACACTAAAAATGCAACTATTCCAAGCATAATAACGCCGGTCCACATCCAATCTTCTGCTGAAGGTTCCAACAATCTATCGATAAGCAGATAGACAAACCATACTGCCAATACTCCAACAATCACGAAAGAGACACCTATTGTCCTGATTCCTCCCACAGGAGATTTCGTGTCTTTTGCCATCTCATATGGAATTATAATCAGTTTAAAACTGAAGGCAAAAAACATTAGCAAAAAGAATCCAACAAATATTAAAATAAATGTCAAAACAATGGCCATATCAAAAACTCCTTTTTATTCTTGATCCGATATGCGAAGATGGACAAATTCTCCGTCCACGTTCATATATCCTACCCTCACTTCAACATCTGAACCGTCAAATATCTCACTAAGATCTTCATACAAAACATCGATATACATATCTATCGATTCCTCGCAATCGTTTTCTACACCGACCAAGGTTGATCTAAGTTCCTCATCATCAGAAATATTTTTTTCTGAGCAAATATAATCTACATCAAGTGAAACAATAGCGTAATACCCATTATAATCAGCACTGTACCCACTGTTGATGTCAAATATCTCGGCACTCACGTCTTCTGCTGCCATATATCTGTTTGCTTCAACAATCAGTTCTTCTTTAGTTGGTTTTTTAACACAACTGCATAGCGATACACAAAAAACAACTACCATTAACAATGCCACTACTTTTTTCACGCAAATTCCTTCTTTCTGAATATATTAACCGATATTGGTTAATATGATTATACACCACATTCGGTTAATATGCAAGTAGAACTTTTAAGGAAAGCAGAGGCTTGCAAAGTATGATTGTGTATGACAAACTATGGCAGACTATGAAAGAAAAAGGAATCTCCCAATATGCTCTTATCAAGCAATATAAAATCAGTCCCGCACAAATCACAAGGCTCAAGCGTAACGAAAGTGTCAGCACTCACACAATAGATGTTTTTTGCAAAATACTCAGGTGTAATGTGGGCGATATTATGGAGCATATTGAAGATACCTAATAAAAAGTTTTTTGCAAAAAAGAAACCCTGAAACAACTATGTTTCAGGGTTTCTGGAGCTGATAAGCGGATTTGAACCGCTGACCTCATCCTTACCAAGGATGCGCTCTACCTACTGAGCTATATCAGCATATTCGGGTTTGCATTTTTGCTACCCGACTATATTACCACAAAGTTTACGCAATTTCAATATCTTTTTTAAATTTTTATTTTTCTCAAAACAGCAGTCGTAAGGATTTATCAATACTCCACAGGCTGAGTCTCCTCAGTATCATAATATCCCTCTGTGGGATCCTGAGGTGCTGTGGGAGTATTGATCTGCGCCTGAGTTTCAGGTATGGTTTCAGGCTCTGTGGTAGATGATGGCTCGGTCTGATGCTCAACCTTCTTGCTCATCATCTCCATAATCTCTGTCTTTACGCCTTCGTCACTCACAATCGCAGGCTGCCAGTTGTTGCTATAACCTGTATACACATAGCAGGGAATTATATTTGTTTCTGTTCGGATTTTGCCGTTTTCTTCGTGAAGCTCTGCCTGAAAGATTACAGTTCTGTTTTCAGGGTAACTGCTTGCGGAGTAGCAGAAATTACCCAGAGAATACACAATGGGAACTCCGTTTACAACCTCCATAGGCTGAAGCACGTGAGGGTGACTGCCTACAATAAGGTCGCAAAGTCCCGATTCTGCCAGATACCTGCAAGCGTCAATCTTATAGTTGTCAGGCTCGTGAATGCCCTCTTCTCCGCCGTGGAAAAAGAGAATCTTATAATCACATTTATCCTGCATGGTTTCAAGCACGGGCTCAACATACTGCAGGTTGTAAGACCCCCACAGATTGCAGTAAAGCACACCAATCTTTATGCCCTTTTCCTCAAAGTAAAGAGGAGTGAAGTTTTCGCCTACGGAAAGCCCCTGAGCCTTCAATGAAGCAACAGTGTCAGTGTAGCCTTCTTCGCCGTAATCACCCACGTGATTATTCACAACACCTGCAACCTCAACGCTTCCAAGTTTCAGAATATCCGCATTCACTGAAGGCGCAATAAACCAGAAGGCAGGGCTGTAATCCTTGGGAATTTTCTTAAGATTTCTGTCTGAAAGCACAACCTCGCAGTTGGCAAAGGTCAGGTCATCAGCCGACAGCACATCGTACACTTCTTTGAAGAAATATCTGTGGTCTGTAGTTTCTGCTGTGTGGGTAAAATTACCCTCACGGGACTCTCCCGAATCACTGCCCAGAATACAATCTCCTATAAAAGAAAGTTTTAAGGGACCGCTTTTTTCAGGAGATGTGGAAGTCTCCTGCACTGACTCTGTGTAAACCTCATCGGGAGTTGCGTTATTCTCAGGCTTTTTATCAAAAGACAAAACCATCACAAGCACAAACAGAACTGCCATAAGTCCTGCTGCTGCCCATAAAATAATCTTAGTATTTCTGTTCACGGATATACCTTCTTCCCCATAGAAACAAACTATAGTTTCTATATACCACAGCAAAAGCCAATTTGCAACAACACAATAGTTACAAATTTTTTCATTTTTACTGTCATTATGCCTATGGAGAAGCCATTTTACACTCCGTTTACTGTATTCGTCCACAATTGACAACTGTATATATGCAGGAGTATAATGTGAAATGATATAATACGGGCTTATGCGGTTTAAGCAGACCCGACAAAAAACGGAGGAAAAGCAAAATGTATGATATGATTATCTCCTGGCTGGCTTTACCCCTCGGATACATTATGCAGTTTACCCACGCACTTGTTTCCGACTACGGCCTTGCCATCTCTCTGTTCACCCTTATCACAAAGATAATTATTCTGCCTGTTGGCATCTGGGTGCACAAGAACTCCATCAAAATCGTAAAGATTCAGCCTGCCATCAACAGACTCAAGGCTAAATACTACGGTGATGCCGAGCGTATCGGTGAAGAACAGTCCAAGATGTACAAGGAGCAGAAATACAACCCCTTTGCAAGCCTTATTCCCCTTGCGATCCAGATTGTACTGCTTCTGGGCGTAGTTGCTGTTATCTATCATCCTTTTTCCTATATATTCAAAACTCCCGATACTGTTATAGATCAGATAAACACCACTGCCGCAACAGTTATGGATATTGACCTTGAGTCAAACTCTGTGGAAATCAACGCAATGTATGCTATCAAGAATCACCCCGAGGCTTTTGCAGAGATTGCAAAGACCGAGGAAGGCGCTCTTGCTATCAGAAATGCTCAGAACTTCGACCTTGATTTCTTCGGATTTGACCTTTCAGCCACTCCTTCGCAGACAGTAAGCAGCAACTGGATTTATGTGCTTGCTCCCATTATTGCAGGTTTCTCTTCCTGGTTCCTTTGCTTTATCCAGAACAAAATCAATGTTCTTCAGGCAGAGCAGGGCAAGGGTAACAAGTGGGGCACAATGGCATTCTCTGTTGGTCTTTCACTGTATCTCGGTTTCTTTGTTCCCACAGGTATCGCACTTTACTGGGTAGTAAGTAACATCATTGCTGTGCTTCAGCTTCTGCTGCTCAACGCACTTATCTCTCCCAGAAAGTACGTTGACTATGAAGAACTTGAGGCAAGCCGCGAAGAACTTGCTGCTATCGAAGCACTTGACGGTGACAAGAAGAAGGGTCTCTTCCATCGCGATGAAAACGCAAAGCGCGAGCGCGCTGACTACAAGCGTTTCTTCTCCATTGCAAACAAGCACCTTGTTGTTTACTCAGAAAAGAGCGGTTTCTACAAGTACTTTGAGAACATCATCAATGAACTTCTCAAGAACACCTCTCTTACAATCCACTATGTAACCAACGACCCCAAGGATGCAATCTTCAAAAAAGCCGAAGAAAATCCCCGCATCAAGGCATACTATATCGGACCCAAGAAAATCATCACCTTTATGATGAAGATGGATGCCGATATCGTTCTGATGACAACACCCGACCTTGAGAAATACTACATCAAGCGTTCTTATGTAAGAAAAGACATTGAATATATCTACACCTTCCACGGTCCCACAAGTACCACAATGTGCGTACGTGAGGGTGCATACGACCACTTCGACACTATCTTCTGTGTCGGTCCCCATCAAGTTGACGAGCTGAGAGCTACTGAAAAGGTTTATAACCTGCCCGAGAAAACTCTGGTACCTGTAGGCTTCGGCGTAATTGATAACCTGTGCAGAATGTATGCAGAGATGGAAAAGGTTGAGCACGAGAAAAAGCAGATTCTCCTTGCTCCTTCCTGGCAGGAGGACAACATTCTTGAGTATTGCCTTGACGAACTTATGGAGGGACTCCTTCACAAGGGTAACAAGGTTATTCTCAGACCCCACCCCGAGTACATCAAGCGTTTCCCCGCAAAGATGGACGCTATCATCAAGAAGTACGAAGGCTGCGACGGCGACGACTTCATCATTGAGATGGACTTCTCCTCAAACCGCACAATCTGGGAATCCGACCTGCTCATTACCGACTGGTCAGGTATTGCTTACGAATTCTCCTACGCAACCAAGAAGCCTTCAATGTTCATTAATACTCCCATGAAGGTCTTAAACCCCAACTACGAAAAAATCCCCTTTGTTCCCACAGAGATTTCCTGGAAAGATCAGGTTGGTATTTCTGTAGATACAGACAAGCTGTCCACAGTACCCGATGTAGTTGCTGAGCTGCTCTCCAATCCCAAGAAGTACGAGGCTCAGATTGACGAGGCTCTGCACCGCAACATCTTCAACGTAGGCAGCAGCGGTCTTGCAGGTGCAAAGTACATCTACGGTCAGATTGTAAAACGTCAGCAGGAAACAAAGAAAAAGTAATATAAACAAAGAATTCAATAATAATTGACTTTTTGCGTACACTGCACTATAATGTTGGTGTATGCAAAAGTCAACAAAATAACAAATAAATCGGAGGAATAAAAATGCAGGTTATTACAGCTTATATTGACGCAGCAAGTATGTCCATGGTTTTTGCCGCTGTTGCAGGCGTTGCAGTTACTATCGGTACAGTTGTAGCAGTTTACTTCCGTCGTGCAAAGAAGAAGATTTCTGACAAGCTTGGCATTGACGAGAATCAGAACAAGGAAGTTGAGGCTGAGGTTACAGGCTCTTTCGGTGAAGACCAGTAATTTCACCCTTCTGTTCATTTTCACTTGAATAACCAAACCCTCTGTAAGGAAACTTGGCAGAGGGTTTATTCTACCTTATAAACCTTGATTTTTTCAGGGATTGCGTTCATTTTCCGTATAAAAATTCAAAAAATTAAGCGGTGATATTATGATTACTAAAAAGCAGTTTGATGTGCTTGTCTACCTTTCCGACAAACACAAGTCCCGTCCTCAGCGTGAAATCGCAACCGAAACAAAAATGTCTGTGGGCACTGTCAACAAATGCGTTGCAGAGCTGACTACTCTGGGCTATCTTAATGATGGTGTAATCACCTCTGCAGGTCTTGATGCACTTGAGCCCTACAGAGTAAAGCGTGCTGTATTCATTGCTGCAGGCTTCGGCTCCCGTATGGTACCCGTTACTCTCAACACCCCTAAGCCCCTTATCCGTGTAAACGGTAAACGTATCATCACTTCTTTGCTTGATGCAGTTGTTGCAGCAGGAATCCCTGAGATTTACATTGTAAGAGGTTACCTTGCAGAGCAGTTTGACCAGCTTCTGTACGATTATCCTATGATCAAGTTCATTGAAAATCCCCAGTACAACGAGGCTAACAACATCTCCTCTGCAGTTTGTGCAAGTTATCTTCTGAAGAATGCATACGTTCTTGAGGCTGACCTGTTCCTCTACAATCCAAAGCTCATTACAAAATATCAGTATCACTCCAACTACCTTGCAGTGCCTGTTGAGAAAACAGACGACTGGTGCTTTGAGACCAACGACAGCGGTGTTATCAAAAAGCTTCTTGTAGGCGGTACAAACTGCCATCATATGTTTGGTATCTCCTACTGGGATGAGGCAGACGGCGCACGCCTTGTTGGTCACATCAAGCAGGTATTCCAGGCTCCCGGCGGAAAAGAGAGATACTGGGATCAGGTTGCCCTTGAGTATTTCAAGGACGAATACAAGATTCACGTGAGAGAGTGCTCCTTCGAGGATATCATTGAAATCGACACCTACAACGAGCTCAAGGCTCTTGATAAAACCTACGACGTCTGAGTTTTCTGAAATAATACATAAGCAAAGCCTTCCTCTTTTCTGAGGAAGGCTGTTTTTTTACTTATTTAAAAAAACGGTTGAAATCAGAAAACTTTGGGAGTATAATACTGGAAAATCCTGAAATATATGGGAAAAGAGGTTATGAAAAATGAAAAAGTCAAATCACCTTATCTCTCTTGTGCTGACAGCGCTATTTGCTTCTTTGTGCTGTGTGGCTACTATGGTTATTCAGATTCCCACTCCCACAGGAGGCTTTCTGAATTTAGGTGATGCCGTGGTGGTACTGTCCGCTTTCTTCTTAGGTCCTGTTTACGGATCACTTGCGGCAGGACTGGGCTCAGCCCTGGCAGATATATTTGCAGGCTACGCTCAATATGCACCTGCAACCTTTATCATCAAAGCTCTTATGGCTCTTTGTGTATGGTTTGTACTTCACATTTTTCGCAAAGTCACAGATAAAAAACCGAATTCTTTTATGCTTTTCACCGCTTTAGGTGCGCTTTTTGCAGAAATCATCATGGTGCTGGGCTACCTGTTTTTTGAAGCAATTATACTTCATTACGGAGCAGGTGCTTTTGCCTCAATCCTTGGAAATTCTATGCAGGGTTTGGCAGGAATTGTGGCAGGCACACTCCTCACAGAACTTCTGAAAAAAACAAAACTCAAAGAAAAGTTTCTCAATTAATCCAAAGCCTTATAAATCGACTCTGTTTCCTTGCAGAGTCGGTATTTTTTTATTGAAAACCTGTGTCATTTGTGATACTATATAATGTATAATTATTTTGTTTTTACATACTTGGAAAGGGTGATATGAGATGGCTCTTATTGCTAAAAAAATCAAAGGAACAGAGGATATCCTTCCCCGCGATAGTTATAAATGGCAGTTTGTAGAAAAAATCCTCTCTGACGAAGCAAGAGTTTATGGTTTCTCAGAAATCCGCACTCCTGTTTTTGAGCAGACAGCACTGTTTCAACGCGGTGTAGGTGAGGGTACAGACGTTGTCCAGAAGGAGATGTACACCTTCGAAACAAAAGGCGGCGAATCCCTGACTCTCCGTCCCGAGGGCACAGCAGGTGCTGCAAGGGCACTCCTTGAGCACGCGCTTTATAACGATGGTCTGCCTGTGAAGGCACACTACTTCACAACCTGCTATCGCTATGAAAAGCCCCAGGCAGGAAGACAGCGTGAGTTCCACCAGTTCGGAATGGAAGTTTACGGTGCGTCAGACCCCATTGCAGACGCAGAGCTCATCTGTGCTGCAAGTTCAATCTTTGACAGACTTCAGCTTCCCAATATCCGTCTGGAGATCAACTCCATCGGCTGTCCGCAGTGCAGAAAGAACTACCACGCTGCACTCAAGGAATACTTCTCTCAGTTTACAGATACCCTTTGCGGTACCTGTATGTCAAGACTTGAGAAAAACCCCATGAGAATTCTGGACTGCAAAAGCCCTGTATGCAAGAAGATTGCCGAGGGTGCTCCCAAAATCACAGACTTCCTCTGCGAGGAGTGCGACAATCACTTCAGAAAAGTTCAGGAATACCTGAATGCTGCAGAAATCGAATTCACCGTCAACCCCTCCATCGTCCGCGGTCTTGACTACTACACAAACACTGTTTTTGAGTTTATCTCTGACAGCATCGGTGCTCAGTCCACCGTATGCGGCGGCGGAAGATACAACGGACTCATTGAGGAATTGGGCGGAAATCCCCTGCCCTCTTTAGGCTTTGCAATCGGTCTTGAAAGACTGCTGATGGTAATGGAAGCAGAAGGTGTGGAAATTCCCACTCCTGAAAAAGATATTCTCTACATTGCAGCTTTAGGCGACAAGGCTCAGATTAAAGCCTTTGAACTTATAAGAGAAGTAAGAGAAACAGGTCTTGGTGCTCAGTTTGACATTGTGGGCAGAGGTCTGAAGGCCCAGATGAAATATGCAAACAAAATCGGGGCAAAATTCTCTATGGTGCTTGGTGATAACGAAATCGAAAACGGCAAGGCTATCCTCAAGAATATGGAAACAGGTGAGCAGACAGAGGTTTCCATCAGTGATGCGCACATCTTCATTGAAAACCTGCTTTCCGCTGACCTTGCATCTGATATGAACTGAAAATACCTTTTATAAGGAGAGATAAATTATGGCAGATTTTATGACAGGACTTAAAAGAAGCACATACTGCGGTGACCTGAGAGACTCAAGCATCGGACAGGAAGTTACCGTTTGCGGTTGGGTACAGAAACAGCGCGACCTGGGTCAGCTTGTTTTCGTTGACCTTCGCGACCGCACAGGCATTGTTCAGCTTGCTTTTGATGATACAACAGACAGAGAGATTTTTGAGAAAGCACAGACACTCCGCAGTGAGTATGTAGTTTGTGCAAAGGGTACAGTCCGTGAGCGTAGCTCCAAAAACCCCGAAATCCCCACAGGCAACATCGAAATTGACGTCTGCGATTTAAGACTTCTTTCAAAGGCAGAAACAACTCCCTTTGAAATTCTTGATGACCTGAACACAAACGAAGAGCTGAGACTTCGTTACAGATACCTTGACCTCCGTCGCAGACCCCTGCAGAAGAACATTATGATGAGAAGTGAAATCTGCAAGTCTGCCCGTGACTATTTCTACGAGAACGGCTTTGTGGAGATTGAGACTCCCATGATGATGAAGTCCACTCCCGAGGGTGCACGTGACTATCTTATCCCCTCCAGAATTCACAAGGGCTCCTTCTATGCTCTGCCTCAGTCACCCCAGATTTACAAACAGCTTCTGATGCTTTCAGGCTTTGACCGCTACATTCAGCTGGCAAGATGTTTCCGTGATGAGGACCTGCGTGCTGACCGTCAGCCTGAGTTCACACAGATTGATATGGAGCTCTCCTTTGTTGATGTTGAGGATATCCTTGAAATCAACGAAGGTCTTATGAAGAGAATCTTCAAAGACGTACTGGGCAAGGACCTCCACACTCCCTTTGAGCGTATGAGCTACAAAGAGGCTATGGAGCGTTTCGGCTCTGATAAGCCCGATATGCGCTTTGGTATGGAAATCCAGAATATTTCCGATATGGTAGCAAATTGCGGTTTCGGCGTGTTCACTTCTGCCATCGAAGCAGGCGGCTCTGTCCGTGCAATTGTTGCAAAGAACGCTGCTTCCACCTATACACGTAAGGAAATCGACAAGCTCACAGAATATGTGAGAGGTATCGGTGCAAAGGGTCTTGCCTTTGTAAGATGGGTTGACGATGCTCCCTCCTGCTCTTTTGCAAAATTTATGGCAGAGGGTGAGCTTGAGGCAATCCTCAACCGTCTTGGTGCAGAAAAAGGCGACGTTGTGCTTATCGTTGCTGACAAAGACTCTGTGACTCTGCCCACCTTAGGTGCACTCAGAGGCATTGTTGCAAAGAGACTCAACATTATCCCCGACGAGTACAAGTTCCTGTGGATTGTTGACTTCCCCTTCTTTGAGAAAGACGAGGAGTCAGGCGAGTGGGTTGCAATGCATCACCCCTTCACTATGCCCAAGGAAGAATGCCTTGAGTATCTTGACACAGACCCCGGCAAGGTAATAGCCAAGGCTTATGACCTTACCCTCAACGGTGTTGAACTTTCTTCAGGCTCAATCCGTATTTCCAACCCCGAACTTCAGCAGAAGATGTTCAGAGCACTTAAGATGACAGACGAAGAGATTGCACTCAAGTTCGGCTTCCTTGTAGATGCTTACAAGTACGGTGCTCCCCCTCACGGCGGTATGGGTATCGGTCTTGACCGTATCACAATGATTCTCTGCGGTGCAGATTCCCTGCGTGATGTTACTGCTTTCCCCAAGGTACAGAACGCTTCCGAGCTTATGTCTCAGTGTCCTGCACCTGTTGATAAAGAAAGCCTTGATGTTCTGGGTCTTGCTATTGTAAAAGATACCGAAGAAGAATAAGAATCTTTTCACCCCGGACACAGCATAAGCCTTGTTCGGGGTTTCTCTTAATAAACTCAGGAGAGTGATTTTATGAAACTTTCAGAGCTTTTTGCAAAGGACAAGCCTACTCTTTCCTTTGAGGTTTTCCCGCCGAAAACCCACGACCTTTATGAAAAGGTAGAAGAAGCCGCCCACTCTATTGCGAAACTTCAGCCCGACTATATGAGCGTTACCTACGGCGCAGGAGGCGGTACCAGTCAGTACACTGTATCCATTGCAGAAAACATAGAAAAACGATATAATGTGCCCACCCTGGCACACCTTACCTGTGTTTCTTCCACCAGAGAAACCGTACAGGCTCAGCTTAAGAAACTGAAGGAAGCAGGCATTGAAAATATCCTTGCACTCCGCGGTGACATTCCCAAAGAAGGCAGACTTTCTGAGGACTACCACTATGCCTCAGAACTTATAGCGGAAATTGTGGAAACAGGCGACTTCTGCATAGGCGGCGCCTGCTATCCCGAAGGTCACCTTGAAAGCAAAACCCTTGATGACGACATTATAAACATCGGCAAAAAGGTTGAGGCAGGCTGCTCCTTCCTTACAACCCAGATGTTTTTCAGTAACGACATTCTTTACTCCTATATTGACAAACTCCGCAAAAAAGGTATCTTTGTCCCTGTTGTGGCAGGTATTATGCCCATTACCAACGCAAAGCAGATTTACCGCTCCTGCGAACTTTCCGGCACAGTGCTCCCAAAACGATTTATCCGCATTGCCGAGCGCTACGGAGATAACCCTGCTGCTATGAAACAGGCAGGCATTGCATACGCAACAGAGCAGATTATAGATTTGTACGCATCAGGAGTAAAAAATGTTCACGTATACTCAATGAACAAACCTGATGTGGCACAGAAAATTCAGGAAAATCTCTCTGAGATTATCAAGGGGTAAGTTATGACTCCACACCTTAAACTGATATCAGCAGAGCCTTGCTCTCTGTGTGTGCCTCTGAGGGATATTATCCGCTACAGCGGCTGCAGACAGAGTGAAGACGAAAAACTCTGTGCACTGTGTGAAGAAGCACTTGAGGAACTATGCAAATTCATCACTCCCCGTGCTGTTTACACCGAAGCAGAAGTAAAATTCACAGGCAACACCGCAGACTTCGGTTTCTGCAGATATGAAAGCAAATCCCTCAGAACATTCTTAGGCGGAAACTGCACAGTCTTCATCTTCTGTGCAACTGTGGGAATAGGCGCAGACAGGCTTATCTCCCGCTATTCACTCACAAAACCCAGCCGTGCAGTCATTACCGACGGCTGTGCCACTGCCGCCATTGAGTGCTTCTGCGACTATATATGCAGGGATATCTTCTGCACAAATCCTCAGGAGAGATTTTCTCCCGGATACGGAGATTTACCCCTTGAAATGCAGAAGGGTATACTTGACTACCTTGATGCAAGTCTTAACATCGGTCTCAGTATGACCGACTCCTATCTATTAACTCCCACAAAATCCGTCACCGCTATTGTGAGAAAACGAACACCAAAAGCCTCCCTTGACTAAAGGGAGGTGGCAAAAATCTCTGATTTTTGACGGAGGGATTAACAATGAAAAGAAAGCACAATGCTAAACTAACTCCAACCGCAAAAGTTCTTAGAAAAAACATGACAAAAGAAGAGCGTCACCTGTGGTATGATTTTTTGCGTAACTACCCTATTCGATTCTTGAGACAGAAAGTTATAGATGATTATATAGTTGACTTTTATTGTCACGATGCAAGGTTAATTATTGAACTGGACGGATCACAGCATTATACAGAAATCGGGTTGCATAAAGATGCAATACGAACAATAAGTCTTGAAAATCGCAATTTAACCATACTTCGTATAACAAACCATGAAATCAATCGGAATTTCAGAGGTGTTTGTGATTATATTGATTATTCAGTAAAGAAATCTATAAATAATCCCCCAGTCAGCCAAGGCTGACAGCCCCGTTTAGGCAAGGGGGCCTTCATAAAAAGGACTGATTATTATGACTATCCGAGAAAAGCTTAAAAGTTCTCTTGTGTTTTTTGACGGTGCAATGGGCACCGAGCTTCAAAAACGAGGCTTGAAAACAGGAGAACTTCCTGAACGCCTGAATATTACAAACCCTGATACTATTGAGGAAATCCATCTTTCCTACCTTGAGGCAGGCTGTGATGTAATCTCGACCAACACCTTCGGTGCAAATCCTCTGAAGTTTTCAGAGGATGAACTGAAAGCTGTCATTTCTGCTGCCTTTGATTGTGCTGAAAACGCAGTGAAAAAAGCAGGCGGCAAAAAGAGATTTATAGCCCTTGACATAGGTCCTCTGGGAAAAATCCTCAAACCCTTCGGTGACCTGCCCTTTGAGCAGGCGGTAGATTACTTTGCAAAGGTTGTAAACCTTGGCAAAGACAGAGCCGACCTTATTCTCATTGAAACAATGAACGACGCCTATGAAACCAAGGCGGCTGTCCTTGCGGCTAAAGAAAACTCTGATTTACCTGTGTTTGTCACCAATGTTTACGACGAAAAAGAAAAACTTATGACAGGTGCAGATGCTGTCTCTATGATTGCTCTGCTTGAGGGTCTTTCTGTTGATGCTCTTGGTATGAACTGCTCCTTAGGCCCTCATAAAATGAATGAAATCCTGAAGGTTTTTGCACAATACAGTTCAACTCCTCTGATGATTTCACCCAACGCAGGACTTCCCAGAAGCGAAGAAGGCAGAATGGTCTTTGATGTATCTGCAGAAGAATTTGCAAAAGAGATGGTACGTTCCGCTCAGATTGGCGCCCGCATCATCGGCGGCTGCTGCGGTACATCTCCCGAATATATCAAGGCTGTGGTGTCTGCTCTTGAAAACACTCCCCCTGTGGAAATCACAGAGAAAAACCACTGCCTTGTTTCTTCATACACCCACGCAGTTGAATTCTCAGACACACCTGTTGTCATCGGTGAAAGAATCAACCCCACAGGCAAAAAGAAAGTAAAGGAAGCCCTCAGAGAAGGAGACCTTGCCTTTATTCTCCGTGAGGGAGTTGCTCAGCAACAGGCAGGCGCACAGATACTTGACGTAAACTGTGGTCTGCCCGAAATTGACGAGGCTCAGGTTATGAAGCAGGTAATTGAAGCCCTGCAGAGTGTAAGCGACACACCCCTGCAGATAGATACCTCAGACCCTGTTGCCCTTGAAAATGCCCTGAGAATATACAACGGCAAACCTATGATAAACTCCGTAAACGGCAAGAAGGAATCTATGGAAACCGTTTTTCCCCTTGCAAAAAAATACGGCGGTGTGATAGTTGCCCTGACCCTTGACGAAAAGGGAATCCCCGAAACTGCACAGGGCAGAATTGAAATCGCAGAAAGAATCATCAAAGTTGCAGAAAGTTACGGAATCCGCAAAAAGAACATTATTGTGGACACCCTGACAATGGCAATCAGTGCTGACAAAAACGCAGCCAAAGTAACTCTGGAAGCAATCCGCGGCATTACCGCTCTGGGAGTAAAGACAACTCTCGGTGTCAGCAACGTTTCCTTCGGTCTGCCTCACCGTGACTTTGTAAACTCAGCCTTTTTCTCACTGGCGCTGAAATGCGGACTATCCTCTGCCATTATGAATCCTCATTCAGACAGAATGATGTCTGCTGTAAGCGATTTCAGATTCCTTGCAGGTGAGGAAATCAAAAGCGAACTTGAAACCTTTGCAGAAAGCATAATCACACAGGTTATGTCTATGGAAGATGTGCAGGACGTAATCCCTCAGCACACAGGTGATATGGACCTGAAAACTGCTATAATCTCCGGTCTTTGTGAGGAAAGCGGAGCGCTTACACAGGAGCTTCTGAAAAACACCCCTCCCCTTGATATCATAAATAATCACATTATTCCTGCCCTTGATACAGTGGGCGCAGGTTTTGAATCGGGAAAAGTTTATCTGCCCCAGCTTCTTATGAGTGCCGAGGCCGCACAGGTAGCCGCAGGCTATGTGAAAGAAGCCCTGTCCCATCAGGGAGAAAGCGGGGAAAAAGGAGAAAAGATAATTGTTGCCACTGTCCGCGGAGATATCCACGATATCGGCAAGAATATCGTAAAAATCCTTCTTGAAAACTACGGCTACAGGGTAATCGACCTGGGCAAAGATGTGTCAGAAGAAGTTATCCTTGAAACCGTGAAGAAAGAAAACGTGACCCTTGTGGCACTGTCTGCACTGATGACCACCACTGTGCCTGCTATGGAAAGCACCATAAGACTTTTAAGGCAGGAGTGCCCCTTTGCAAAGGTCACCGTAGGCGGTGCTGTACTCAGTCAGGAATATGCTGATATGATAGGTGCTGACTACTACTCAAAAGATGCAATGGGTGCAGTAAGAGTAGCAGAGAAGCACTTCAGCAATACAAAAAAGGATTGATATTATGAGACTTTTTGTGGCAATAAACTTTGACAAAGACATAGTCGACCATCTGTATAAAAGCACAGAAATTCTCAGAGAAAACAGCATAAGTGCAAATATTTCACCCAGAGAAAACCTGCACCTGACTCTGGCTTTTATCGGAGAGGTGCCCTCTGCAAAAAGAGCAATTGATGCTTTGCAGGAGGTGGACGCTTCACCTTTTTCTCTGACTCTTAAAGGGTACGGAGAATTCGGCAAAGGCAACATCTGCTTTGCAAAAACTCTGCCGTGTCAGGAACTCAAAGGTCTTGCAGAGACTGTCCGTGAAAAACTCACTTCAAAAGGCGTAGCAGTTGATACCAAGCCTTTCAAGCCCCATATCACACTTGCAAGACAGTTTGAATCTATGCCTCAGTTTGACAAAAAGATTCTGGATACCTCTCTTTCTGCCAGAAGCACCCGGATAAAAGAAATCTCCCTTATGCGTTCAGACCGCATAAAGGGCAGACTCACCTACACCGAAGTTTTCAAAAAAATTCTCAAATAAAGCATAAAAACACCGCTGAGCCTTTACTCAACGGTGTTTTTTAATTAAATCTTATCAAGTTCAAACCAGAAGGTACTTCCTGCACCCGGTGCACTTTTCACTCCAAAACGAGCCTTGTGAAGTAAAAGTATATTTTTTACAATAGAAAGTCCCAGACCTGAGCCGATAACTGCACTGCGGTGCTCTTTGTCAACACGGTAATATCTGTCCCAGATATACTTCATATCTTCTCTGCTGATACCCTTGCCGTGGTCTTCTATCTCAATCCGCACCTTGTCGTCATTTACAATCTGTCTGACAATTACAGTCTTGTCTTCACCTGCGTAGTTTATGGCATTGTTGATAAGGTTATAAACCACCTGCGTAAGCCTTAACTCATCACCTTTCACCACTGCATCACGGTCACTTTCAAACTCAAGCACATAACCCTCCTGAGAGATAAGCTTTGCATATCGGGTGAAATTTCCGCGGATACTGTCTGTCAGACAGAACTCCTCCACATTCAGCTGTGTAGTGTTCGCCTCAAGCTTTGAAAGATCCAGCAAATCCGTCACAAGTTCAGACAATCTTCTGCTTTCGTCAATAACCACCTGCAGATTTTCAGGAGTGTTTTCTCCCGGGATATCACGCATCACCTCTGCGTAACCGCTTATCATTGTCAGTGGTGTGCGTAAATCGTGAGAAATATTAGCAATCAGTTCGCGTCTTAATGTATCTACTGTGGAGAGTTCCGCCGCCGCATAATTCAGGGTTTCACTGAGTTCACATATTTCCTTGCAGCCGTCTGCATCAAAGGAAACATGGTAATTCTGCCTTGCAAGCTCCTTGGCACCCTCGTTGGTCTTTGCAATGGGCTTTGAGATTTTCGAGGATACCAGTATTGCAAATACAACCGCAAAAATAACAAGCAGTACCGTAATAATCAAAAGCTGAAATCTTAAGGTGTCTACCGTACTTGTGACAGGAGTCATTCGGGTTTTCAGCACCACAAGATATTCACTGTTCTGAGTTTTTACAATCTGAGCACAGGTGAGGATCCTCGTCCCCTCTCTGTCCATTCTGGGAGGCTTCCCTTGAAACCCTCCTCCGAAAAAATCACCGCTATACAGGTCATTAATCAGATCTTCTGACTCCAGGGTTACTTTTCCCCCTGAAGAGTACGCCTTGCTGTAGTAAATATAAGCCTGATGAGGCATAATATCCAGATCCATATCCCTGTTGTTGCTCTCATACACACTTGTGAAAAACTCAGAAGAAATATCAAACACCGACACCGACATTCCGTTACCTGTATGTATGGTCTCGATTAGTTCTTCAATCTCTTCGTCCTCTATATTCTGGCTTATATAGCTTGTACTGCTCTCTATTTGCGAAGTCTTGATCATCTCGTAAAAATCATCAAGAAAAACAATCTGAAACAGCCACAGAAAAACCAACAGTAAAAAAGCAAAAAGCAGAAAAAAGCCGATAAGTTTCACCTTCAAAGGAAACCTTGACCAGCCTTTTCTGCTTACTTCCTTGCCTTTATCTGTCACAACTTTTCCATCTTTAATCTGACTCAAAACGATACCCAACTCCTCACAGCGTGACAATCATTGTGCTGTATCTGCCGAGACTTTTTCTCAGAAGTTTAATGTGAGTATCGAGGGTACGGTCATCACCAAAGAAGTCATAACCCCAGACCTTGCTGATGAGTTTTTCTCTTGTCAGGGCTATTCCCTTGTTCTTCACCATATAGAAGAAAAGGTCGTATTCCTTGGGAGTCATATCCACACGCTCTCCGTCTATGGTGACAATTCTTCCGCTGAAGTCCACACACAGACCTTCGTAAACAAAAATATCCTTTTCCTGAATATTTCCCTTTGAACGTTTGATGACTGCACTTACCCTCATCATAAGCTCCTTGGGCGAGAAGGGTTTTACCACATAATCGTCTATGCCCAACTCAAAGCCGTGGATTCTGTCGTACTCCTCACCCCTTGCAGAAAGAATGATAATCGGAGTTGTGCTGTGCTTTCTGATTTCTCTGCAGGCAGAGAATCCGTCAAGCTCAGGCATCATAACGTCCATAATTATCAAGTCAAATTCTTCCTTTACGGCTTTTTCGATGGCGTCCATACCATCCTTTGCCTCAACACAGGTGTGACCCTCAAACTCTGCATATTTCTTTATTATTTCTCTTATTCTGAACTCATCGTCAACTATAAGGAGTTTTGCCATACTTCTGCACCTCCACACAATCTCTGCAGTAATCCGTGTTTATACTTTCTGATTATAAGATAACCTGTCAATGTGATGAATTTGTGTGCTAATAAAAACTTTCTGTAAATTTTCTCAGTATTCAGCCGTGCACAGCAAAGCACATCTTGTCTGCTCCCATCGTGCAAGGTTATAAAAATCAGTGCAACACAGGGAAAAGGGTGCATTTTCGTCTTTAATAAGTTCCACGCAGATTCCCACTTTTCTGAATCTGTATCGGAACCAGTTTTCAAAGCCCCCTGAGTATGACGCCTTTTCACTTGTAGGCTTACAAAGTGAAAACCCGCAGCACTCACAAAGGCTTCGTGCAGTCTGCAAATCTCCGTCAACTTCTCCGTTTCCCTCATCACGCCAGTAAAGGCAATCTCCCCGCGAGTGAAAGGAAAGCATTTTTTCATATTCGTATTTTTCGCAGAGATTCATCAGAAACTTCGTCTCTGCCTCACTTGCCCCATGTTTTCCGCCCTGACGGTTTTCAGGCACTGCCTGCCACTCAAAAGGAAAGTTTGCATTTATATTAATATTGTTTGCATTGTTTTTATAAAAATAAGCACTAAAATCCTGCACTTTCACGGAAGGCTTTGCCCTGCCCAGAGCAATCTCCACAGAATCGGGGTTTGCCACAGGAACAAAATGAAATGTAAATTCATTTAATATGTTTTCAACATTATATCCGCAGTATTTCTCTTTACTCTGAAAAGCACAGGCATAATCTTCCATACACTTAAGAAGATAACCTGTGCTTACATATTCTCTGCCGTGAATTGCCCCTACCGCAAGGATTTTTCTTTTGCCCTTTCCCAGCCTGAGTACAGGAATGCTCCTGCCCTGTGTGCTTTTGCCCCTGCAGACAGTGCAGATTATACCTTTATATTTTTCTTCAAGGCTTTTTACAGCATACCACAATCTGCCAAACGTATAGGGATAGACAGGATTAATAAAATTTCCGCTCACAAAACCATCTCCGTATTTTATTAATACAGAATATGAACGAAAAAGCGGGTTAATCACTCAGTTTTATCCGAAAGACCTTTAATATGATTTTCAACACATTGGGCTGCAACATATACAAGCTCTGCACAGGGACGCTTTTTGTAGTATTCCTTTGTACGTGCCTCGGGAGAAGGCTCAGACATTTTCTCTTCAAGTCCTAAAAGTTCACGGCAGATGATGCTGCCTGTTTCTCCTTCAAAATCACTCAGAACTTTTCTGACCTCTTCATAAAGATGCTTTTTAGCTTCAGTGTTCTCTGCGTCGCTGTATCCGTGAATAAGAGAAAGCACCATAACCGCACCGCTTACAGCACCGCACACCTCACGGCGTCTTGCCACTCCTCCGCCAAAGCCTGAGGAAAGGGTGAGTCCTGTCTCAAGATTTATTCCGAAATCCTCGCAGAAAGCACCAAACACCGCCTGTGAGCAGTTATATCCTTTCAGAAAAAGTTCCTTTGCAATCTCTGCTTTTGTATTCATAAATATCGCCTCGTTAATATAAATTACTCTTATTTTATATCACAAGACAAGCAAATTTACAAGGTAAAGACCGCAATTAATCTTTACTTATATCCTTGTTTGCAGGAGAAAACACAATATGACCGGACTCATCAAACTGAGAACCGTGGCAAGGACACTCCAGTGTACCCTCGTCTTTATTTTCTTTGAGTCTGCAGCCAAGATGAGTGCATCGTTTTTCTTTACTGCTCACAAGCCCTTCTGCAAGACCTTTCACTGAATACCCCACATCAACGGCAAAAGAAGAAATAGATGCACGGAGTTTCACACGGCTTGGTGTATACAGTTTTTCGTATTCATTCTTCTTTCCGCAGATAAGGTCTGCAATCAGATCGCTTGCCACTGACGAAAGACTCATTCCCCATTTATTGAAACCTGTAGCCACAAACATTCTTGGTGCAAATCTGCTGAATCTGCCAATAAACGGTACACCATCGTGAGTTATTGCGTCCTGATTTGACCATTCACTGATTATCTCACCCTCAGGGTAGCACTTTTCTGCAAATTCCCTGAGTCTGCACAGGCAACCTCCATTGAGATTTTCACCTGTTCGGTGCCCTTCTCCGCCAAGGATTATACCTTCCTCAAAGCTTCTCAGGCTTTTGACCTCGTCAATTCCCAAGTACATACCGTCAAGCCTTTCCTTAGTTTTCAGCGCTATGCAGTAAGACTTCTCCTGATGCTGTCTGAGAAAGAAAAGCCCGGGCAGATTGATTATGGGATAATGAGTGGTGTTTACAATGTAATGGGTATTCACAACTCCCTGCATAGTTGTGACCTTGCCGTCTTCAATATCAATAACAGGGGTGTTTTCGTATATCCTGAGTTTTTCTGAAATTGCTTTAAGAAATCTGAGGGGGTGAAACTGTGCCTGATTTTCAAACTTCAGTGCACCTTTTACCTGAAAAGGCAAGGAAGTTTTGTCTGTAAACTTATACATCGCTCCTATCCTGTCAGCCGCCTGTGCCTCTTTTCTGATATCATAATCAGAGAATCTTCCGTAGATATAAGCAGGCACACGTCTGAAGTCACAATCAATATTCATTTCTCTTATTAACTTTTCATATTTATCTATTCCTCTTGTGTTGCTCTCAAAATACAGCTTTGCTTCCCGAAACCCCTGTTTTCTTATAAGTTTATCGTACACAAGGCCGTGCTGAGCAGTGATTTTTGCAGTAGTCCTTGCAGTTGCACCTGAGCATACTCTGCCTGCCTCAAGCACCATCACAGAAAAACCTCTTTTCTGAAGTTCAAAAGCTGTCAGAAGTCCTGCCATTCCTGCACCGATAACCGTACAATCGGCTTTCACTTCACCATAAAGCCTTTCTCTCTTTTCAAATTCAACATTCTGCCACAGTGTTGACATAATAATCACCTCAAGGATATTTTTGCCAACTTTCCATAGAAATAATCCTCTTTGCTTATTGTCAGTGAAATAACATTATGATATAATTATTATGTATTTTTATGTTTTTGAGGTGATACTCTTGGCATTCGATCAGAGTAAAATTAGAAATTTCAGCATTATTGCTCATATTGACCACGGCAAGTCCACTCTGGCTGACCGTATTCTTGAAGAGACAAGTTCTGTTACTGAGCGCCAGATGCAGGACCAGATTCTTGACGATATGGAGCTTGAAAAAGAGCGTGGTATTACAATCAAAGCCCGCGCCGTAACTCTTAAATACAAGGCAGATGATAGTGAGGAGTACACCTTCAACCTTATTGATACTCCCGGCCACGTAGACTTCAACTACGAGGTTTCCCGTTCACTGGCCGCTTGTGAAGGTGCAGTGCTGGTTGTTGATGCCACTCAGGGTATTGAGGCTCAGACCCTTGCAAACACTTATCTTGCAGTTGATTCAGGTCTTGAGATTGTCCCTGTCGTAAACAAAATCGACCTTATCAGTGCTGACCCTGCAAGGATTAAGAACGAGATTGAGGATATCATCGGTATTCCTGCACAGGATGCACCTGAGATTTCCGCAAAGAACGGTATCAATATCCACGCAGTTCTTGAGAGAATTGTCCAGGACGTACCTGCTCCCGAGGGTGACATTGATGCACCCCTGAGGGCTATGATTTTTGACAGTGTCTATGACTCATACAAGGGTGTTATCATCTATGTAAGAGTTAAAGAAGGCAAAATCAAAGTCGGTGACGAATTCAAACTTATGCAGACAGGCTCAACCTTCAATGTTGTAGAACTGGGTACTATGGGTGCTGTTTCACTTGTGCCCAAAGACACTCTCTACGCAGGTGAGGTAGGCTACATCACAGCATCTATCAAAACTCTCGGTGATGCAAAGGTTGGCGACACAGTTACCCTTACCGAGAATCCTGCAGAGAATCCCCTGCCCGGCTACCGTGAGATTCAGTCTATGGTTTACTGCGGTGTTTACCCTGCTGACGGTGCAAGATACGGAGACCTGCGTGATGCACTGGAGAAACTGAAACTCAACGATGCTTCCCTTACCTACGAGGCAGAAACCTCTGTTGCTCTGGGATTCGGTTTCCGTTGCGGATTCTTGGGACTTCTTCACATGGAGATTATTCAGGAAAGACTTGAGCGTGAGTTCAACCTTGACCTTATCACCACTGCTCCCTCTGTCAGTTACCGCATAACCCTCACAGACGGCACAGTGCATATGATTGACAACCCCACAAACTACCCTGACCCTGCTCACATTGCCAGTGCTGAGGAGCCTTTCACAGATGCTCACATCTATGCTCCCTCTGATTATGTAGGCAACATTATGGAGCTTTGTCAGGAAAGACGAGGCGTGTTCATCGGTATGACCTACATCGACTCCGACCGAGTTGATATCCACTATGAACTTCCCCTTGCAGAGATTGTTTACGATTTCTTCGATACTCTTAAATCAAGAACAAGAGGCTATGCTTCCTTTGACTATGAGCTGAAGGAATACCGCCAGAGCCAGCTTGTGAAGCTTGATATTATGCTCAACGGCGAGGTTGTTGACGCACTTTCCTTTATTATCCACGCAGATAAAGCCTACCCCAGAGCCAGAAAAATGGCAGAAAAACTCAAGGAGAAGATTCCGAGACAGCTCTTTGAAGTTCCCATTCAGGCTTGCATCGGCGGAAAGATTATCGCCCGTGAAACCGTCAAGGCTATGAGAAAAGACGTTCTTGCCAAGTGCTACGGCGGTGACATCACCCGTAAGAAGAAACTTCTTGAAAAGCAGAAAGAGGGTAAAAAACGTATGCGTCAGCTGGGTACAGTTGAAGTTCCCCAGGAAGCATTCATGGCAGTTCTCAAACTGGATACAGATTAATATTTCAGTTGAGGGTAAAGAATTACTCATAGATTCCTACTATATTCTTCATTTCACTCATAAGGACGAAGATTGGGGACTATACTTCCCTTGCTATGAACTTCCGGTTTTTGAAGAACTTACAGGACTCAGAGCAAAAGCACATTAATTTTTGTAGTGCATTTTTACGGACACATATGTGTCCTACACCTCATCAGTCTTTGCCTACGGCAAATCCAGCTTCTCCTCAAGGAGAAGCCTGAATAGCCTTCCCCTTTGAGGGGAAGGGGGACCGCTTGCGGTGGATGAGGTGGAAATGAATAAAACTAATAATTCAAAATTAACAGGTAATGCAAAAGCTTTAAGAAAGAATA